>NZ_JBXWOX010000008.1:0-218199 GCF_059611125.1 Ruegeria sp. CDSB029
GTTCCGGCGTAGCTCAGCGGTAGAGCAGTTGACTGTTAATCAATTGGTCGTAGGTTCGATCCCTACCGCCGGAGCCATTTCCAAAAATATCAGGCGCTTAGCCCATCAAGGCATCCTCGAAGTCCGCGCGCAGGTTGCGCTTTAGGACCTTGCCGGTCGCGTTCAATGGAAGCGCGTCCACAAAGACAACCTTGTCGGGAACCTGCCATTTGGCAATCTTGCCGTCAAAGAAGGCCAGCAACTCTTCTTCGCTGGGGTCGGAACCTTCGGCTTTGACGGCCACCAACAAGGGGCGTTCGTCCCATTTGGGATGAGGCACGCCAACAACGGCTGCCGTGGCAAGCTGCGGATGGGCAACAGCGATGTTTTCAAGCTCAACCGAGCTGATCCATTCACCCCCGGATTTGATGATGTCCTTGGACCGGTCCCGGATTGTCATGTATCCGTCCGGGTCCAACGTTGCGACATCTCCGGTCGCGAACCATCCGTCCTGCAGCAGGTCTTCATCCTGCATCTGGAAATAGCTGTCCAACACCCAATGCCCGCGCACCAGCAGATCGCCCTGCGTGACGCCATCTTGAGGCAGATCCTTGCCGTCATCATCGACGATCTTCAACTCGACGCCATAAGGCGGTCTGCCCTGGCTTTCGCGCAGCTTGTGTTGTTCTTCAAGCGGCAGGTCAAAATGCTTGGCCAACGGATTGTTCGTTGTACCCAACGGGCTCATCTCACTCATACCCCACGCGTGAACCGTATCAACGCCATAAGTTTCGCGGAAGGTCTCAATCATCGAGGGCGGACACGCAGCACCACCAATCACGGTGCGGTTCAAGCTGGCCAGTTTGCTTCCTGATTTTTCGGCATGTGCCAGCAAGCCCTGCCAGATCGTCGGAACGCCCATTGCAAGCGTCACGCCATATTTATCGACCAAATTCACCAAGGCTTCGCCATGCAGGCCCGGCCCTGGCAGCACCATGCGCGAACCGGACATGGCGCAGGCATAGGGCGACCCCCATGCGTTGACGTGGAACATCGGAACCACTGGCATCACGACATCCATAGCTGAAAAGCCGATGACATCTCGCGTGTTCGATCCGAAACTGTGCAGAACTGTGGAACGATGGGAATACAGAACGCCTTTGGGATTGCCCGTCGTGCCCGAGGTGTAACACAGGCTGGACGCTGTGTTTTCATCGAAACTCGGCCACTGAAAATCGCCATCGCCAGTTTCGATCAGGTCATCATAGAACGCGACGCCAGGGATTTGGGCAACGGCGTCTTCATTCCGTGGGCCCATCAAAACGAAATGGCGCACTTCGGTCAGGTGTTCGTGCAGGGCCGCGACCAAAGGAATGAATGTCGCATCAAAGAACAGAACCCGGTCTTTTGCGTGGTTGATGATGTAAGTCAGTTGTTCAGGGAACAACCGGGGGTTCACCGTGTGGCACACATATCCCGCACCGGACGTGGCATAGTAGATCTCCAGATGTCGCCGGTTGTTCCAGGCCAACGTGCCAATTCGATCCTGCGGCTCCAACCGCAGCTTGGTCAGCGCTGATCCCAGTTTTCGCGCGTTTTGCGCCACTTGCTCCCATGTGGTTTCGGTGACCGATCCATCGGTTTCGACCGAGTAGATCTCGGTCTGGCCATGATAGCGTTCGGCGTGATCAATCAGCGACGAAATCAGCAAAGGCTGCGTCATCATCTGTCCCAGCATGGACATCCTCCCATTATCAGCGTCGCCTCTATTGGGCAGTGCTGTCTGCTTGCCTGATGCCACTCGCCAGCGTGCGCAAAGCAAAGTGTTCAGGGCGTTCCCTAAGAACAGACCCTGCCAATCATTTAATTGTCTGACAATAAAAGAATGCAGCCTGCCTTCACGGCAGACTGCAAAAAACCGCGTTAATAATCGCGGTGGCGCATTGCATAGGCAACCAGGGCAGCGGTCGAGCCGTCCTTGCCAGTCGCGCTTTCTTCTCCGTCGACGATCGGGCCGAGAGATGTCGCAAGTTCCTTGCCCAGCTCAACGCCCCACTGGTCGAACGAGTTGATGTCCAATAGGACGCCCTCGACAAACACACGATGTTCGTAAAGCGCGATGATCTGGCCCAGAACAAACGGCGTGAGCATTGGATACATCAACGTTGTCGAAGGACGGTTGCCCGGAAAAACACGGTGACGGGCTTGCCGTTCCAGCTCGTCCCCTTCCAGCCCCTTCTCCGCCATCCGTTGCCGTGCTTCACCCAGCGACCGTCCGCGCATCAGAGCTTCGGACTGCGCAAGGCAATTGACCAGCAACAGGCGGTGATGGTGGGTCAATTCCGGTTCGTGCCCTTCGGCCGCAACCATGAACTCACAGGGGATCACGTCGGTGCCTTGGTGGATCAACTGATAAAATGCATGCTGCCCATTGGTGCCCGGCTCACCCCAAACGACGGGACCCGAGGGAATGGTCAGAGTGTTGCCGTCCATGGCAACAGATTTGCCGTTCGATTCCATCTCGAGCTGTTGAAAATACGCGGGTAGACGCAGCAGTCTTTGATCGTACGGCAGCACGGCCCGGCTAGCGTGGCCCAGAACCTGACGATGCCAAATGCCGACCAAAGCCAGCATAACGGGCATATTTTCGACCCAGTCGGCGGCGCGGAAATGTACATCCATCGCCTGCCCGCCGCGCAAGAATGCGTCAAAAGCATTTGACCCTACGGCGATCATTACCGGCAGGCCCACTGGGCCCCAGACCGAATAGCGCCCGCCAACCCAATCGGCAAAACCGAAAACGCGCTCTTGGGGAATACCAAAGGCTTGGGTTTTGTCCAGCGCACTGGACACGGCGGCAAACTGCTTGCCCGGATCGCCGCCGCCATCTTCCATCCAAGCTCGCGCGGTTCGGGCATTGGTCATCGTCTCGATGGTCGTGAAAGTTTTGGAGGCAACAATCACCAGTGTCCGCGTTGGATCAAGCTGGCGCAGCGTATCGGCGATATGTGCGCCGTCCACATTCGAGACATAGTGCAGTCTTGGTCCATCATGATACGGGGACAGCGCATGCGTCGCCATCACTGGGCCCAAATCCGAACCACCGATCCCGATATTGACCACATCGGTAAAGGCGCCCCCTGCCCCGGTGACCGCCCCGCCGCGCACCTCTTCTGCGAAGACACGCATCCGTTGCAGAGTGTCCAGAACATCAGGCATGACGTCCAGACCATCGACCTCAACCGGGCCACCATCCAGATTACGCAGCGCTGTGTGTAGAACGGCACGGCCTTCGGTTTCGTTGATCTTTTCACCATCGAACATCGCCGCGCGGCGCGAAGCCAGGCCAGCCTCATCACACAACGCGATCAAGGCCTTTCGGACGTCATCTGTGATCTGGGTTTTGGAATAATCAAACAGCAGATCTCCGGTGGACGCGGAAAAAGTCTGAGCCCGGTTCGGATCGCTTTCAAACAGCCCGAGGATGGCCTCGTCCTGCACTTCGGACGCTAGATTTTTGAGCGGGTCCAACTGCATCTGTGTCACTCCGCCCAATGAACCGTCATGCCGGTCAGCGCGGCAGCGATCGGGGCCTCTTCCGGAGGCAGAGACATGGCCTTATCCAACGCATCGCGCTTGGTGGCGCCAAAGATAATCAGGTGTTTGGATAGCGCTCCATCCAACACGGGGCCAGTCAGCGTGATCCGCGCCTCTGGCTGGGTTTCGGGACGGGCGACTGCAAGCGGTGGCGCGTGACTATCCAGCGCGTCTTCAAGCCCCTCCATCCCCGGAAACAGAGAAGCTGTGTGCATATCCTCGCCCATTCCAAGAACCAGAACCGAAAGCGGCAAGACTGGTGTAATCAAGGATTCGATTTCCGGCAGGACATCGTCCGGTTCTTTACCTTCAACATACAGCGGCACGTATTGAGCAGCCGAAGCACGGTTTGTCAGCAAGCGCTGCCGGATCAGCCGTTCGTTCGAACGGTCGCTATCACCCGGAACACAGCGTTCGTCCGTGGGTAAAACCCGCACACGGTCCCATTCCAGATCAGCCGCGCACAGGCCATCGAATACCGGCCCGGGGGTCGTGCCGCCCGGCACGGCCAACGAAACCATGTCGTGATGCAGCAAGGCAGCCTCCAACTCTCCGGCCAAGGCGTTTGCCACGTCAATCGCCAGCATGTCGCGATCGGCATATTCCTGAATCTTCATGGGTTTATTCCTTGCCAACGGCGACCATCTCGTTTCATCAACAGCTCGGCGTCGCCCGGACCTGTGCTGCCGCTTTCGTATGGTTTTGGTACGTCACCGCGCGCGTGCCAGCCGGCAATGATCGGGTCGGTCCAGGCCCATGCGGCCTCGACCTCATCCCCGCGCATGAACAGTGTCTGGTTGCCCCGGATCACGTCCATGACCAGCCGTTCATATGCATCCGGGGGGTCTTGATTTCCTGACCCTAGCGCCTCGGCAAAACTCATGTCCAAGGGCACATCGACCAGACGCATACCACCCGGGCCCGGTTCCTTGATCGTCACCTTCAGCGTTATTCCTTCGTTCGGCTGCAGCCGGATCGACAGGACATTCGCGTGGCGTCCAGCCTCTTCGCCGAAAATTGAATGCGGCGCGTCTTTAAACATCACATTGATCACCGATGACCGCGCAACCAGACGTTTGCCCGTGCGTAGATAGAACGGCGTGCCCGCCCAACGCCAATTGCTGATATGCGCCCGCAGCGCCACATAGCTTTCGGTGGTCGAACGTGGGTTGCCCACAATTTCGCGGTATCCTTTTCGGCCGCCGCGGCCATCGAACTGTCCACGCACGATGTGGTGCGGTTCAACTTGATCAAGGGCACGAATAACCTTGAGCTTTTCGTCCCGCACGGCATCCGGATCAAACTTCGCCGGCGGCTCCATCGCGATTAGGCACAGTAACTGCATCAGGTGATTCTGCATCATGTCGCGCATGGCACCTGCGCGCTCATAATACTCTTCCCGCCCGTCGATACCTACGGATTCGGCCACCGTGATCTGGATGTGATCGACATACTGGCTGTTCCACAGCGGTTCGAACAGCATATTGCCAAAACGAACGGCCATCAGGTTCTGGACGGTTTCCTTACCCAGATAGTGGTCGATCCGGTAAATCTGGCTTTCCCGAAAATGCTCAGCCAAGGTCGCGTTTAACGCCCGTGCGCTTTCCAGATCGTGGCCAAAGGGTTTTTCAACGACAATCCGCGTGCTTGGCGTCGCAAGATCATGCGCCTTGATCCGCTCGGCCAAAGGCCCAAACAGGCGCGGACCGACCGAGAAGTAGAACGCGCGCACCCGATCTTGGTTCAGCTTGTCAGAAAGCTGATCCCATCCTTCATTCGAGTATCCGTCCAGAGTTACATAGTCGACGCGGTCCAGAAACGCGCGGAATGCGCCCTCGTCCTGGCATTGCGCAGCCGCATGGGTTCGCAGCGATTCGGCGACCAATGCCTGAAACCCCGCGCGGTCGTGGACCGTGCGCGCCGCGCCAATGATTTGGACGCCTTCGGCCCACTGCCCTGAACAAAAGCGCCGAAACAGGGCCGGTAGAATCTTACGTTGCGCCAAGTCGCCGGTCCCGCCAAAAATGACGAGATCGAACGGATCAACTGGTATGACGCGAGAAACCATGGTTTTTCCTTATCTTGCCCCGCCGGGCATGTCCAATGTTAGCGCAATCGGTCAGCGTAAATCCCCCATCATCAAAACTCTGTCAGGTCGCACTTGCCTGACTTAACTAATCCGAGTCGAGCAGCTACATCAGAAGTAACTTCAAAGAACCGGATACCGGAATGAAAGACAACGCGCCTCAGACCGCCAATATCGGCAAATTTCAGAACAAATTGGTGACAGCAGATGGGCAGACCCGCGCTTCCGTAGCGTTGAAAAACCCCGAGACGTTGTGGTTCAATACCGGCACTCTTTGCAACATCGAATGCGTCAACTGCTACATCGCCAGCAGTCCAACCAACGACGCGCTGGTCTATATCACCACCGAAGAGGTGCGCGACTACTTGGACCAGATCGAAGAACGCAACTGGCCGGTGCGTGAGATTGGGTTCACTGGGGGCGAGCCCTTTATGAACCCGGAAATGATCGACATGACTCGTGTCGCGTTGGAACGCGGCTATGATGTTTTGATCCTGACGAATGCAATGCTGCCGATGATGCGCCGCAAGATGCGCGAGGGGTTGCTGGATCTGAAACGCAACTATGGAAACAAGCTGACACTTCGAGTTTCCGTGGACCACTATCGCCCCGAACTGCATGACGAGGAACGCGGAAAAGGCAGCTTTGACAAGACGATCACTGGAATGGAGTGGTTGCGCGACAACGGGTTCAATATCGCTATCGCAGGCCGCACGGTCTGGGGTGACAGCGACGCCGACAGCCGCGCCGGGTATGAGGCGTTCTTCAAGCAGCACAGCTTTGACATCGACGCACAGAATCCTGGCCAGACCGTTTTGTTCCCCGAGATGGACGAAACTGTCGAAGTCCCCGAAATCACAACCGCTTGCTGGGGCATTCTGGATAAACCACCCGAGGCTGTAATGTGTTCGAATGCCCGCATGGTGGTCAAACGCAAAGGCGCAGAACGGCCTGCCGTTCTGGCCTGTACCCTACTGCCGTACGAGCCTGAGTTTGAAATGGGCACCACACTGGCCGAGGCCGAGGCCGACGTGCACCTCAACCACCCACATTGCGCAAAGTTCTGCGTTCTGGGCGGCGCCAGCTGCTCGGGCTGATCAGTTCAACTCGGGCGATTTCCAGTATTTTGTGCCTGACGCCCCAGCCGAAACACGCCAGCCCTTTTTGCTGAGCACAAAAAACGACCGCCCGTCTGTGAACCTGAGCGTCTCATCGGTGCGCTCATCTCCATACATCGCTCCGGATTCCGCAGTCGCGTCGTAACCTTGCGTGATAAAACTGTCCAAATCTGCTTGGGTTTCAAACAGGATCACGAATTTGGTTTCGAACCCGCCGATACCGATCGCCGCGCCCACGCCGCCGGTTCCCATATTCATATAGGTGTGCTGACCAGTCTCTTTGTTCACGGCGACACCGCGCCCGTACCCTGCGGACACCGGGAACACCGTCACTTTGCGGGAATCGAACGCAGCATATCCCGCACTGACATCATATAGCGTTTGTGCTTCGGGGTTTTCGGCAAGCAACTGCGCCAACACATCGACGGCCATAACATCCAGCTTGGCGCGGGTCTCTTGGGGCGTCGCCTCGTTGGACAGCAAATCAGAGGTGGACGTGATGGTTTCGTCAACCGCGTTCGCCCCTTTTTCGAGTGTCTGCCCGACGGTTTCTGCCCCGCGTCCGACAGCATTAGCCGTATTTTCAGCGCCCTTCTTGATTTTATCAAGGACACCTTCGGCCGACACTGGCCCGGCTAGGCAGATGGCAACTGCAATCAATAAAACTCTGGGCATTCCGTGTTTCCGCTTGTGGCCAATGACTTCGCCGCCACGATACCGGATGCACCGGAAATGTATATGGGTTTGGGCCTGATGCGCCCGGGCGTCAATTCACTCGGAATTCGCCTACCACGTTGCGCCATTCCCCGGGCGCGATCATTTTTCGATGTGTAAACCGCACGGAATGCAGCGGTCCTTCAATCTCTCGCTGCCAGAATTCAATAAAATCGAATAGTTTGGGATGATCCGGCGCAAGGTCGTATTCCTGCCAGATAAATGTATTGAGCACGTGAATATAGTCGGGCATGTGATAAAAAAATTCGGCCGTCGTCAGCCCATACCCCTTGAGCATCAGTTCTGTTTCGCTTTGCTCCATGCAGACCTCCAAAATTGTTGCAAGGTCTCTTCAGCATAACACAGAAACCACCTAACCCTTAGTTAACAATATGTTACCCCAGTGTTACGGGTGTTTTTTGCACAGAATGCGCTGCTTGCTTGCACCTTATGTGCCGGGTCTGATAAGGTACATCCACAAGATATAGACCCAGCACAATAAACGGGCAGGTTACGTGAGCGATACGCCAGAAACCCCAGAAAACATGGATGAAACACCGCCCCAGCGTCCCGTATATGACGGCCCGACGGTATCCATCGAATCCGAGATGCGCACGTCCTATCTGGACTATGCGATGTCGGTCATCGTGTCCCGCGCGATCCCCGATCTGCGCGATGGCCTGAAACCGGTGCACCGGCGCATCCTCTATGCCATGCACGAGACGGGCAATACCCACGACAAGTCATACCGCAAATCGGCCCGTCCGGTTGGCGATGTCATGGGTAAGTACCACCCGCATGGTGACAGCGCGATCTATGACGCGCTGGTGCGGATGGCGCAGGATTTCTCGATGTCGCTGCCGCTGCTGGATGGTCAGGGCAACTTTGGCTCGATGGACGGCGATAACCCGGCGGCCATGCGCTATACCGAAGTGCGGATGGACAAGCCCGCCGCATCTCTGCTGGCCGATATTGAAAAAGAGACGGTCGATTTTCAGGACAACTATGACGGCAAGGACCGTGAACCAACGGTTCTTCCCGCCCGTTTCCCGAACATGCTTGTCAACGGTGCCGGTGGTATCGCCGTCGGCATGGCAACCAACATCCCGCCGCACAACCTTGGCGAAGTCATCGACGCAACGCTGGCGCTGATCGATGAACCGGATCTGACATCCGAACAGCTGATCGAATATATCCCCGGCCCTGATTTCCCAACCGGTGGTGTGATGTTGGGCCGTTCCGGCGCGCGCAAAGCCTATCTGGAAGGGCGCGGCAGCGTCATAATCCGCTCCAAGACCCGCGTCGAGGAAATCCGCAAGGACCGCTATGCCATCGTCGTGGACGAGATTCCCTATCAGGTGAACAAGGCCTCGATGATCGAAAAGATCGCCGAAGCCGTTCGCGAAAAACGCATCGAAGGCGTCAGCCACGTTCAGGACGAATCCGACCGCAATGGTGTGCGTGTCGTGGTCGAACTCAAGCGCGATGCGACGCCCGAAGTTGTTCTGAACCAGCTATTCCGTTTCTCGCCGATGCAGACCTCTTTTGGTTGCAACATGCTGGCGCTGAATGGAGGCCGGCCCGAGCAGTTGACCCTGCGCCGGTTCCTGACCTCTTTCATCGACTTCCGTGAAGATGTCGTCGCCCGTCGCACCGCGTATGACCTGCGCAAAGCCCGCGAACGCAGCCACATCCTGTGTGGCCTGGCCGTGGCCGTGTCGAACGTTGATGAGGTGGTCGCCACAATCCGGTCATCCGCTGACGCCGCGCAAGCGCGTGAAAAGCTGATGACCCGTCGCTGGCCCGCGGCTGAGATCGAAAGTTATCTGCGCCTGATCGACGATCCTCTGTCCAAGATGAATGACGACGGCACCTATAACCTGACCGAAGTTCAGGCCCGCGCCATCCTTGACCTACGTCTGCAGCGACTGACTCAGATCGGTGTCAAAGAGGTCACGGACGAGCTGGAAGAACTGGCAGGTAAGATCCAGGAATACCTCGATATTCTGTCCTCGCGAGAGCGCATCATGTCGATCATCGGAGATGAGCTGCGCAGCGTTCGTGAACAGTTTGCCGTGCCCCGTCGCACCGAGATCGTTGATTGGTCCGGCGACATGGAAGACGAGGATCTGATCGAACGTGAGGATATGGTCGTGACCGTCACGTCGGGCGGATACATCAAGCGTACTCCGCTGGCCGATTTCCGCGCGCAAAAGCGGGGCGGCAAGGGCCTGTCGGGGATGCAGACCAAGGAAGAGGATGTTGTCACTAACCTCTTCGTTGCCAATACCCACACGCAGCTGCTGTTCTTCACGACGGATGGCATGGTCTACAAACTCAAGACCTGGCGTCTGCCGCAATCGGGACGTACCGGTAAGGGCAAGGCAATTGTCAACATCCTGCCAATCCCGACCGGTGTTTCCATCGCCGCGATCATGCCGGTGGATGTACCCGATGAAGAATGGGAAAACCTGCAGATCATCTTTGCCACCAGCGCGGGCGACGTGCGTCGTAACCGTCTGTCGGATTTCACCAATGTCCGGCGCAACGGCAAGATCGCAATGAAGCTGCCCGAAGATGTTGAGCTAGTGAACGCCCGCATCTGTTCCGAGGATGAAGATGTGATGCTGGTCACCAATTCGGGTCGTGCAATCCGCTTCCGCACCACCGATGTACGAGTGTTCAACTCGCGCGAATCCACCGGTGTGCGCGGTATCAGGCTGTCCAATGGAGACCGCGTGGTTTCGATGTCGGTGATCCGCCATTTCGAAGCGACCCCCGAAGATCGTGTGGCTTACCTCAAAATGCGCCGTGCGGTTGCAGGGCTTACCGAAGATGACGCTGGTGACGAAGAGGAAGCCGCGGCAAGCAGTGATTTCAACCAGGAAAAGTATGCCGAGATGTCGGCAGCCGAAAACCTGATCCTGACAATCACAGCAGGCGGCGCGGGCAAGCTGAGCTCTAGCCACGACTACCCAGTCCGCGGACGCGGCGGGATGGGTGTGGCCGCCATGGACAAGGCGATGCGTGGTGGCGAACTCGTCGCCTCGTTCCCGGTCGATATGGAAGATCAAATCATGCTGGCGACGTCCAAAGGCCAATCGATCCGGGTGCCGGTTGATGGGATTTCGTTCCGCTCCCGCTCGGCCGGTGGCGTGAAGGTCTTCAACACCGGCAAAGGCGAAGTGGTCGTCAGTGTTGCCTGGATCGCCGATCAAGGCGACGAGGACGAAGCGGAAGAGTAACCGACAGATCCATAACATTATTCAGGCGCTACACTTTCGGGTGTGGCGCCTTTTTATTTATCAAAAGGTCTTCGACCGCCCAAAGGCGATCCTGTCCCCAGACACTTTCCCCGGCGACACGGAAACTTGGGACACCCCATAGCCCGATCTCTTGCAGGCGGTCCTGATTGACCGCTACCCGATCTCTCCAATGATCCGAGCTAACGTGCGGTTTCGCACTCTGCCAATCCAACCCCGCGTTTTCGACGATAATCCGAAGCCCACGATCGGTTGCAGCATTTAGACCCTTTGACCAGACGCCGCGCAGGAAGGCGGAACAGAACTCAGGCAGTTTTTCCTGCGCTTCGGCATAATCCAGTAAGGCATAGCCACGCTCGACTCCTTTGCCCAAAGGATCACAGATTCGCCCAAACGGGATCCCCAACCGCCGCGCTTCGCGCACGCAATCATAAAGGATGTAGGAGGACTTGGGTGGAGGGACGGGTAAGCCTCGCATCAACATTGGCAAAACCGGCCTCAGAACCAGCCGTGCGTTGTAATGGCGTGCCAAGTCGACGGCCCGGTCAAATGCCAGATACGAATAAGGGCTGCGGAAAGAAAAGAAGAACTCAATCTCCTGATCTTTAGACTTCTCTTGGTCCAGTTGCACTGAAGGCAAAGGCACTATCGGTGACGATCCGCTTCCCAGACCCACGTGCAGCAACCGATTTTCGAGGTAATGAAGACGATCAACGCCCCAATACCATTCACCATCGTTGTGAAACGTTCCGCCGAGATAGTGACCCAAAGCTGAAAGTTGCTGGTCACCATCCTCGATCAGCGCAGCCGGTAAGGGGTGATCAGACGACGAAAAGCCCTTTCCCGACCAAAGATCTTCGCTGATACCTCGGACATTTTTAACAAAGCTCTCATTCGTCAGTTCGGCTGCCATCTGTTTTTCCGCAATTGCAATGAAAGCCTCGTCAGGAACTGCGCCTTCAGGAGGGCTGAGACCAAGCCTTCGGGCCAGCCTTGCCGCATCTTTGATAGCATTTTGCCGATGTGCTGCCGGGTCCGGCAAAGCCTCGGCCGGAGGGCCCGAAATCAGATGTGGGCGTAGCTCGATATCATAGGTGTCTCGAAACTGCTGTAAGACCTGTGCGGTGAGGTGACAGTATGGGTCGGAAACATCATGGAAATATTGGACAACGCGCGGCCGGTTCAGCACCTGATGCTTTGCCTCCAACACGCGCCTACGCGCCACCAGGCGCGTGTTGCTGGTCAGAATTGACGCTAAGTGTGGTTTGACATGTGTTGCAAAGAACAAGGTGGTTCCTTTGGTAAAACCGTTCGAACCACCCTACCCTCATTCAGGTCAAAACCAATGCACCTACACGGCAACTTGACGAAACGTTTTCTGACCTCAGAGCCCGTATAACCCGCCAAATTTCTGTTCCAGATACCCGAGTAACGGGTCAGGTCCGGGTTCCATACCGCTTGCACGCTGAATGGTCTCGCGTGGAGCGTAAAGCCCGCCATGTTGCTGCACATTCTCGTGCAGCCAATCGGTTGCGCCTGACGTGTCACCTGCTGCCAGTTGCGCATCCAGTTCCGGCACAGCGTTCCGCAACGCTTGGTAAAGGCATCCTGCATAGACATTGCCCAGCGAATAGGTTGGGAAATAACCAAACAGACCCACTGACCAGTGCACATCCTGCAGACATCCGTTCGAAGGTTTGTCGACCGCATATCCGAAATCCGCCTTGAAACGGTCGTTCCACGCGGCCTCAAGATCATCCACTTGGAGGTCACCGGCCATCAGCGCGCGTTCCAGATCAAAGCGCAGCATGATGTGGAGGTTGTATTGCACCTCATCCGCCTCGGTGCGGATATAACCGTTGTGAACACCGTTGACCGTTGCATAGAACGTATCCGCGTCGGTGATGCCAAAATCGCAAAACGCGTCTTTCATTTGGCCAAACAACCAACCGGTAAAGGCTCGGGATCGGCCCAGTTGGTTCTCGTAAATCCGGCTTTGGCTTTCATGCACACCCATCGACACACCCCGCCCCAAAGGCGTCAGGGCGTAGGCTGGATCAATCCCTTGTTCATAGGCGGCATGGCCGACCTCGTGAATCGTCGAATAGAAACAATTGAACGGATCGGTTTTACTGGTCCGGGTGGTGATCCGAACATCCGATCCACTGCCCGAGCTGAACGGGTGAACAGCCTTGTCGATGCGGCCTGTATTCAGGTCATACCCGAAAGTAGTTGCCAGTTTTTCCGACAATTGCATCTGTTTCAGCTCATCGAAACTCCCCGTCAAAGCCTGAGGTTCAGGTTCATCCAGAACGGCGGCGCGCAGCGCCACCAGACGCGGGCGCATCTGGTCAAAGATTTCGGCAACCTGCGACCCGGTCGTGTAAGGCTCATAATCCTCAACCATCGCGTCGTAGATATTGCCACCCTGCGCCAGTGCGGCACCTTCTTCACGCTTTAGCGCCACGACCTCATCCAGCACGGGCAAGAAAGCGGCGACATCTTCGTCTGCGCGGGCCTGCGCCCAGGTTCCCTGTGCTGCTGACGTCACGCGTGCAATGGCCGTTGCCAGGTCGGCAGGCACCTTGACCGTCCGTTCATAGGACCGGCGGATTTCTCGCAATTGCGCCTGCCCGACCTGATCCTGAGGATCGGCTTGATCCAGCCATTCAGCCACGCGCGGGTCAGATCGGCGAGCATGTAAAACAGCCTCAATCGCGGCCATCTCCTCGGCCCGTTGCGGTGCGGCTCCGCGGGGCATCACTGTTTCCTGATCCCAGCCCAAGCGTCCGGCAATTTCGCCCAAGGCCGATGTTTCGCGCTGGAAGGCCATCAAATCGTCATAAGCACTCATGGAAATCAGGCTCCGCGCAGAGAGGTAGCTATTGGGTAAGCGGTCAGGAACCGCGCCCGTAGGATCAGGGTCCAGACGACAACGGCCATGAACTGGTGGAAGATGGCGATCTGCCACGGGGCTGCGTAGATCACGGTCGCGATCCCAATCACCACCTGCAGCGACAGCGCTGCGAAGGCCGCGTTGAAGGCAAAGCGAGTTTGCGGATGAGCACTGGTGCTTCCGCGCCGCCAAACGACGATGCCGAAGATGAACAGCAGATAGCCAGCGCACCGGTGGATGAATTGAACCAGACCGGGGCTTTCGAAAAAGTTGCGCCACATCGGTTCGAGCATCGTCATATCAGGCGGCAGTAACTGCCCGCCGATCAGCGGCCAGTCGGTATAAGACCGTCCGGCGTCGATCCCGGCGACAAGCGCACCAATGAGTATCTGTAAAAAGGCGAAATGCATCAACCCGGTGGATAGCGAGAACAGTTTCGCCTCTTTCGCGCGGCGGGCCTGCATCAGGTCGCGCTCCTCGCGGCCCAGCTCAAAGATGTACCATGCAAGGAATCCGAGAATTACAAAAGCCAGCCCCAGATGAATCGCCAGACGATAGCTGGCCACAGCAATCATCCCCTCGCCCTGCGTCACGCCCGAGGCAACCATCCACCAGCCGACCGCGCCCTGAACACCGCCCAAAAGGCCAGGGATTAGCAGTTTCCCGGTCCACCCGGTTGGTATTTTCCGCGCGATAAGGAAGCCAAAGAAACCAAGTGCCCAGACCAGTCCAATCACACGCCCCAGCTGACGGTGGCCCCATTCCCACCAGTAGATGGATTTGAAATCGCCCAGCTCCATCCATTGGTTCTGAATGCGCCACTGGTCGATTTGCTTGTATTTGTCGAACTCGGCTTGCCAGTCCGCCTCATTCATCGGCGGGATGGCCCCGGTAATCGGCCGCCACTCGGTGATCGACAACCCGCTGTCGGTCAGGCGGGTCAGCCCGCCCACAGCGATCATGACGACCACCAGCGCAAACAGGATCATCAGCCAGGCGCGAATGGCCCTGCGCGCACCGCCGCGGCCACGATCGATCATACCCGGTTGAACGGCTTGTTGTTTTTCAGTGTCTGAGACGTCTTCGAAGATGCTGCGCTTACCGCTCATGCTGTCCTCTTGTGCCTTGGATTTCGTCGCAAGCTAGGGTGAAGCGGACCATAGGTCCAGCCTCAGCCTTTGTCTTTCCAGCGGACCATCTGCCGCATGACCCCATGCAGCATCTGCACATCCGCCCGCGTCATGCGCATCCGCGACCACAGGTTGCGCAGGTTGGTCTTCATACCCTCAGCCTTTTCGGGTGGATAAAAGAACCCCGCCTCTTCCAGCCGGTCCTCGTAATGTTCGACCAGTTTCTCGACCTCGATGCCTGTGGCCCAGTCGCCTTTGCCCAGATCAGTGGCCTCATGAATCACATCGCCGGTCTGGCGCATCCACTCATAGGCGGTCAGAAGCACGCATTGGCCAAGATTCAGCGAGGCGTATTCCGGGTTTACCGGAACCGAGATGATCGCGTTTGCCTTAGCGATGTCTTCGTTTTCGAGCCCTGCGCGTTCCGGGCCAAACAGAACACAGACCTTTTCACCAGCAGCAACCTTTTCGGCAGCCAGTTGCATTGCGCGTTCCGGGCTGTAGACCGGCTTTGTCAATCCACGCTGCCGCGCCGTGGTCGCAAAAACAAAAGTGCTGTCGGATAGCGCACCGGTCAGATCGTCATACAGCTGCGCCTCATCCAACAGACGCCCGGCGCCGCTGGACATCGCCACAGCCTTGGGGTTCGGCCATCCGTCCCGAGGTGCCACGATCCGCATCCGATCCAGCCCGAAATTCCACATCGCCCGCGCGGCGGCACCGATGTTTTCACCCATCTGCGGGCGCACAAGCACGAATGAGGGCTGAGATTTATCGCTGGGCATGGCTGTCTCCGAAGGTTCCGCCTGCTCTAATCTGCGCGCAAAGGCAGGGCAAGCCATCCGCGCCTTCATTTGGGCCGGAAACCAGCATAAAAGTTTGCTTCCCCGCCGCAATCCGCTAAACCGCGCAAAAGACTGAAAGCGAAGGACGCGCCAATGGACACCCCCGAGCAGCCGCAGATTTACCTGATTACGCCACCGACCATCGAACTGAGCAGCTTTCCCGACCGCTTGGCCAGCGTGTTGGACGGGGCAGAGATCGCCTGTATCCGATTGGCATTGGCTGGTGGCGATGAAGACACCATCGCCCGCGCGGCGGACGCCTGCCGTGAGGTTGCCCATGCGCGCGATGTGGCGCTGGTTATCTCAAACCATGTTCTGCTGGCGCAGCGATTGGGGTTGGACGGGGTGCATCTGGATGACGCCGCGCGCTCGGTTCGGTTTGCACGAAAGGAATTGGGTGCGGACGCCATCGTTGGCAGCTTTTGCGGTGCGTCCAGCCACGATGGGATGACCGCGGGTGAGGCGGGTGCGGACTATGTCGCCTTTGGACCGGTGGGCGCGTCAACTCTGGGTGATGGCACCATGGCCGAAATGGATCTGTTCCAATGGTGGTCTGAGACGATTGAAGTTCCAGTCGTTGCCGAGGGTGGCCTGAATCCCGACTTGGTTCGCGACCTAGCCCCCTGCACCGATTTTTTCGGAATCGGGGACGAGATCTGGTCACAAGATGACCCTCTGGCCGCGCTGAAGGATCTGACTGACGCGATGCGCTGATCAGTGCGAGCGTTAACGCTTGCACCTTCGCCGGGGCTGCGGCATGACGACGACATGACTCAGAACAGCGACATCCTTTGTATCGGCTCGGTTCTTTGGGACGTGATTGGCCGGTCCGCCAGCGCCATGCGGCAGGGCTCGGACGTTCCGGGGCGGATCACCCGCCTGCCCGGCGGCGTGGCCATGAACATCGCCATGACGCTTGTGCGCTTTGGCATGACCCCCACTCTGCTGACTGCCATCGGGCGCGATCCTGAGGGTGATGAGCTGGCAAACGCCTGTTCCCGATTGGGCATGGTGACGGATCACATTTACCGTTCGCAGGATTTGCCGACCGACCGGTACATGGCAGTCGAAGGGGCCAACGGCCTGATCGCAGCCATTGCCGATGCGCATTCGCTTGAGACCGCGGGTGCCAAAATCCTGCGCCCGCTAATGCACGGGCCGCTAGGGTACGAAAACGAGCCGTTTGAAGGACCTATCGCACTGGACGGCAATCTGACACTGAACTTGCTTGAGGAAATCGCGCAAAGCCCCGCCTTTGCGCGCGCCGATCTGCGTGTGGCACCGGCCTCGCCCGGTAAAGCCGAACGCTTGCTGCCGTTCCTGAAGCATGCGAGGGCCACGCTGTATGTGAACCTCGAAGAAGCCGGCATCCTGTGCCAGCGCGAATTCAAGGATTCCGAAAGCGCCGCCAAAGGCCTGCTGGATCGCGGCGCGCTGCGCGTGTTGGTCACCGACGGCGGAAGCGCGGCCACGGTTGGTAATGCGGACGAAATCCTGACCCAAACACCCCCGTCTGTTCTGGTTACCCGCGTAACCGGCGCAGGCGACACATTCATGGCGGCCCACATCGCCTCAGAATCCGGTGGAGCATCCAGTGCCGAGGCCCTGACCCGCGCCCTGAACGCCGCCGCAACTTACGTATCCGGAGAGACCCCACTGTGATAGACATTCAATATTCCGCCGAGGTCCGCGCCGCCAAGGACGCAGGCAGACCCATCGTTGCGCTGGAAAGCACAATCATTACCCACGGGATGCCCTACCCTCAGAATATCGAGGTTGCGGCGCAGGTCGAACAGGACATCCGCGACGCGGGCGCGGTTCCGGCCACAATGGCCGTGATCAATGGCAAACTGCATGTGGGCCTTGAGGCTGATGAGCTGAAAGCGTTGGGTCAGGCGCAGGGCGTCGCCAAGCTGTCACGCGCAGACATGGCCGCCTGCATGGCAACTGGCGGAACCGGAGCGACCACGGTCGCCGCCACGATGATCGCCGCCCATTATGCCGGGATCGAAGTGTTTGCCACCGGTGGCATCGGCGGCGTGCATCAGGGTGCCGAGACGACCTTTGATATCTCAGCCGATCTGCATGAGCTGGCCCAATCTCCGGTTACAGTTGTAGCCGCGGGCGCAAAGGCTATCCTCGATCTGGCAAAAACGCTCGAGGTTCTGGAAACGCTGGGCGTTCCTGTCATCGCCTACGGGCAGGACGAATTCCCGGCCTTCTGGTCCGCCAAATCCCCGTATGCCGCGCCCCTGCGTATGGACAGCGCCGAAGACATCGCCACGGCCCACGCCACGCGCCGCGCGCTTGGCTTGCCCGGCGGTCAGTTGGTCGCCAACCCGATCCCCGCCGACGATCAGATCCCAGCCGAAGAACTGGCACCTATCATTGCCTCGGCACAGGCCGACGCAGATACGCACCGGATCAGCGGCAAGGGTGTCACGCCGTACCTGCTGCAGCGGATCTACGAACAGACCGAAGGGCGTTCGCTGACCGCCAATATCGCTCTGGTCCGCAACAACGCGCGACTGGCAGCCGGGATTGCCCGTGCTCTGGCCGCGAAGACCGATTGACTTAAGCCTATTGTACCAAGGCACCCGACTGCTTAACTAACTCGGCAGAAAACCGCTCAGGACCGCAATGAACACGCCATTTGACGAAGAACCACATCGCCGCCCGGGCCTGTTTTCGCGACTGCGCGCGTCTTTCCTGACGGGCATCGTTGTGATTGCGCCGGTTTGGCTGACCATCTGGCTGATCTGGTCCGTAGTCGGCTGGATCGACAGCGCGGTGCTGCCCATAATTCCACAGCGGTTCCAGCCGCAGGAATACGTGGGCATCAACCTGCGCGGCGTCGGCGTTGTCATTTTTCTGATCTTCACAGTTCTGGTTGGATGGATCGCCAAAGGTATTCTGGGCCGGTCCCTGATCCAAATTGCCGAAAGCCTTGTCAGCCGGATGCCCGTTGTTCGATCCGTCTATTCCGGGATCAAACAGATCTCGGAAACGGTGTTTGCCCAGACTGAACGGTCATTCGAAAAAGCATGCCTGATCCAATACCCCCGCCGCGGCATCTGGGCGATCGGTTTCGTCTCTACCGCGGCAAAAGGCGAAGTCAGCGAGCGGGCTGAAACCGGGGGCGAACTGCTGGGCGTTTTTGTTCCGACCACGCCCAACCCGACCTCGGGCTTCCTGCTGTTCTTCCCAGCCGAGGACGTGATCCTGCTGGATATGACTATCGAGGACGCCGCGAAACTGGTGATTTCCGCAGGCCTTGTTTACCCCAACGAAAAAGACCCGACGCAGCCACCGGAGTGATCAGCCAAACATCTCGGGCAGGTCGACGGTGCTGCGTGCGCCAAGATCAGCTTTGTGATCGCCAATGAACCGTTGTGCCGCGGCGCGCCCGGCGTCCTTCAGTTTATGCAGTATCACAGGGTTGGGAACCGTCTTGGTTGCCACGGACAAATCGTTCATCAATTCGTCATCCGCGATCATGTGAACAAAAACGCGGCTCATCTCTCCGGCCGTCAGCTTGCCGTCCGCCAACAGACGCTGAACAAAATTGATCGCCCGCAGCTCGCGAAACAGGGATGAGTTAAAGCTGATCTCGTTGATCCGATTCTGGATCTGCTGCGGAGTTTTCGGCACCTCATCACGCTCAAGCGGGTTGATGTTCACGACCACGACATCTTCAGGCAAATCATTGTTAAACAGGGGATAAAGCGCCGGGTTTCCAGTGTAACCACCATCCCAATATGCCTCGGTCCGGCCCGAGCTGGGGTCAAATATCTCGACGGCCTGAAACAGGCTCGGCAGGCAGGCCGAGGCCAAAATGGCATCCGTTGAAATCTCTTCCCCGGTGAACACCCGGATCTTGCCGCTGCGCACACAGGTCGCGCAGACAAACAACTGGGGTCCCTGATCCGTGCAAATCTCATCAAAGTTGAACCGATCCACAACCGGTTCCAGGGGATTGCGGTAAAACGGACCATAAGCATAAGGCGACACCATTCGCGACCAGGCATCACCAATCGAGAATGGCAGTGAATACTCCATCGACTGGGCAATTTGTGCGGGCTCCAGCGCCTGCATCCAGTTGGCAAGGCGCATATCCCCCACCGCACCCATCCGTGCCCATAGCCCGTCCAGACAAGCCCGTGCGCCGTCGCGCCCGTTGTGGACCATTCCTGACTTGAAGGCAGCGCCATTCAGCGCCCCGGCCGAGGTCCCTGTGATCGCCGCAACCTCGATATCTTCTTCGTCCAGAATTCGGTCCAGAACGCCCCAGGTGAAGGCACCGTGCGCGCCGCCACCCTGCAAAGCCAGATTGATCCGTTTCACCGTCCTGCCCCTTCATCTTTTCCAAAATACTCCGGGGGTGCTGGGGCAGCGCCCCCGTGAAACCTCACAACGCTGTCCAACCGCCATCGACCGAGATCGTGGTCCCGGTGATCTGCGCTGCCGCATCCGAGCACAGGAAGATCGCGGTGCCACCCAATTGCTCGACCGTGGCGAATTCTTTCGAAGGTTGCCGTTCAAGCATCACGTTCTTGATCACGTCCTCACGGCTCATGCCGTATTCCTTCATGGTGCCTGGGATCTGTGCCTCGACCAATGGTGTCAGGACGTATCCCGGGCAGATCGCGTTGCATGTGATTGGCTCCTGCGCGGTTTCCAGCGCCACGGTTTTGGTCATACCAACCACGCCGTGCTTTGCCGCGACATACGCAGCCTTGAACGGAGACGCCGTTAACCCATGAGCCGAGGCGATATTCACAATACGTCCCCACCCGGCCTTCCGCATCATTGGCAGCGCGGCGGCCATCGTATGAAAAGTCGAGTTCATGTTGATTGCGATGATCGCATCCCACTTTTCGACCGGAAACTGATCAACCGGCGCGACATGCTGAATGCCCGCGTTGTTCACCAGAATATCACATGCCCCCGCCTTTTCGATCAGCGCGCGGCATTCTTCACCCTTAGACATGTCCGCCTTGATATAGCGTGCGCTGGTCCCGGTCTCTTTCGAAATCTCAGCGGCCAGCGCATGATCTTCGTCGCGGTCGGTAAATGAATTCAGCACCACGTTAGCCCCGGCCTTCGCCAGCTCGCGCGCGACGCCTAATCCGATCCCTGAATTCGATCCGGTGATAATGGCTGTTTTTCCCGAAAGGCTCATGGCCGAACTCCCACAAAGTCAACTTTGGCGACACAGTGCCATGCTGCAGCTGCAAAGAAAACGGGGAAACATTCGGGCGACGCATCCTACGTCAGATCCGGACAAAAAAAACGCCCGCACGAAGCGGGCGTTAAGTTATTGAGGCAGGTTTCATACAGGCAAGAAACCTATCGAGCAGTGCATCCTTTATAAGCAATTTCTTGTGTTCGTCCAAGCTAAAAGTTTGAAAACAAGAAAAATCATAGCTACGATGAATCCCAACAAAATAAGGCCAGAGCAGGATTGTTTCCAAAATGAGCCCCGATTTTCTACGCCCCGTTCGCCCATTGATCGCGGGAATCACTGCACTTTTGAGCACGTCAATTGCTTATGCAGAATCGACCCATGGCATAGCTATGTATGGTGACCCCGCCTTACCACCGGATTTTGTGTCCCTGCCCTACGCAAATCCGGACGCGCCAAAAGGCGGGAAAGTCGTGTTCGGAAATACGGGCGGCTATAACAGTTTGAACCCGTTCGTGCAAAAAGGCAGCTCGCCCTGGCAATTGCGATTTTGGACCCACGAGGGCCTGATGGGCCGATCCTGGGACGAACCTTTCACTCTTTACGGGCTGTTAGCCGAATCAGTTGAGACAGCGCCGGACCGGTCCTGGGTCGAATTCACCCTGCGTGAGAACGCAGAATTCTCGGATGGTACACCAGTCACAGTGGATGATGTCATCTGGTCGTATGAGACTTTGGGAACCGAAGGCCACCTGCGTTATCGCGGGCTGTGGAGTAAGATTGACAGTATCGAACAGACCGGTCCCCGCTCGGTGCGCATCACCTTTAACGAACCCGACCGCGAGCTTGCCCTGATCGCCGGCCTGCGCCCGATCCTGCAGAAAGCCCAGTGGGAAGGTAAAGATTTTGCCAATGCCGGGTTGCATGACATTCCGGTCGGAACCGGGCCCTACGTCGTCGACAGCTATGAGGCCGGTAGATACGTGAACCTTAAGCGGAACCCGGATTATTGGGGCACTGACATCCCCTTCCGTAAAGGCACCATGAATTTGGACGAAATGCGGATCGAGTTCTACGGCGACGGCACTGTTCTGTTCGAGGCCTTCAAAGCCGGAGAACTGACCGCGGTACGTGAATTCAATGCCGACAAATGGGCCAACCAATACAATTTCCCGGCCGTCCAGCGTGGTGATGTGGTCAAGACCGAGATCCCGCACGGCAAGCCCTCGGGCATGACCGGGTTTGTCATGAACACCCGCAAAGCACCGTTTGACGACTGGCGTGTCCGCGAGGCGCTGACGCTGGCGTTCAATTTCGAATTCATCAACGACACGATTACCGGCAACGCGCAGCCGCGTATCTCATCCTATTTCTCGGGCTCGGACCTTGCGATGCAGCCCCGTCCGGCAAGTGGTCGCGTCGAAGAGCTGCTGATGGAATTCAAGGACGACCTGCCCCCGGGAACGCTTGAAGGCTATACATTGCCGGAAAGTGACGGATCGGCCCGCAATCGTTCGAACATCCGCGCCGCCACCAAACTGTTGGCCGAGGCTGGCTGGACCATCCAGGACGGCGTGCTGCGTAACGAAAACGGCGATGCCTTTACCGTGACCGTGTTGCTGCAACAGGGCGACACCGAAAGCGAAACGGCAATCGAGATCTACACGCGCGCACTGGAACGTCTTGGCATCGCGGTGAGCACCGAGCAGGTCGACAGCGCCCAGTTCACCAGCCGTACATCCGAGTTGGATTTCGACATGACCTATTTCCGTCGTGCGTTGTCCCTGTCACCCGGCAACGAGCAGCGCCTCTACTGGGGCAGCGAAAACGCGAATACTCCGGGCACGCGCAATTTGATGGGGGTGGCTTCACCCGCTGTGGACGGAATGATTGACGCCATGCTGGCCTCGGAAAGTCATGAGGATTTCGTTGCTGCAACGCGCGCGCTTGATCGTGTATTGACCGCCGGGCGCTATGTCATTCCGATCTGGAACTTTGATGTAGGCAGGATCGCCCACGCCAAGGAACTCAAGCAGCCGGAAAACTTGCCGATCTATGGCGATGGGCCAGAATACATGCCGCAGGTTTGGTGGTACGAACAGTAACGGGTCACGCGCAGCACCAAAGGGACGTGGGCGGAAATCGGCGCACAGCCTATTGGCACCGCATATTGCGGGTCGAGTTTTTGGTGCGCCAACATGTTGCAATTGCCCCAACGTCAAGTGCTCCCCTAAAAAACTCACACAAAAAGCTTTACTGAACTGGGTTTAGCGATATAGCTTGTGCATAAGCTGCAGTACGCTGCACGAATTGATTATTGCTTTGAATTTCAAAACGTAACTCTTCGTCCGGTGCGCAGCACATCGAATTTACGGACCGGCCTCCACTCACTCAAAATCAGGTCCGTCTGCCCGTTGCGGATAGGCTGCAACGGGCACTTTCGACCCCGACAAAAATCAAACCGCCTCCCGACCTCGGGTGCGACATTTTGTCATGCCCGAACGCCCCCACCACCTTCGTACGCTGGTTCTTGGGACGAGCGGTTTGAAACCATGAAAACGGAAAGCTGTCTAATGTTGAAATGGACCGATCTGACGCAAGACCTGGACGCAATGTATACGCGCGCCAAACGGAGATTTCCGAACCTGCGGGATCAGGACATGGTGCGGTTAAGCCAAGACCGCAAATGTTTCGAAGCGTATCTGGCCGAACGCCATCAACTGACTATGAACGAAGCCCACGAAGAGCTTGAAGATTTTTTGTTCACGGAAGGTTTGAATCGCGAATTCAGCCGGTCGTTAAGTAAGTGATGTCACCCACAGGATCATTGCATCTTCGTCGCTGACCGAGATTACATTGTGCCCCATGCTCCCGTCGTAATAGGCGCTGTCGCCGCGGCGCATTTCGACTGGTTCATAAAACTCGGT
Organism: Ruegeria sp. CDSB029; assembly: GCF_059611125.1. Classification (NCBI taxonomy): domain Bacteria; kingdom Pseudomonadati; phylum Pseudomonadota; class Alphaproteobacteria; order Rhodobacterales; family Roseobacteraceae; genus Ruegeria; species Ruegeria sp. CDSB029. The sequence continues at coordinate 23,741 of NZ_JBXWOX010000008.1, forward strand.
GTAAAGGCGCACAACACCCGTCAAGACATACAAGAACTCTTCGCCGTCGTGGCGGACCCAGCCGTCGAACTCATCCATTGACCGCGCGCGGACACGGGCCCGATAAGGCAACATCTGCTTTTTGGTCAGCGTTTCGGCAAGCAGTTCATGTTCATAGGTGGTTGTGGGATGGGCAGACCCTTCGCCCATGCGCGTCACGGCCATCCGACCGATCACCTGGTCCCGCTGTGGCGCCGTAAACAGCTGCGGCACGGAGATCTCAAGACCGGTCGCAAGCTTTTTCAGCGCGTCATAGGTGGGCGACATCTGACCATTTTCGATCTTGCTGAGCGTAGAACGTGCCAGACCAGCCTGCGTGGCCGCCTGTTCAAGCGTCCATTTCCGCGCTTTCCGCAGCTCGCGCACACGCGCGCCGAGGTCCAGTGGTTCAACTTCCGTATGTTCGCCCGAGTCCCGGGCAATGCGGATCAAAGATGTCTGGTCTTGGGTGCTCATGCGTCATTCTATAGGCGCAGCCTGTCGCGCTTGCAACGCAGCAGTGGTCGCGCTAGCCAGTTGCCATGCTTTCTATTTTTGATCAGGGACCGCCGCCCGCCTGCCCCTCTCCATTCAATCTGGCAGCGCATGTGCTGCGCTGTGCCGCCAAGCTTTCGGACAAGACCGCCCTGTCTGTTCTAGGGTCTTCGGATGCCGAGCATTTGACGTATAGCGAGTTGCAGCAGGCCATTCTGGGCACTGGCACAGGGTTGTTGAAAGCTGGTTTGAAGCCCGGCGATATCGCGTTGATGCGGCTTGGAAACACGGTCGATTTCCCGATTGCCTATCTCGGAGCGATTGCCGTCGGCATCGTCCCGGTCCCAACATCATCGCAGCTGACCGAACCGGAAACAGAGCGCATGATCAAGGACCTCAGGCCTGCCGCCATTCTGCGCGACCCACAGGTTGCGTGCGCCGCGCACCCGGTTCAGATTGACCTGTCCGATTTGGCCGGAATGCGTGATCTGCCTGCTGCTGAGTATCAAATGGGTGACCCGGAACGGATGGCCTATGTCGTATATACTTCGGGCACGTCGGGAAAACCGAGGGCTGTAGCCCATGCCCATCGCGCCATCTGGGCGCGTCAGATGATGGTGGATGGCTGGTACGGGCTGCGTGAAAACGATCGCCTGTGTCACGCGGGCGCGTTCAACTGGACCTATACCCTAGGCACCGGTCTGATGGATCCCTGGACCATTGGCGCAACAGCCCTTATCCCCGCGCCGGGCACCGATCTGGGTGCCCTACCCGCCCTGCTGCGCCATCATCAGGCCACCATCTTCGCCGCGGCACCAGGCGTATTCCGTAAGGTGGTGAGCTCAACAGACGACCTCGACTTGCCGGAATTGCGGCATGGGTTATGCGCCGGAGAAAAGCTGTCGCGGCATCTGCACGAACAGTGGACGCAAGCGACCGGCACTGAACTCTACGAGGCCTATGGCATGTCCGAGTGTTCGACTTTCATTTCGTCCAGCCCGGCGCATCCAGCGCGGTCCGATGCATTGGGCCAACCGCAGCCCGGCCGCCGTGTGGCCATCCTGGGACCCGACGGTCCCGTACCTCAGGGTCAGGAAGGCACCATTTCCATACACCGGTCCGACCCCGGCTTGATGCTGACCTATCTCAACGCCCCGGACGAGGCCGAAGCCCGGATGCAGGACGACTGGTTCGTAACCGGCGATCAAGGGGCCATGGCCGTGGATGGCCAGATCACCTATCTGGGCCGCGATGACGATATGATGAATGCGGGCGGCTATAGGGTGTCACCGGTTGAGGTCGAGGCGGCGCTGTCCCGATATCCCGGCATCGCGCAGGTCGGGGCTGCGGCAGTCGAGGTCAAACAGGACACATTTGTGATAGCAGCCTTCTATACAGGACCAGAAAAGCTGGACGACGACGCCCTGCGCACCTATGTCGAGGCAAATCTGGCGCGCTATAAGCAACCGCGCGCCTTTATCCATCTGCCTGAACTGCCCACCGGCGGGAACGGGAAACTTCTGCGCCGGGCGCTGCCGGCCTATTTCAAGGCGACCAACCCATGACCGAGACCGTCAAGCTTGATATCATGTCCGACCCGATCTGCCCTTGGTGCTATATCGGCAAAACCCATCTGGACAAGGCGCTGGCGGCGATCCCGGACCATCCGTTTGTGATCGAATGGCATCCATTCCAATTAAACCCCGACATGCCGGATGCCGGGATGGATCGCCGCGAATATCTCGAACGCAAGTTCGGGGGCAAGGACGGTGCTGTGCGGGCCTATGCACCGGTTGTTGATCATGCCGAGAACGCAGGCCTTAAGATCGACTTCGAAGGCATGGAGCGCACGCCCAACACACTGGACGCGCACCGCCTGATCCATTGGGCCGGGATTGAAGGCAAACAGAATGCCGTAGTCGATGCGTTGTTCGATGCCTATTTCGTGCAGGCCCGCGATATCGGCGATCATGAGGTTCTGGCCGATATTGCCGACAATGCGGGCATGGACGCCGCAGTCGTTCTAAAACTGCTGAAATCCGATGCCGATCGCGAGGATATCAGCAACCGTGACAGCCATTCCAGGCAAATGGGCGTCAGCTCTGTCCCGACGTTCATCGTTGCCAATCAACATGCCGTCCCCGGGGCGCAACCCCCTGAAATGTGGGAAAAAGTGATTGCTGAAATCATGTCTCAACTTGAGGCTTCCCCTGCAAATTAGCACAGACCTCTGTGCAATTTGACACCTAGCGTCAACTGATTTGCCGTGATAGCGCGAACAGATCAGGAGGGCGTTATGGCCAATCGCATGTCACGGGGTGAGTTCATAGCACTTGTCGCAATGATGTTTGCGACGATCGCGTTTTCGATCGATTCCATGTTGCCTGCGCTGCCAAATATCGGCGCGCAACTCAGCCCCGACGACGTCAACAAAGCCCAGCTGATCCTAACCTCGTTTGTGTTGGGCATGGGGATTGGCACGTTTTTTACCGGGCCGCTGTCGGACGCCTTTGGCCGCAAACCAGTGATCTATGTCGGATCGGCACTGTATATCATTGCAGCGGCGGCTGCCTGGGCCAGTTCATCACTCGAAATGCTATTGGTCGCCCGTATCTTCCAGGGGATCGGATGTGCGGCCCCGCGCGTGGTGGCCATGGCGATTATTCGCGATCTGTATTCGGGCCGCGAGATGGCGCGGATTGTATCGATTGCGATGATGATCTTCACCCTGGTACCGGCGATCGCGCCAATGCTTGGTGCCGGAGTGATCGCACTGACCGGATGGCGGGGTATCTTTGCCTCATTCATCCTGTTCTCACTAATCACCATCGTCTGGATGGGCCTGCGCCTTCCGGAACCCCTGTCGGTCGAGAACCGTCGCCCGCTGCGCCTGCCCCTTATACTGGACGCCGCACGCCAGATGTTCACACATCCAACTGTCCGACTGTCGATCTTGGTTCAGACATTGTGTCTGGGCATGTTGTTCACCATGCTGACGATGGTTCAACCGGTCTACGATGTCATCCACGACAGTGCCGACAGTTTTCCGTTCTGGTTCGGGTTCGTGGCGTTGATGGCGGGCTCAGCCAGCCTGTTAAACGCCGCACTCGTTATCAAATTGGGCATGCGCCGGATCGTGACATGGGCGTTGGGCGCGCAGGTCCTCTTTACAACAGCTGTCATCGCCCTGAATGCGGCAGACCTTTCGCCCACCATGTCTTTCGCCGTTTTCGTAAGCTGGCAAACGGCAGTCTTCTTTATGGCAGGCATGACTATGGGCAACCTGAACGCCATCGCGATGGAGCCAATGGGCCATATCGCAGGCATGGCGGCTTCGGTGATCGGGGCGATCTCGACCGTGTTTGCAGCCGCGATTGCGGCCCCCATCGGGCAGATGTTCGACGGGTCTATCACCCCGCTGGCTGTTGGCATCCTGGCCATGAGCGCCGCGGGCTTCGGCCTGATGCTGCATATGGGGCGGATCGAAAACAGGCTGCCAGCCTGATCTGTGCAGGAACGGTGAATCAGGCTAACATCTGCTCAATATGAGTGGAGTTTTTCAGTGAGCGACTACTACGATCTTGGCGCATATTCCTGTCCGATAACGACGGCTTCAACAGACGCACAGCTCTGGTTCGACCGAGGGCTGAATTGGACCTACGGCTATAACCACGACGAAGCAGTGGTGTGCTTTCAGCGCGCGCTTGAATTCGACCCAGACTGCGCGATGGCCCACTGGGGTGAGGCTTATGCTGCAGGGCCAAACTACAACCTTCCTTGGAACTTGCTGGATGACCGCGGGCAACGAAAGGCGCTGGCACTGGCCTATGATGCCACGCAGAAAGCCGTGGCTTTGGCCGAAGGGTGCAGCCCGACGGAACAGGCGCTGATCCGCGCCCTGCCCGCGCGGTATCCACAGCGCGATCCTGTCGACGACATGCATAGCTGGGATCACGATTTTGCCGCCGCGATGCGCGTCGCCTTTGCAGAGCAGTCGGGTTACCTCGATCTGCGCACCATCTATGTCGAGTCTCTGCTCAACCTGACCCCCTGGCAGATGTGGGACCTGAAAACCGGTAAACCCGCTGAGGGCGCCGCGACTCTGGAAGCACAAAAAGCCCTGGAAGACGCGATGGCAGACGATCCGGCGGCGATGTCGCATCCGGGTCTGTTGCACCTCTATGTCCACTTGATGGAAATGTCGCCCACACCGGAAAAGGCGCTGAAGGCCGGGGATATCCTGCGCACTCTGGTTCCCGATGCAGGGCATTTGGTGCATATGCCAACCCATATCGACGTGTTGTGCGGGCACTATCAGAACGTCGTTCACTGGAATGAAAAGGCGACCGAGGCTGACTTGAAGTATTATGAGCGCGAAGGAGCGTTCAACATCTACACAGGCTATCGCCAGCACGACTATCATTTTGCCATCTACGGCGCGCTGTTCCTTGGCCAGATGGAACCTGCCGTGCGCGCCAATCAGGGCATCTGGGACACCACCCCCGAAGAGATGCTGCGCACGGAAAGCCCGCCCATGGCGGATTTCTTCGAAAGCTACATGTCGATGGGGCCGCATATCCTGATCCGGTTTGGCCGGTGGGAAGAAGCAAAGGCCCTGCCCTTGCCCGATGATCAGGATCTCTACCGCACCGTCACCGCGACCACCCATTACGCCCGTGCAATCGCTTTTGCCGCCACAGATCAGGTCGCCGAGGCCGAAGCCGAAGAGAAGCTGTTCCGCGCCGCCAAAGATCGAGTGCCGAAAACTCGCCTGCTGCACAACAACCGCGTGATCGACTTGTTGGACATCGCCCGCGAAATGCTGCGGGGCGAGATTGAGTATCGCAAAGGCAACTATGGCGCTGCATTCGCGCATCTTAGGCGCTCTGTCGAATTGGACGACACGCTGCCCTACGACGAGCCTTGGGGTTGGATGCAACCCGCGCGCCACGCGCTTGGTGCGTTGTTGTACGAACAGGGCCAAGTGCCCGAGGCCGAAGCAGTGTATCGCGAAGATCTTGGGCTTGGCGGCACTCTGAGCCGCGCCTCAATCCACCCCGACAATGTCTGGAGTTTAAAGGGCCTGCATGATTGTCTGAAAGCACGCGGTGAGACAGTCGAGATCAAACTGATCAAACAACGTCTTGATCTGGCGCTTGCCCGCGCTGACCGGGCCGTTGGGGCCTCGTGTTTTTGCGCTCAGGCAGCAATGAAGGCCGCAGAATGATCCGCGCAGTTATGTTGTCGCTGCTTTTTTGTGGCCCAGCCCTGGCTGACCGGCAGTCATTTCCGCCGGTCGATGAAGCAGAACGCGATCCTACCCTTGTGGCCTTTCGGGAGAGTTTGTTGGCGAGCGTGGCCGCACGTGATACCGACACCGTTATCGCAGCTGCTTGCCCGGACATCTACCTCAGCCATGGCGGAAGCGGTGGGCCCGGGGAATTCCTTGAATACCTCGGCCCGGAAAACAGCTCTCTAGAAGACCAGAGCCGCGAAGCCTATTGGAGCGATCTGGAAACCACCCTGTCCCAACCGGGCTATTTCGACGACGAGGGCGAGTTTTGGATGCCGCATCAATGGCAGATCACCTTGCCTGCCTCATTGGACCCTTACGTGGCCTACTTTGTCACCGGTGAGAACGTCAGTCTTCGGCAAGCCGCCGAACCAGGCTCCCCAGCGCTGAGCCTCATCAGCTACGAGATCGTCATCGTCCCGACCCATCGAGACGGTGCCGACTATCAACCGGTGATGCTGACTGACGGCACGCGGGGATTCATGCACGGCGACTTTCTATGGCCCATGACAGGTCACCGCGCCGCGCTTGTGAAATCGGACGCGGGCGAATGGCAATTGTGCACTTTCGTCAGCGGAGACTAGGCTTTCGCCTTTTTCTTCTTCGCTGCCATGACCTTTTCCGCCAGATCGCGGGCGATGGCAAATGCGCCTTTGATCTTGTCGCTGTCCTTCTTCCAATCGCGTCTGACGACGATCTTGTTGTCCTTGACCTTGGCCAAACCGCGCTGGTTCTGAATGAACTCTACCAAACCCTCCGGCGAGGCGAACTTGTCGTTGTGAAACTGGATTGTCGCGCCCTTCGGCCCGCCATCCAGTTTTGCAATCCCTGCGCGTTTGCACATCGCCTTGATGCGCACGACCAGCATCAGGGTGTTTACCTCTTTCGGCAGCGTGCCGAACCGGTCGATCAGTTCTGCGGCAAAACCTTCCAGCTCGACCTTGGTCGAAAGCGACGACAAGCGACGATAAAGCCCAAGGCGCACATCCAGATCGGGCACGTAATCTTCGGGGATCAGAACCGGCACGCCCAGATTGATCTGTGGCGCCCATTGATCGTCGGCTTCAGACAGCCCTTCCATTTCACCGGCTTTGATCTTGGCAATCGCCTCTTCCAGCATCGATTGATAGAGCTCATAGCCAACATCGCGCATCTGGCCGGACTGTTCCTCACCCAGCAGGTTGCCCGCACCACGAATGTCCAGGTCCTGCGATGCGAGCGTGAACCCGGCCCCCAGAGTATCCAGCGAGCCCAAAACCCGCAGGCGCTTTTCGGCTGTCGCCGTCAGTTTCTGACGCGGTTTGGTGGTCAGGTACGCATAGGCACGGGTTTTGGAGCGACCCACCCGGCCTCGGATCTGATAAAGCTGAGCCAGCCCGAACATATCTGCCCGGTGCACGACCATCGTGTTGGCGGTTGGAATATCCAGCCCGCTTTCCACAATCGTGGTCGCCAGAAGCACGTCGTACTTGCCGTCATAAAAAGCGTTCATTCGGTCGTCGAGTTCACCCGCCGCCATTTGCCCATGCGCCACCATATAAGTCAGCTCGGGCAGTTGTTCCTTTAGGAATTCTTCGATCTCTGGCAGGTCCGAGATGCGGGGAACAACGTAGAAGCTCTGCCCGCCTCGATAGTGTTCGCGCAGCAGGGCTTCGCGTATGGTCACGGCGTCGAATTCGCTGACATACGTGCGAATGGCAAGACGATCGATAGGCGGCGTGCCGATAATCGACAGGTCGCGCACGCCGGTCAGCGACAGCTGCAGCGTCCGTGGGATCGGCGTGGCGGTCAAGGTCAGCACGTGAATGTCGCTGCGCAGCTGTTTCAGGCGTTCCTTGTGACCGACGCCAAAATGCTGTTCTTCGTCGATGATCAACAGGCCCAGATTGTTGAACCGGATACCCTTGGCCAGCAACGCATGGGTGCCGATCACGATGTCGACGGTCCCGCGCGCCATACCATCACGGGTCTGCTGTGCATCTTTCGCGGACACAAACCGCGACAGCTGCCGCACCTCCAACGGAAAGCCACGGAACCGTTCCTTGAAGCTGGCTGCATGCTGTCGGGCCAGCAAGGTGGTCGGTGCGATCACGGCCACCTGAACACCGGACATCGCGGCGACAAAGGCCGCGCGCATGGCAACCTCGGTTTTGCCAAAGCCCACGTCACCACAGATCAACCGATCCATCGGCGCGCCGGAATGCATGTCCTCCATCACCTCGGAAATCGCGCGCAACTGATCATCGGTTTCCTGATATGGAAAGCGCGCGCTGAACTCCTCCCACGCGTGGGGCGGCGGATCCATGACCGGAGCTTTGCGCAAAGCGCGTTCCGCGGCGATACGGATCAGCTTGTCCGCCATCTCGCGGATGCGTTCTTTCAGCTTGGCTTTCTTAGCCTGCCACGCACCTCCACCCAAGCGGTCCAGCAGACCTTCATCATGGCCGTATTTCGACAGCAGCTCGATGTTCTCAACCGGCAGATACAGCTTGGACTGTTCGGCATATTCCAGCAGCAGGCATTCATGCGCAGCACCGGCCGCCGTGACCACTTCCATCCCTATGTATCGCCCGATCCCGTGGTCGACATGCACCACCAGATCGCCCGGGCTAAGCGATTGGGTTTCGGTCAGGAAATTCTCGGCCTTGCGGCGCTTCTTGGGCTGGCGGATGAGGCGGTCACCCAGCACGTCCTGTTCGGCGATCACGGTCAGACCGGGCGTTTCAAACCCGTGCTCAAGCGCCCAGACAGCCAGATGCAATCCGCGTTTGCCAATCCGGGTGCCATCGGTGACAGGGACGGCTTCGGCCAGGCCTTCATCCTCGATCAAGCCTGTTAGACGCTCTCGCGCCCCTTCAGAATACGACGCAATCAAGACGGGCCCCTTGGCCATCTTGTCGGTGATATGGCTTGCCAAAGCACCAAACAGGCTAATGTTTTCCTGCTGCCGCTCTGGTGCGAAATTGCGGCCAATCCGCCCGCCTGCATCAATCACACCGGGACCGCTGGCCTGAGGCAGCGGGCTGAACTGCATCACCCGCCGGTCCCCGACCGCCTGCTCCCACGCGGCATCGTCCAGATAGAGCAATCCGGGAGGTGTAGGCTTATACACCGTATCCATGCGCGAACGGTTTTCCAGCGCCAGACGCCGCGTTTCATACTGATCGGCTATTGTATCCCAGCGGGCAAGCCGCGTGGGTGTCACCTGATCATCCACAGTGATCGTCGCATCCGGCAGATAATCAAACAGGGTTTCCAGCTTTTCGTGGAAGAACGGCAGCCAGTGTTCGATGCCCTGATGCTTGCGGCCCGCGCTGATCGCCTCATACAGCGGATCATCGGTGCCCGCCGCGCCAAATTCGATGCGATAGTTTTGGCGGAACCGCGTGATGGCGGCGTCGTCCAGAATGACCTCGGAAACCGGAGCCAATTCGACAACATCCAGCTTTTCGGTCGTGCGTTGCGAAACCGGATCGAACAGGCGCGCGCCGTCCAGCACGTCTCCGAACAGATCCAGACGTACGGGACCGGATTCGCCCGGGGGAAAAATGTCGATGATACCGCCGCGAACGGCATAGTCGCCCGGCTCCATCACTGTCGGACTTTGCGTGAACCCCATGCGTACAAGGAAGTTCCGCAGCGCCGTTTCGTCGACGCGATGGTTCACGCGGGCGGTAAAAGCAGCCTCGCGCAGCACATCACGCGCAGGCACCCGCTGGGTCGCGGCATTCAGCGTGGTCAGCAGGACAAACCGATTCGGCATCTGATGAACCAGTGCCGCCAAAGTCGCCACACGGGCCGCCGCTATGTCGGCGTTGGGCGATACCCGGTCATATGGCAGACAATCCCACCCCGGAAACACAAAGACCGGCATATCGGGGGCAAAGAAAGCCAGTGCGGCGCGCATCGCCTCCATCCGTTTGTCATCACGCGCGACGTGGCAGACCGGCCCGCCAACGCGCGCGATCTCATTCAGAACAAGCTGTGCGTCAAACCCTTCGGGAGCGCCGCCAACCGTCACATGGTTCGGAGCTGTCATCGCTTTGCCTTTCTGGTTTTCATCCCCCGAGAACGCCGATCGAGACGTTCTGGTACATACCCCAAAGTGACGTGATGACAATTGAGATCATGCCAATGATCTGGGTGTAAATCCTGCAGCGTACAAGGATCTTTGACACGCTTCCGAGCACCGGCTCGATGCCTTGCAACTTGCGCGCGGCGCGAATGTTGATCAGCATCACCAAACTCACGGGGAACAGCAACAAAAACACGGCCTGTGCAAATTCAACGCCATAGTAGAAACCCAACATCGCAAGCCCGGTAAAAAAGAAACAGCATAAAGCAAGAATAACCAGGCCTGACATATCAACGATGTAAAGCAGCCTGTTCCCATTGATCCGAACGATATCCAGCAGGTCCTGCTCGGACTGTCCGCCAACACGACGGGCACGTACAAGCAGATCGTAGGGAACCCCCATCGCCCAGTGGCTGGCCGACGACCAGAGCACCGCCAGCACGATCCAGTACCACAGATTCGAAAAGCTGCGCATGTCGATGAGTTCGAAAATCGAAGAGTGCAAATCCACGCATCAGCCCTTTGTTCATTGTCCTTGAGGCGTTCTTCGCGCAGGCGCGTCCAATGTTACCCTTGAGACCATCGGGAATTCATGCCACCCAATGCACGATTATTCAAGGAGAGCGCGACATGAAACCGACCATCGCCCCCTACCCCCTTACGCGATTTCGCCGGGCGCGCCAATCCGGCGCCATTCGTGGGTTGGTGCGAGAAAACGCGCTGACGACAGATGATCTGATCTGGCCGGTTTTTGTGCGCGATGGTGAAGGCATTGAAGAACCCGTACCTTCGATGCCCGGCGTTGTGCGGCGCTCGGTCGATCTGATCGCAAAGGCCGCAGTCGAGGCGCAGGCTATGGGCATCCCGGCGATCTGCATCTTTCCCTACACCGATCCCAATCTAAAAACCGAAGATTGCGCCGAGGCGTGGAACCCCGACAACCTGTCAAACCGGGCCATTCGGGCAATCAAATCTGCAGCCCCTGATATTGCCGTGATGACCGACGTGGCGTTGGATCCCTATAACATCAATGGCCATGACGGCTATGTCGTGGATGGCGAGATCGTGAACGATCAGACCGTCGAGGCGCTGGTCAAAATGACACTGGCGCAGGCTGAGGCCGGGGCCGACATCATTGGACCCTCAGACATGATGGATGGCCGCATCGGCGCAATGCGCCGCGCGCTTGAGGGTGCCGGGCACCACAACGTGATGATCCTCAGCTATGCCGCTAAATATGCCAGCGCATTCTACGGCCCCTTCCGCGATGCAGTGGGCGCGTCCGGTGCGCTGACCGGAGACAAGAAGACCTACCAGATGGACCCGGCCAATTCGAACGAGGCCCTGCGCCTGATCGAACGTGACCTGACAGAAGGCGCAGACATGGTGATGATCAAACCAGGCATGCCCTATCTGGATATCTGTCGCCGCGTGAAAGACACGTTTGGCGCGCCAACCTATGCCTATCAGGTGTCCGGTGAATACGCCATGATACAGGCAGCTGCGCAGAACAGCTGGATTGATGGTGAGAAGGTCATGCTGGAAAGCCTGCTGGCCTTCAAACGTGCAGGCTGCGATGGAATCCTGACCTACTTTGCACCGCAGGTCGCACGCATCCTTCAGGGCTAAAACCCCGGACGGTCGCGACTTTTCGCCGATTGTGAACGCTGTTGGACCAGCTTTCCCGTGACACACGGACGCAATCGGCGTATTCTTGCACACAAGATCGGGAACACCCGACACTTCAGGCAGTTTATACAGAGAAAAAAACATGAGCAGTTCCAACTCTCCCCGACTAAACCGTCGTGGCTTTGCGCTTGGCATGGCCGGGCTCACACTGACCGCAGCATGCGGAAACGGTGTAGGCAATTCCAATGCGGCCCAGATCGACGCCCGTGTGAACGTGACGTTGAACGAAATGTTCAGCAAGTACCCCAACACCGTCGAGATCGCCAACAAAGCCGACGGCATGCTGGTGATGCCCCTGATCACCGAGGCCGGGTTCATCTTTGGCGGTGCCTATGGCCAGGGCGCGCTGCGCATTAACGGTGCAACGGTCGACTACTACTCGGCCATATCCGGCAGTGCTGGTCTGCAGATCGGCGCGCAACAATATGCGCATGTCCTGTTCTTCATGACGCAGGACGCGCTGGATGACTTCCGCCGTTCCAGCGGTTGGACCGCAGGGGCGGATATCGGCTATGTCGTCGACGCCACCGGCGACTCACTCTCAACCGACACAACCCAATTGCGCAAGCCAGTGTTGGCCGCCGTTTTCGGACAGGCTGGTCTGAAATTCGGCGCGACCGTCGAAGGCACCAAGTACACGCGCATCATCCCCTGATATCGAATACCACCCCCCCTTTGCCACGGACCCCGCCACATGTTCAAAACCATGTGGCGGGGTTTTTCATCTCAACATGTTAACTCAACGTTCGCGCGGCGTTCCTCTTTCGGTTGCCTGGTCCTTCCAGTAGAGTTCAGCCAATAATTTCTTATGGGGATATGGGGCGTTCATGGGTCTTGTCTTTCGCTGGCTGGTTCGGATTGCTACGGGCCTGATCCTGTTGGCCGTCGCGGCTGTGGGCCTTGTCTACTTCCTGGCCAGCCAGTCCCTGCCGGATTATGACCAGACCGTCGAAGTCAGCGGGCTGCGTTCGCCGGTCGAGATCGTGCGCGACACCGCCAATGTTCCGCATATCCTTGCCGAAAGCGACCCGGACGTATTCTTTGGCCTGGGCTATGCCCATGCGCAGGATCGTTTGTGGCAGATGACCGTGATGCGTCGCACGGCGCAGGGCCGTTTATCCGAAGTGTTTGGTAAGCGCACAGTCACCATCGACAAGCTCTTGCGCCGTTTTGACCTGTACAGTCTTGCCCACCGCTCGGTCGAGGTGCAGGACGATTACACCAAAGCTGCGCTGCGCGCTTATTCTGCCGGCGTCAATGCCCGGCTGGATGAGATCAATGAGAACGCATTGGGTCGCGGCGCGCCCGAGATGTTTCTGTTCAACGCATCTGTTTCGCCGTGGCAGCCCGGCGACAGCATTGCGATTATCAAACTGATGAGCCTGCAACTGTCTGGCCATTTGAAAGATGAGGTCCTGCGCGCTCGCACATCCCTGATGCTGAACGATCCGCAGCGGCTGGCCGATATCCTGCCAGACGTACCGGGCGCGGGCATCGCGGCGCTACCGGAATATGCGTCTTTGTTCCCAGAACTGCCGCGCTATGCCGAAGGCACGCCAATGCCCGACACGCCGCTGTCACCATTCCCTAAACGCGGCTTGGCCGGGGCGTCTAACGCGTGGTCGGCCGCGCCTTCGCGTTCCGCGATCGGGGGCACCCTGCTGGCCAATGACCCGCATCTGGGCCTGACTGCACCCGGCATTTGGTACCTGGCACGGCTTGAGCTTGCCAAAGGCGGCGTCATCGGCGCGACCATTCCGGGCGTTCCCGCGATCATGACGGGCCGCAGTGACCGGCTAGGCTGGGGTCTGACGTCGTCTTACCTGGACGATCAGGATGTTCACATCGAACAGCTGAACCCTGAAAACTCAGAAGAATACCTGTCGCCTGATGGTTTCAAACGGTTCCGCTCTCGCCCCTCGATCATCGAGATCAAGGACGAAGCCCCCATCACCCTGACTCTGCGCTGGACCGAGAACGGACCCGTCTTGCCCGGTAGCCATTACGATCTGGAAACGATCACCCCGCCCGGGCACGTTGCCTCATTGGCCTGGACCGCACTTAGCCCGCGCGACACGTCGATGACGGCTTCGATGGCATTAATGAATTCAGACAATGTGCGCGAAGCTATCGATGTGGCCGAGCTGTTCATTGCGCCGTCGCAAAATCTGTCGCTGGTCGACAAGGACACAATCGGCATGAAGCTGATCGGCGCAATGCCTGACCGAGATCTTCGCAACCAAAGCCGCGGCCGTATCCCAACGCCCGGTTGGTTGGCTGAAAACCTGTGGCAAGGACGCTTGCCTTATGCAAACAACCCCGAATTCGTGACACCAGCAGGCGGGATTCTGGGCAATACAAACAACAAGATCATCGACCGCCCTTTTCCCAACCATGTCTCGTATGAATGGGGTGATACGCAGCGCGTGCACCGTTGGGAACGCCTGATGCAATCGCGCGAGGTTCACACCCGGGACAGCTTTATCGAGGCGCAGCTTGATACCGTCAGCTTTACCGCCCGTTCGCTTCTGCCGCTAATCGGCGCCGATCTTTGGTTTACCGGAGCATCCGCCCCCGAGGGCACACCGGAACGCCGTCGTCAGGTCGCGCTGGCCCTGCTGGCCGAGTGGAACGGTGAGATGAACGAACATTTGCCCGAGCCACTAATCTATGCCGCATGGTTGCGTGCGCTGCAAATCCGACTGATCTCGGACGAGCTGGGGCCGCTGGCGGCCGAATACAAACATGTTGAACCGCTGTTTATCGAACGGGTCTACCGCGATATCGACGGCGCCTCGGTCTGGTGCGACGTGCGCCAGAGCGCGCCGGTAGAAACATGCACTGACATGGCGCGGTTGGCGCTGGATGATGCGCTGATCTGGATCAGCGAGAAATACGGTGGTTCGCTGGAATCGCTGCGCTGGGGAGATGCCCATCAGGCCACGCATGACCACCCGGTTCTGGGCACGGTTCCCGTTCTGCGGTTCTTCGTCAACATCCGCCAATCCACCAGCGGCGGCGACAACACCCTGCTGCGCGGGCGGACATCGGGCGAAGGGCCCAACCCTTTCCAAAACGTCCACGGCGCGGGATATCGCGGTGTCTATGATTTTGCCGATCCCAACAGCTCGGTATTTATCACGGCAACGGGTCAGTCGGGGCATTTCCTGTCGCGCTACTACGACGATCAGGCCCAGCTTTGGCGGCGAGGTGAGTATATCCCCATGTCACTGGACATGGATCTGGCCCGCGCGGCAGCGGTCGGTGTGACCAATCTGATCCCGCGCTGACTTCCACCACTTCGGCAGGACCTTGCCCCTTTTCTACCCCGCCGTGGACGCGTACCGGTGTTTTCGCCTACGATCTGTTGACCGACCATTCGGAACCGGGGGTAAAGATGGCCAGTTTTCGGGATATGATGAACAATCTCGCGCGCGATTACGCAATCGCATGGAGTTCGGGCGACCCAGAGGCAGTTGCCAGCTTTTTTGCGCCCGACGGACAGATCACAATTAACCGGGGTGAACCAACTGTCGGCCGTGCCGCCGTCGCAGACATGGCGCGCGGATTCCACATCAACTTCCCTGATCTGGAAGTGCGTTGCGACATGTTGCGTTGGGCCGGGCCACACGCCATTTTTGTCTGGACACTGGAAGGTCATCATTCCGAGACCGGCAACCACGTGGTCACACGTGGTTGGGAAGAATGGGAGCTGACCGAAGACAACGAAGTCCAATCTTCGCTTTTCTGGTTCGATGCAGACGACTATCAGCGCCAGATAGACGGGCAGTAGCGGACGCCCCGCCTAAACGCGCGTGATCTGATAGTCGCGCGAAATGCCTTCTGTCACCGGGAACCAGATCGAGGCTTTGGTGCGCGCCTGATGCGCGTCAAAGGCCGCTTGGTTCTCAAAAATTTCACGCACGTTGAAGCGACCGGGAATATCCGCGTCTTCTGTCACATCGAATGAGATGCACCCCGGCTCGGCCCGCGTCTGGGCGATGTGGTCCGGCAAAGCCTCCCGCACCTGCGTGATCCGGTCGACAGGCACGGAAATATGACCATGCAGAACCACCTTAGATTCTACCATCGTGACCTCACTTATCGATCAAAGCGCGGCGAACTGCGCCGCCTGTTTGTCGGTCCACAATACGGTGATCTGAAATCCGTCATCCGTCTGCTCTTCGGATTGAACAACGTCCTGACGGAACAGCCATGCACGCTTGTTGCCTTCGGCAAATGCCAGCGTCAGTACCGTTTCGTGCCGAACCCCTTGCAAATTAACCGCGATCTCGGCCAACAAAGGTTCGATGCCTTCGCCCGTCACGGCAGAAATGGCAAAGATCGACGGGTCGCGGTCGGCCCGAGCAAACGTGGCCTCGCGCTCATCTTCGTTCAACAGGTCGATCTTGTTCCAGACCTCAAGCCGGGGGCGTTCGTCATCTACGCCCAACGAGGTCAAAATGGTCTCGACATCCCGGGCTTGTGCCTCGGTGTCTTCATGGCTGATGTCGCGCACATGCACGACGATATCTGCGCCCAAAACCTCTTCAAGTGTGGCGCGGAAGGCCGCGACCAGTTCGGTCGGCAAGTTCGAAATGAACCCCACCGTGTCCGACAGAATCACCTCGGGACCATCGGGCAGTTCAACCCGCCGCATGGTCGGATCCAGCGTGGCAAACAGCATGTCCTTTGCCATTACCTCGGCCCCGGTGAGGCGATTGAACAAAGTTGATTTACCGGCGTTCGTATAGCCCACCAGCGCAACAATCGGATACGGCACCTTTGCCCGAGCAGCACGGTGCAAGGTCCGGGTCTTGATTACCTTCTGCAATTGACGGCGCAGGCGCACAAGCTGATCGTCGATCGCCCTTCGATCAGCCTCGATCTGGGTTTCACCGGGACCACCGACAAACCCCAATCCACCCCGCTGACGTTCAAGGTGGGTCCAGGCGCGAACCAGACGCGTACGCTGATAGCTGAGCGCGGCCATCTCGACTTGCAGCACACCTTCACGGGTACGAGCGCGGTCGCTGAAAATCTCCAAAATCAACCCGGTCCGATCGAGGATTTTAACCTCCCAAGCCTTTTCCAGATTGCGCTGCTGAACTGGAGTCACGGGACCATCGATCAGAACCAGCACGACCTCGGCGTCATGAAACCGTTCGCCCAGCTCCTCGATCTTGCCGGTCCCGAACAACAGGCCTGGCTGGGCACGTGGCAGACGCACAATATCGGACCCGATCACATCCAGATCGGGCAAAGCGGCAGCCAGTGCCACCGCCTCTTCCAGCGCCGGTCCAGGAACACGGCGCTGTTCATCTGATTTGATTTCCGGATGCAGCACCCAAGCCCGGGTGCGCGTCCTGTCATGTTCCATCAAGAGGCGTCTTCGCCCTCATAAAGGTTGATCGGCTGCGACGGCATGATCGTAGAAATTGCGTGTTTGTAGACCAGCTGCGACTGTCCGTCGCGGCGCAACAATACGCAGAAATTGTCGAACCAGGTGATGACACCCTGCAATTTCACACCGTTGATCAGGAAAATTGTGACCGGGACCTTTGCTTTCCGTACATTATTCAGGAACGCGTCCTGCAGATTCTGTCTGTCCGAAGCCATATTATTATAATCTCGCCATTGTTCTTGCTACGCGCTGCGGACCAACGCGCTCCCTCTGGCAGAGTATGGAGTGTCGTTAACCGATATTCCAGATGAAAAATAAGGTGTCGGCAAAGGTGAGGATTCTTAGTCTCGCCAGAGGGTTGGCGTAATCAGCGCAATGATCGCCAAAGTTTCCAATCGCCCGATCACCATCGCCGCACACATGGTCAGCTTTGCGCCCCAGGGCAAATCGACCAGACGGATGGGAACATCGGTGGCCAGTTCGATCAGCGGCCCGGTGGTGCTGAGTGCCGCAACGCTGAGGACCATCGCCTGTTCAAACCCCGACCCCATCGCGGCCAGCAGCAGATTGAACAGTGCTGCGGTCAAGGCGAACATCATCAGGAATATCCAGGCGATAAAAGCTCCGTCGCTTTGAATGCGACGGTTACCGCCGCCAATGCCACTAACGGATGAGGGATAGATCAACCGATCAATCTCGCGCGCACCATTGAGGTACAGGGCAAAGACCCGCAACAGTTTGACCCCACCCGCCGTTGTGGCCACCCCACCTCCGATCAGGGCGAGACCCATCAGGATCAGTCCGGGGGTGCCAAGGCCGGACAATTGCTGGGCATCATTCCAGTTTGCGCTTTCGAAACCGGCTGTGGTCAGGAAAGACAACGCCGTAAAGATCATGCCCCAAATCACGCTGAGTGCCTGAAGCGGTTCCAGCTGATTGCCGATTTCCAGAACGCCGGCCCAGACGCGCGCGAACAACAGTGCCGCGACGACAACCACAATCATCAAGCCAATCCGGAATTCGGGGTCTTGGTCCAGCCGGGAATAACCTGTGGTCGCCGTATCGGTCGAAAACGTCAGCCGCGACAAAGCGAAGAACAGGAACAGAAACAGGATCGCCTCGCCCGTTATGCCTGCCTGCGCCCCCTCCAGCCCGCCGACCGGAGATATCCCCGACGTGGCCATGGTTGACATGGCGTGACACACGGCAGTCAAACCGTTTTCGCCAGCGATCAGTAGCAATATCCAAATGGTTGAGGTCAGACCGGTATAGACTGGTGTCAAGGTCCGGGTCACACGGATCAGACGGCCGCGGGGGTCGACCTCTTCGCTTTGTGCGACGCCCGACACCGGGCGACCGGGCTGGCCGCGCGCCGTAATCTCGAACCCGCCCAGCGACAAGGGCGCCAGAATTGCAGCGGCAGCAATCCACATCAGCAAGCCGCCCATCCAGCCGACCAAAGCACGCCACAGGTGTAGAGGTGCGGTCAGGCGATCCGGGTCCGGAAACAGATCTGCACCGGTGGTGGTCACAGCACTGACCATATCAAAATACGCATTCAAAAAGGTGGTGTTGCCCAAGGCATCATGCAGCGGAATCGCCAGAAACAGCGGCAGAACAGTAAAACACCCCAGCAACACGGCCAGTTGCCCAAGCGTCCCACGTCGCGGCACCCGATTTGATGCTGCCACAGCGATCGTGGATACCACGAACAGTCCCAGAAGGCCGGAATAGAAAAAGGATCGCGACGTGTCGTGATCATCCAAGGCCAGCGCGTAAATCGCTGGAATCCACATCGACAACGCAGCGATTCCCGAGATCAACAGAAACAGCGGCAATCGCTGTATCAAAGTGATCTGTTGTCTCAGAGCGCGCGCCATCAGAAGAAATCAATTGAAACCTGCATCAGGCGCTCGACCTCGGGCACGTCCTTGGCCATCGCAAAGATTGCCACCACGTCCTTTTCGTCGATCCGCAGGCTGCCTGTCGGGCGCAAAAGCTCATCGCCTTTTCGTACAGCACCCACCAGAACGCCTTCGGGAAAATCGATATCCCGCAGCTTCTGTCCTGCCATGGGCGAGGTCGACAGCACCTCGGCCTCGATCACTTCCGCCTCGGCATCCCCGATAGAATACACCTGCCGCACCCGCCCGTGGCGAATATGGCGCAGGATCGAGCTGACAGTGGTTGCACGCGGGTTGATATAGGCGTCGATCCCCAGTGGGCCCATCAGGGCAACCATGCTGGGATCATTGATCAAGGCAATTGCCAAGGCACAACCTTCGGCCTTGGCCCGCACCGCAGCCAGCATGTTGGCACGGTCGTCATCGGTGACCGCCAACATCGCGTCGGCGCGCTCGATCCCGGCCTCGCGCAACAAAGCGGCATCCAGCCCGTCGCCATTCAGGACAATCGTCCGTTCCAGTGTTTCGGCGGCTATTTCAGCGCTTTGGCGATCACGCTCGATCACCTTGGCGCGCACGCGGCTTTCACGCTCTTCCAACGTCCGGGCCACTTCCAACCCGACATTGCCGCCACCAACGATCACGACGCGGTCCTGCTTTTTGTGGGTCTTGCCGAAAACCTCCATTGTGCGGTCCACGTCTTTGACATTGGTAAAGACATAGCATTCGTCGCCGACAAATAGCTGATCTTCGGATTCAGGCGCAAACAGCGTTCCATCCCGCCGAACACCGACAACGATTGAGCTGAGCGTCGAAAACAGGTCCGTGAGCTGCCGCAATGGCGTGTTCACGATGGGGCAATCTTCGTCAATACGGATGCCCAACAGCTGCGCCTGCCCATCCATGAACATCTCAGTATCAAAGGCGGACGGGGCCGAAAGGCGGCGCATGGCAGCAGCTGCGACTTCGCGTTCAGGGCTGATCACGACGTCGATGGGCAAGTGGTCACGACGGAACAGATCCGAATGGATCGCCTGCAAATACGATTTAGCCCGCAACCGCGCGATCTTGCGCTGGATGGAAAAGATCGAATGCGCCATCTGGCAGGTGACCATATTCACCTCGTCCGAATGGGTCGCCGCGATGATCATATCGGCATCCCGCGCGCCTGCGCGTTCCAGCACGTCAGGATAGCTGGCAAATCCGGCAATCCCCTGAACATCCAGCGTTTCCGTCGCCCGGCGCACCAGATCGGGATTGTTGTCCACCACCGTTACGTCATTCAGTTCGCCCGACAAGTGCCGTGCGATCTGCCAGCCGACCTGACCGGCACCGCATATGATGACCTTCATGTTTCTGGCCCTTCTGCCTGAAATCCTTGAATGACAGATGCCCCCAAAGCGGTCAATTGAATTGTCATTCGGGCGAAGCTGGGGCAAGATAACTCTATGAAATCAGTGCTTCACTTACTAATTCCTCTGACCGTCCTGTCCGCATGCAGCGGCCCACTTTCGCTGTACTACCGCGAAGGTGAAAGCGTGTCGCGCGCGCAGTCCGAGACCACGCAATGTCAGGTTAAGGCGGTAAATGACGTTCCCGTGGCTAATCAGGTGCGGCAAAGCCCGCCCACATACTGGCCGGGACGCACTTATTGCGACAACCGGGGGCACTGCTATCGCTCGCCTGGTTGGTGGGAACCCGGGCGCGTGTATACGGTCGACGTGAATGCCGGTCTGCGCAATCAGGTCGAGGCCCAATGCATGGCCAAAAAAGGCTTTCGTCCGATCAGCCTGCCACCCTGCAAACAGAGCGTAAAGTCTCAGGTTCCACCTGCGCGCACAACGAAACTGCCGCCGCTGGGAACCCAATCCTGCTATGTGAAATTCGACGACGGCTCGTTTCAGATCATCACCCCGGGTCAGGCAGGGTAAAGCCCCGGCGGATTACTCCGCCGGTTCTGGTTCGTCGATCTGCGCCACCCGCGCCCCGGATTTGTTCGAGGTCACAACACCAAGCGATTTCAGCTTGCGGTGCAGCGCGCTGCGTTCCATGCCCACAAAGCTGGCAGTTCGGCTGATATTGCCACCGAAACGGTTGATCTGGGTCAGCAGGTACTCACGTTCGAACGCCTCGCGCGCTTCCCGCAGCGGCAGCGTTGCCAGCGCACCGGACAAAACCACGCGGCCCGAGTCGTCGGTCTTCTCTTCTTCGGTTGGCAATTCGCGGGCTTCGATCGGGCCTGTTCCATCGCCCAGGATCAGGACACGCTCGATCAGGTTCTTCAGCTGACGCACATTGCCGGGCCAGGTCATGGTCTGCAACAATGCCACCGCCTCTTCCGAGATTTCGCGAATCGGTAAGCCTTGGGTTTCGTTACACATTTCGATGAAATGCTGCGCCAGAACCGGAATATCCTCGCGACGGTCCTCCATCGAAGGCACGGCGATCGGCACAACGTTCAGGCGGTGATACAGCTCTTCGCGGAACCGGTCAGCTTCGATTTCGGCATCAAGATCGCGATTTGTCGACGAGATGACCCTCAGATCCACTCGCACCTTGTCAGACCCGCCTACCCGCTGGAATTGCTGGTCGACCAGAACCCGCAGAATCTTGGATTGCGTCCCTAAGGGCATGTCGGCCACTTCGTCAAAGTAGATCACGCCTCCGTGGGCCTCTTCCAGCAAGCCGGATTCGATCCCGCGTTCCGTTGACTCGCGCCCGAATAGCACCTCTTCGACGCGCTCAGGTTCGACCCCTGCGCAGTTAACGGTGACGAAAGGAGCGTTGGCGCGGTTGGAATGGGCGTGGATATAACGCGCGGCAATCTCTTTGCCCGACCCGGCTGGCCCGCTCAACATCACGCGGCCGTTCGACTTGGTGACCTTGTCCAGCTGGCTCTGCATCGCCCGGAACGAGGCCGATTTGCCGATCATGTCCGAGTTTGTGACCTCGCGGCGCTTGAGCGAGGCATTTTCGCGACGCAGGCGCGAGGTCTCCATGGCGCGGCGGATCACGACCATCAACTGGTCTATGTTGAACGGCTTTTCGATAAAGTCGTAAGCGCCCTGCTTGATCGCCGCCACAGCAATTTCGATATTTCCGTGACCGGAAATGATCACCACCGGCACGTCAGGGTTGTCGCGTTTCACCGACTTCAGGATATCGATCCCGTCCATGCGGCTGTCTTTCAGCCAGATATCAAGGATCAACAGACCCGGCGGCTCAGAATTGATCGACGACATACACTCGTCCGAGTTTGCCGCCAGCCGGGTGGAATAGCCTTCGTCCTCCAGAATGTCGGACACCAGTTCGCGAATATCGCGTTCGTCATCTACGATCAGAATGTCGCTCATCTTTGGCCTGCTTTCAGTTTGTTAGTATGAATTGCCTGCTTTTGTGGCGCTGCGGTCTGGGAAATATTGCCCCCTGGCAAACGGATCACGGCCATCGCACCGAAATGGTCCTGTCCGTCGAAAACGGGCGCGTCTTCCAAAGTCAGCGCTCCGCCATGTTCTTCTATGATTTTCTTGACGATGGGCAGGCCCAGCCCCGTGCCTTCGTCGCGCGTGGTGACATAGGGTTCAAATAACCGCGCCCGATCTTCGGGCAACCCAATGCCATTGTCCGCTATTGTAATGATCGTACCCGTATCATCGTTGGAGATGTCCACTTTGATCTGTGGCTTCAAATTTTCTGGCGGGCCTTTTTTCTTAAGTGTTTCAATGGCCTCACCCGCGTTCTTTATCAAGTTCGTCAACGCCTGGTTCAACATCGTCGCATCGACATCTGCCAGGATGGGGTTGTCTGGCAACGTCGCGTCGATCTGAACGTCCGGCTGTCCGGCTTGCTGCAACAACACGGCTTCGCGCACCAAGTTAACAACGTCTTCCTCACGCCGAACCGGTTCGGGCATCCGCGCGAATTTCGAAAACTCGTCCACGATCCGCCGCAGATCGTTGGTCTGCCGCACGATCACATCGGTCATGGATTCAAGGCTGTCACAATCCTCTTCGTTCAGTTTGCGCGAGAATTTGCGCTTGATCCGTTCCGCGCTGAGCTGGATGGGTGTTAGCGGGTTCTTGATCTCATGGGCAATACGGCGGGCCACATCGCCCCAGGCTGCCATGCGCTGTGCACTGACCAGATCGGTCACGTCATCAAAGGCCACCACGTAGCCCTCAAGCCCGCCATCCTCACCGCGCCGGATCGCCATGCGCACGAGCAAGTTTTCCAACCGCCCCTTGCGCGTGACCTTAACCTCACCCTGTACGGCCTCTTGACCGCTGGCTTTTAGATTTTCGAACAAGGGAAGAAATTCGGGAACCGCGATGCCGATAGCCAATTGTTCTTCACCACGCGACCAGTCCAGAAGACGCTCGGCCGAGCGGTTTACGAAAGTGACACATCCATCCGAGTCGACGCCAACCACGCCCGAAGTCACCGAGCTGAGCACGGAATCAAACAGGCGGCGGCGGCGTTCGATTTGACGCGTGTTTTCCAACAACGTTTCGCGCTGCCCTTTAAGTTGCCGTGTCATCTGATTGAAATAACGACCTAACATGGCGATTTCGTCATCGCTGGCCTCTTCGATGACCTGAACGCTCAGATCCCCGGCGCCGACCCTTTGTGCGGCTGTAGTCAGACGGCCAACCGGGCGCGACAGGCGTTCAGCGAACCACATCCCCAACGACATCGCGGCAAGGATCAGGATGACCGCAAAGCCCAGGTACAGGAGCCCGAACTCGAAAAGAACCCGGCCCCTTTCACTTTCAAGCTGTTGGTAGAACTGAACCGTTTCCTTGGTGTCATCCAGTAATTTCAGCAGTTCGCCATCCACCTCGCGGCTAACATAGAGATACCGGTCCAGATAGGCCTGCAACGGTGCCAGCGCGCGGAACTCGTTGTTTTGCCAATCGGCAATGATCAGAAGGCCGCTGTCGGTTGCTTCAACCATCTGCTCCGGTGTCGGCGGCTCATAATTGAACAGGTAGGACCGGTCGCCACGGGATTTGATTTCTCCACTGCCATCAATGACATAGGCCTCGCGCAATCCCCGCTGAATCTGCGATTGTCCCTGTGCCAGAACCTCGCGCAGTTCTGCGTCCGAGATGTAGAAGTCCAGCGTTCGCGCATTGTCGAGGAATCGGGAAAGAACGATAGCGTCCTGTGTCAGGCCGCTGCGGTGCTCAAGCTCATAGGCCTCGGCGGCGGACAGGGATGATCCGACAACCTGACGGACCCGATCCGAAAACCATCCCTCAAGCCCGATATTTACCGTCAGGCCGGCAAAGATCGCGACGGTCACTGTCGGCACCAGGGCCAGCAAGGTGAACGCACCGATCAGCCGCAGGTGCAGACGAGATCCGGCAGATTTTGCACGGCGTGCAGCGATCAGGCTGAACACCTGCCCCAGAACAAGTGCTGCAACGACCAGCACATAGACCAGATCGGCCAGCAGAATCAGCCGCAGCGTAGGCGCTGCCGAACCCAAATCAAACGGACCGATGACCAGATACGTGGCCAACGCCAGAATTGGCCCCAGAAGGACCAGCCCCAAGGTGCTAAAATTGCGCAGCTTTCGGGATTTCCGCCACCGATCAATCGATAGGATCAGCCCGCTCTGTGCTCGGGTTGCCACCGTCTGCCCTCATCCTGATGTGCCGCTTACGCGACGTACCGCCATATCTCGTGGTCGTTGCCGGGCTTGTACCCGGATGCCACGCTTTGTGTGGCGATATTACATCAGTTTGCGTCGGCGTGTCACCTGAATATCGAGATCGGTGATTTTTTTGCGCAGCGTATTCCTGTTGATCCCCAGCAAATCCGCACATTTCGCCTGATTTCCGCCGGTTGCGTCCAGTGCCTGCTCGATCAAGGGGCCCTCAACCTCGCGCAGGATGCGCTGATACAGGCCCGGAGGTGGCAACAAATTGCCGTGCAGATCGAAATAGCGACGCAAATGACGGGCCACAGAGGCCGAGAGTTTCTCCCTTTCGCCGTCACCAAGAATCGGTTCCGCTTCGGGCTGACTGCCCAAAACCATCTCAACCTCGGCTTTCGATATTTCTTCGGCCCGGCTGGTCAGGCTCAAACGTCGGATCGCGTTTTCCAACTGTCGCACATTACCGGGCCAGGAATACCGCCGTACCAGTTCTACGGCCTCTGGGCTGAGCCAGCGCTTTGTACCATGCTCCCGTTCTTCGCGGGCAAGGAAGTGGTCAACCAGCAGGGTGATATCGTCCACCCGCTCGCGCAGCGCTGGCACGTGGATCGTCGCACCGCACAGTCGATAATACAGATCCTGACGCACCCGCCCGCTTTCCATCGCTTCGGTCAGGTCCGATTGGCTGGTCGCCATAAAACGCGGAAGATGATCGCCGGGCGTGTCCATCATCCGGACAATACGTGCCTGGACCTCATCTTCGATATCAGCGATCTCGTCGATCAACAGGGTGCCGCCCCGTACCCTGGCCATAATGCGCGCAGGTCCCTCGAGGTCACGCAGATCACCAGCGGTCGCAGTGACGAAGGGCAGCGTGCGCCGGTCCGAAAAATCATGAATAGCTCGCGCTATCAAGGACTTGCCGGTGCCACTTTCACCGGAAATCATGACAGAAAGATCGGTATTCATCACACGTGCCACAAGGCGATACAGCGCCTGCATCCCCGGAGTGCGCCCGACCAGCGGCAGCTCCTCAGGACGGTCTTCGGCAGGTACGACCGCATCCGCCTGCACGCGTTGCTTTTGCTCCAAGGCCCGTGCGGTCCGCTTCATCAGGTCTGGCAGATCAAAGGGTTTGGGCAGATAGTCATATGCATCCGCCTCGGCCGCTTGAATGGCGGTCATAATCGTGTTCTGCGCCGAGATCACGATGACCGGCAGCCCCGGACGATCCTGCGCGATTTTTGGCAACATCTCCAGCCCGTTGCCATCCGGCATAACCACGTCCGAGATTACAACGTCTCCTTTGCCCTCGCCGACCCAGCGCATCAGGGTGGTCAGCGAGGATGTCGCATGAACCTTGCACCCGGCCCGCGTCAGGGCCTGAGTCAGTACGGTTCGGATTGTGCGATCGTCATCTGCGACCAGTACTGTGCCATCCATCAGGTGCTCTCCTTACTATCTCTGCCCGGTTGTCCATC
The DNA here is from genome assembly GCF_059611125.1 of Ruegeria sp. CDSB029. Lineage (NCBI taxonomy): Bacteria > Pseudomonadati > Pseudomonadota > Alphaproteobacteria > Rhodobacterales > Roseobacteraceae > Ruegeria > Ruegeria sp. CDSB029. Next base: position 49,762 of record NZ_JBXWOX010000008.1, read on the forward strand.
TCAGGTCGCGTCGCGCGGTGCGCGCCTGAGCGACAGTCGGAATACGGTGTGTCCCGGAACCGACTCAGCCAAGATCCAGCCGTCGTGGTCCGAGATGATTTTGCTGACCAGCGCCAGCCCAAGACCGGTGCCGTTTTCCCTGCCCGACACAAACGGATCGAAAATGTCGCTGCGGATCTTGTCCGGTAGCCCCGGGCCGTCATCGATGATTTCAATCTGCAGGGGCAAAGAATGCCCCGAACCGTCGCTGCGGCGCAGGCGGAAGGAATGTTCGAAATACGTCCGCAGGCGGATTGTCCCGCCTTTGGGGGACGCCTCGGATGCATTTTTGAGCAGGTTCAGCACCACCTGCAAAAGTTGATCCGGGTCACCATAGGCCAGCGGCAACGAGGGGTCGTAATCCTCGATAATCGTCATATGCGCGCCAAAGCCCAACAGCGCTGAGCGCCGCGCACGGTCCAGAACGTCGTGGATATTGACTGGTTTGAAATCTGGCTGGGTCAGGTTCCCAAATTGCTCGACTTGCTCTAACAGCTTCACTATTCGGCGGCTTTCAGCAACGATAAGATCTGTAAGTTCAAGGTCTTGCTGACTGATATTCATGCTCAGAAGCTGCGCAGCCCCGGTGATCCCCGCCAATGGGTTCTTGATTTCATGTGCCAGCATTTCCGCCATGCCAATCGCCGATTGCGCCGCAGATTTTACCGTGTTGCCCCGTGTCATCCGCCCCGCCAGTTCGCGTGGGGACATGGTCATGATCATCGACCCCGGATGCCCAAGCAGCGGCGCAATTTGCAAAGCGCATTGCAGCGGCGCCCGATTGCCTGACCCCACATCCACATCGTTCACGAAAAGCGGTGTGCCCTGTTGGCGTGCGCGCAAAAACGCTTCTTCCAGTGGGGCATCCACGGCGATCTGGTCCCAGACCGGGTGACCGATGACTGCATTGCGGGACGCATTCAGGAACCCCTCCCCGGCGGAATTCACATCTGTGATCCGGTCATCGGCATCAATGATGAAAGCCGGAACCGGCAGCGAGGTCCAGATGGTTTGGTCCGAGGTCATGCTGCGGCCTCTGCGTCGCTGTGCAGGGCATCGCCCAACAGACGCAGCACCTCGGTGGTATCCCGCGAGGTCAAAACCGCACGTCGCAAGGTTGCCGGGGTCGCGGCCTCATCCATGTACCAGCCGAGATGTTTTCGTGCCACGCGCAGCCCCAGATCGGTGCCGTAAAAGTCCAGCATCGCCTCATAATGACCGCGCACCATGTCGATCAGGTCGCCATTGGCGGGGATGACCGGCGCCGGCGCGCCATACAAGTCGTGGCACATCTGGGCCAGCAGCCATGGCTTACCCTGCGCCCCTCGCCCGACCATCACACCGTCGGCGCCTGACTGATCCAAAGCAGTGCGTGCCGCGTCAGAATTCACGATATCCCCGTTCGCGATGACGGGGATCGAGACCGACTCTTTCACCGCTCGGATCGCTTGCCAGTCCGCGCGTCCCTTGTAGAACTGGCACCGCGTACGCCCGTGGATTGTGACCAGTTGGATGCCCGCACCTTGTGCCCGGCGCGCCACATCCGGTGCGTTCAGCAGGTTGTCGTCCCAACCCAGACGAGTTTTCAGAGTGACCGGAATGTCGACAGCCTCGACCACGGCCTCAATCAGCGTCAGCGCGTGGTCCGGCGTCTTAAGCAGCGCCGAACCGGAATAGCCATTCGTCACCTTCTTTGCCGGGCAGCCCATGTTGATGTCGATCACCCGCGCGCCACGATCGGCCACCTGACGCGCAGCCTCGGCCATCCAATGCGCCTCGCGCCCGGCAAGTTGAACAGCGGTGTTTTCAACGTCAGCAGACAGCTCGGCCCGTTCCCGCACGCCCGGTTTGGCCTGCACCATTTCCTGACTAGCGACCATTTCGCTGACGACCATGCCCGCGCCAAAGCGCATCACCAGATCGCGGAACGGTCGATCGGTGATCCCGGCCATCGGGGCCAGCATGACCGGCGGATTTAAGGTTTTGTCGGCGAGGTGCAGGGTCAACGTGCTTAATCCTTGGGCAGTTGCGTCTTAGATATCGAATTCGGCGCATATGAACAACAAAACGGCAGGAAACAAGCTTGCAAAATCACCACTTGCCTATTTTTTAAGCAACTTGACGCGGGTGATTGCCTCTACATTCACCGCAGCTTAAACACTGCGCTCAAATCATCGGAGAATTCGCCCAATGACCACCGCCGCCATCATCGTCGCCGCAGGACGCGGATTGCGCGCCGGAGGCGGCATTCCCAAGCAATGGCGACCATTGGCCGGACGCAGAGTTGCGGATTGGACCATCGACCGGTTTCGCCATCAGGTCGATCATATTGTTCTGGTGCTGTCCGAGGATGATCAGAACGCTTGGGATGAGTTTTTAGGCTCTGATCTGCTGCTGGCAAAAGGTGGCAGCGATCGTGCCGGGTCGGTACGGAACGGGCTGGATGCATTAGATGGGCTGGGGATCGAACATGTCCTGATTCACGACGTCGCCCGCCCCTGCTTAAGCAGCCAGACTATTGCGGACGTCCTGACCGCCCTGACCAAGCATGAGGCTGCAGCACCCGGTCTGGCCGTTACAGATGCGCTCTGGACCGGTGACGAAGCCGATGTGACCGGAACGCAGGACCGGACGGGTCTTTTTGCGGCGCAGACCCCACAGGGTTTTCGCTATGACGCGATTGTCGCGGCGCACGCGGCCCATTCTGGCGGCGCGGCGGACGATGTCGAGGTCGCCCGTGCCGCTGGCATGAACGTGGTGATCGTGCCAGGCGATGCCGATAACATCAAAATCACAAGACCCGAGGATTTTGCCCGGGCGGAACGCGTATTGGGGACAGACATGGATGTGAGACTGGGCAGCGGCTATGACGTGCATCGCTTTGGCGACGGGGATCACGTAATCCTGTGCGGCGTCAAAATTCCCCATGACCGGGGGCTACAGGGCCATTCGGATGCGGATGTCAGCATGCACGCGGTTACTGATGCAATCTATGGCGCGCTGGCGCAGGGCGATATCGGTCAACACTTCCCGCCAACGGACCCGCAATGGAAAGGCGCGGCAAGCGAGATCTTCCTGCGCCACGCGGTCGAGCTGGCTGGGCAGATGGGGTACAGCATCTCGAATGTGGATTGCACACTGGTTTGCGAGTTTCCCAAAATAGGACCGCACGCGCCTGCAATGCGCGCGGAAATGGCCCGGCTCATGGGGTTGCGGGCAGATCAGGTCTCGGTGAAGGCGACCACGTCTGAACGTCTGGGCTTTACCGGGCGCAGCGAAGGCATCGCCTCGCTGGCCACAGCTTGTCTGGTGAAATCATGAACGCGGCGCGCTTGATCGGAACTGTTTGCGGCGTGGGTTACTTGCGCCCTGCACCCGGAACATGGGGATCTCTGGCCGCCCTGCCCCTGGCCTGGGTTCTGCATACGTTGGGTGGTTTTCCCTTGTTGGTCATCGCCACTGTGGCCGTTTTTGTCGGTGGCCTGTGGGCAACCAAAGTGATGACTGCTGGGCAGGAAGATCACGACCCGTCCGAAATCGTCATCGACGAAGTAGCCGGGCAGTTCATCGCGCTTTGGGCAATTTCCTACCCATCTTGGGCGCATGGAATTGATATCACAGCCCTTTGGCCCGGCTGGATCGCAGGTTTCCTTCTGTTTCGCCTGTTCGACATCACGAAACTCGGCCCGGTGGGTTGGGCTGACCGCAAAGGTGACGCGATGGGTGTGATGCTGGACGATGTGATCGCCGGCGTCTTTGCCGGGATCGGCGTTCTGGTTCTTGCCGGCATCTCGCACGGTGTTCTGGGCCTATGAGTGTCGCCGCTTTGCTTGACCGCGCCAAGGCGCAAGGCGTGATGATCGCGACAGCCGAAAGCTGTACCGGCGGCATGGTCGCTGCTGCGCTGACGGATATCCCGGGCAGCTCGGCCGTGGTGGATCGCGGGTTTGTCACCTACACCAATGACGCCAAGCAGCAGATGCTGGGCGTAAATGCCCAGACTCTGGAAACCCATGGGGCTGTGTCCGAAGAAGTCGCACTGGAGATGGCAGAAGGTGCATTGAAGAACTCGCAAGCACAACTGACCGTTTCGATCACCGGCATCGCAGGCCCTGGCGGATCAGAATTCAAGCCGGAAGGCCGCGTTTGCTTTGGGCTCGCTGCCGACGGACAGAAGACAAAGACCGAAACGGTCGAATTTGGGCCGTTGGGACGTGATAAGGTCCGCATTGCGGCCCGCGATCATGCCCTGAACCTGCTGTCGCATGGCGTTTCGTTGTTCGCCCAAAAATAAAGCACTCTGTACCTTTTGACGCCCATTTAATCATCGGTTGATAAAAGGCCCTTAAAACAGGCACCCAAAACCGCCTCTGCCTCTTTTTTCCCCGCCTTCTCTCCGCTTCAACGCCAGCCACGCAAGCTGAAGACGCCACAGAGGAGACCGGCTGATGAACGGAGCCGATACCGCCTGGATCATAGTTGCAACTGCACTGGTCCTATTCATGACATTGCCGGGCCTCGCCCTGTTCTATGGCGGCCTCGTGCGCGCCCGCAACGTGCTGAGCGTTTTCATGCACTGCTTCTCAATCGCCTGTTTGATGAGCATCCTTTGGTTGGTCGCCGGATACTCGATCGCATTTGGTGACGGCGGGTCGGGTCTGTGGGGCGGTCTCGGCAAAGCCTTCCTGAACGGAGTTGACGTCGACAGCCTGTCGGGCACCCTGCCCGAGGTACTGTTCTTTGCCTTCCAGATGACATTCGCAATCATCACCCCCGCCCTGATCATCGGCGCATATGTCGAGCGTGTGGGTTACGGGTTTGTCATGATCTTCTCAGGCCTGTGGATGCTGCTGTGCTACGCACCCGTCGTTCACTGGATCTGGGGTGGTGGCATTCTGACCGATGGCGGCATTCTGGGCGAGATCGGCGTGCGTGACTTTGCCGGTGGCATCGTGGTGCACGAAACCGCAGGTCTGGCCGCGCTGATCATCGCCGTGGCGCTTGGCCCGCGCCGCAACCGCACGACCCCGCCGCACAATCCGGGCTATGTCATGATCGGTGCTGCGATGCTGTGGGTTGGCTGGTTTGGCTTCAACGGCGGTTCACAATTGGCGGCAGATGGCGGTGCCGCAATGGCGATAACTGTTACGCATATCTCGGCTGCAACCGCATCGCTGACGTGGGCGCTGTATGAACGCATCAAATACGGCAAAGCCTCGATGGTGGGCCTGGTTACAGGTACCATTGCGGGTCTGGCCTCGATCACTCCGGCCTCAGGCTATGTCGATCCGGTTCAGGCGCTGATCATCGGTGCCGTAGCAGGTGTGCTGTGTCAGGAGGCCGTAAATATCATCCGTAACAAGCTGAACATCGACGACACTCTGGACGTGTTCGCGGTACACGGCGTAGGTGGCATCTTTGGTACCATCATGATCGCAGTGTTCGGCCTGGGTGCCTGGACCGCGCAGTTGGGCGGGCTGGTCATCGTGGGTGTCTTTACGGCAGTTGTCACATTTGTGTTGATCAAGGTGGTTGCGCTGATCACCCCGCTTCGCGTAGATGCAGAAACCGAGACAAACGGGCTCGATCTTTCGGTACACGGCGAGCGTGCCTATGACATGAGCAGCTAAGCCCACCTTGGCTGCCTCTTGCCCGCAAGGGCCAAAGCGGGCCTCTTCTTGAGGTCCGCTTTTCTTTTGCTTGCACCCTCTCGACTCTGGGCCGCGGGACGGGCTATCAGCCCGCAATGCCATTCAGCCCAGAGGTACCGTTATGATCCCCAGTTCATTCCCCGACAGCACCGAAATCGCTCGCCTTACCGCACGGATGTTGCTGGAGATCAAAGCCGTCCATTTCAATTCGCGTGAGCCGTTCACACTGGCCAGCGGCTTGCCCAGCCCAACCTATATCGACTGCCGCAAGCTGATCTCGTACCCGCGCATTCGGTCGACCCTGATGGATTTCCTGACCGTCACCGTGATGCGGGATGCCGGGTTTGAGGCATTCGACAATATCGCCGGCGGTGAGACCGCGGGCATCCCCTTCGCCGCCATGGTGGCTGAGCGTATGGCGCTGCCGATGACCTACGTGCGCAAAAAGCCAAAGGGTTATGGCCGCAACGCTCGTATCGAAGGCGCGATGAGCGAAGGAGAGCGCGTGCTGCTGGTCGAGGATCTGACCACCGATGGCGGGTCCAAGCTGTCCTTCGTGGATGCGATCCGCGAAACAGGTGCCACTTGCGGGCACACGGCGGTCATCTTCTACTATGGCATCTTTCCCGAGACTGAAAAAACGTTGGGCGACCACGGCATCCAACTGCATCACCTTTGCACATGGTGGGATGTTCTGGCCGAGGCCAAAGCGCAGAAAGCCTTTGATCAGGAAACACTTGACGGCGTCGAAGCCTTCCTGAAAGACCCGCGTGGCTGGCAGGAAGCAAATAAATCCACGTAAACCTCTTGTGGACAGATTGGGGATAAGCCCGGAAGAATCGGTCGACCGGCCACGATATCTGGTGACTTTTGCCCCAAATCCTACATAATAAGCTACGCATACACAGGTATCCAAACTGTCAGGAAAGTTATCCCAAGGCTTTATCCATAGTTAGCCACAGGTATTTCCAGATAGCCGACACGCCGAAATAGCGTGTAGAAAGCGCCGCAGGGCAGCGGGGACAAAATGAACGAGATCAGTAGCATCGAGCAGGCAGCAGCTCGGATTCAGAACGCCGAAACCATGCCGCATTCCATTGAGGCCGAACAGCAGCTTCTGGGTGCGATCCTGACCAATAACGATCTTTATGATCGGGTCGCCTCGATCATCGGGGCCGAGCATTTCTATGACCCGGTTCACTCCCGGATTTATGAAGTCGCCTCGACCCGGATAGCCAAGAATGCGCTGGCCTCGCCGGTGACACTGAAATCCTTCATGGCCGAAGATGAGGGCCTGCAGGAACTGGGTGGCCCGGCCTATCTGGTCAAACTGGCGGGCGCATCGATCAGCGCCTTTGCGGTGCATGACTATGCCCAGATGATTTATGATCTGGCAATCCGGCGCGAGCTGATCCGGCTGGGTCGGGATATCTCGGACAAGGCGGCGCGGGTTGATGTCTCAAGCGAGCCGAAAGAACAAATCGTCGAGGCCGAGCAACAGCTTTATCAGTTATCCGAGCAGGGCCAGACCGAACAGGGATTTCAATCCTTCCTCAAGGCGGTCACAGAAGCCGTCAACGTCACCAACGAAGCGTACCAGCGCGGTGGTGGCATGGCAGGGATTTCCACCGGTCTGGCCGACTTGGACAAACAACTGGGTGGATTGCACCCGTCTGACCTGATCATTCTTGCCGGTCGTCCGTCGATGGGGAAAACCTCTTTGGCGACCAACGTGGCATTCAATGTGGCCAAGGCGTACAAACGTGGGCTGAAACCAGACGGCTCAGAGGGCGCGATTGACGGCGGTGTCGTTGGCTTTTTCTCATTGGAAATGAGTGCGGAACAGCTGGCCGGCCGGGTTCTGGCCGAAGCCTCCGAAATCTCATCCCATAAGATCCGCCAGGGTGACATGACCGAGTCCGAGTTCCGCCGCTTTGTCGACGCGGCCAAGGAACTGGAAGCCTGCCCGCTTTTCATTGACGACACGCCCGCCCTGCCGATTTCGCAGTTGGCGGCTCGGGCACGCCGTTTGAAACGGACACATGGTTTGGACCTGCTCGTTATCGACTACCTGCAGCTGTGCAGGGGAATGGCCGAAAACCGCGTCAACGAAATTGCCGAAATTTCGATGGGCATGAAAGCCATCGCCAAGGAATTGCAAATTCCGGTGATCGCCCTGTCCCAGCTTTCGCGTCAGGTTGAAAACCGCGACGACAAGCGCCCACAACTGTCCGACTTGCGGGAATCAGGCTCGATCGAACAGGACGCCGACGTGGTGATGTTCGTATACCGTGAGGAGTACTACAAGGAACGCGAAAAGCCCGGCGATCACGAACTTGAAAAGATGGAAGAGTGGAAGCAGGCCATGGAGCGTCTGCACGGCAAGGCCGAAGTCATTGTAGGTAAGCAGCGCCACGGTCCCATCGGCACGGTTGACCTCTCGTTCGAGGCGCAGTTCACCCGTTTTGGAAATCTGGTCAAACCGTGGCAACAGGACGGACAGATTGAGGGGTATTAATCCTCACCACAGCTCGGGTTTGTTGAATGCACTGACACATTGAGATGGCCCCTTGAACGGCGCCATCTCAGCCCCTGTCAACGATTGCCCCAACCACCCGTGCGGATGGCTTAACGGCAGAGGAGCTTGGGCGACTTTTTCTGAAATCGGAAAAAACCCGGTTTTGCCGTAGTAGTTCGGATCGCCGTAAGTCACCACAAAATCCACTTTGTCACGGCGCAGCTCGTCCAACCCAAACGCGATCAGTCGCTGCCCTATCCCCGCTTTCTGGCGATCCGTACGCACGGCAACCGGCGACATCAGGAACACCTGTCGCGGATCTTGGTCAAAGAGCAGCCGCGAAAACAGGATGCAACCCAGCACTTGGGGGCCATCATGGGCAATGGCGGCGTGCAGGTCATCTCTGTCCGTCGTCTCCAACAAATCGCTGACCAGCGCACTGATCACTGCTCCCTCTTCTTTACTCTCAGATGCCCTGAATACGTCGCGAAACAGTTCAGGCAGTTCGGTCGCATACGCATTGTAGTCCCAGGTTATTTTCAGCATGGAATTCCTCTCACTTCATCGTCCGGCTCTGAGTAAACGATTTACTTATACAACGTTCGTTGAATACGTGGCGGATACAATGTCGATGCAACTGTAATACTCCTAAAAGTCAGGCAAACCGCCATTGTCCCTGCGATAGCAGCTAGAAGCCGCCCAGCACTCGCAAAATCTCCTCAAGAATTGCTGTTTACCCCCTTGACCTGCCGCAATCCAATGTCATGAACACTCCATGGGTACCGCACACTTAACGATCAATCTTCATGCGCTCGCCAGCAATTGGCGGGCATTGGACGCAAAAACAAAAGTCGAAACCGGAGCAGTTGTCAAAGCTGATGCTTATGGGCTTGGAGCTGGGCCAGTGTCTGCGACCCTGGCTGAAGAAGGGGTTCGCCAATTTTTTGTCGCCGCCGCCGAAGAAGGCGCCGCTGTGCGCGACGCGGTAGGCCCCAAGCCGCAGATTTTCGTGTTCTCTGGTTTCATGGAAGGGGACAATGGGCTACATTATGCAGATAATCTGATCCCTTTGATCAATTCGCCGGAACAGTATAAGAGGCTCCGGCAGGCAATGCCGGATCGCCCTTTTGGGGTCCAATTGAACAGTGGCATGAACCGCCTTGGGCTTGAGCCCGCAGACTGGGCTGAACTGCGGCCCGAGATGGAGGCCAATAACCCGGTGGTAGTTATGTCACATCTGGCCTGCGCGGATGAGCCTGATAACCCGATGAACCAACAGCAGTTGAAATCCTTCCGCGAGATGACAGATGGCGTGACTGCCCCCCGTTCTCTGGCTGCTACGGGTGGTACGATGTTGGGGTCCGAGTTCCACTTTGACTTCTGCCGCCCCGGCATCGGCCTGTACGGCGGCATGCCCTTTGCCGACGCGAAACCCGTTGTCGCGATCGACCTGCCTGTTATCCAAGTCCGCCCTGTCGACGTCGGTGAAACGGTCGGATACGGCAACAGCTGGATTGCGCGTCGTCCCTCTCGCATTGCAACCGTTGCCGCCGGTTACGCTGATGGATTGCACCGCGCCATCGGTGGTGGGATCGACGTGTTTTTTGGCAACCAGCCCTGCCCCGTTGTTGGACGCATCTCGATGGATCTGATCACGGTCGACGTCACCGATCTGCCCGAAGATCCCGAACGCCTGCGCATCCTGAACGGACATCAAACAGTCGACGACTTGGCCGAAGCCGCCGGCACCATCGGCTATGAAATCCTGACGTCGCTGGGCGCGCGTTATTCCCGGGGATACGTGGAATGAACCCTTTGGCCGTGCTGGGTGGGTTGGGCCGTGCTGTCCTGTCCATGCTTGCCAATTTTGGCAAGGTGGGAATTTTTGCGCTGGACGCGATCTCACACATCTTTCGGCCACCCTATTACCCGCGCGAATTTGCCGTTGCCCTGATGAATGTGGGCTGGCTGTCACTGCCGGTTGTTGGCCTGACCGCAATCTTCACTGGTGGTGCGCTGGCCTTGCAAATCTATGCGGGCGGCGCGCGTTTTAACGCCGAGGCCGTGGTACCCCAGATCGTTGCCATCGGCATGGTGCGCGAGCTTGGGCCGGTGCTGGTTGGCCTGATGATCGCCGCGCGCGTAACCTCATCCATTGCAGCAGAAATCGCTACGATGAAAGTGACCGAGCAGATTGACGCGCTGGTCACCCTGTCGACCCACCCGATGAAATACCTAACCGCGCCGCGGGTTCTGGCCGCACTCATCACCGTGCCCTTACTGGTCGGTATCGGTGATATCATCGGCATCGCAGGCGGCTATGTGGTTGCGACCCAAAATCTGGGCTTCAACGCAGCGACGTACCTGCAAAACACGGTCAATTTTCTTGAAACCAAAGACATCGTGTCATCGCTGGTCAAAGGCGCAGCCTTTGGCCTGATCGCAGCCATCATGGGCTGTTACTACGGCATGAACTCGGGCCGGGGTGCGCAAGGCGTTGGCCGAGCGACCAAGTCATCGGTCGAATCCGCCGCGATCATGATCCTGGCCGCCAACTTCATTCTCACAGGAGTGTTCTTCTCGGTATGATCAGGATGGAGAACGTAGCAAAAGCCTTTGGCGACAATCAGGTTCTGCAAAGCATGAGCCTTGAGATCCCCAAGGGCACCTCGATGGTCATCATCGGTGGTTCGGGCACCGGCAAGTCCGTGGCGCTGAAGTGCATTCTGGGCCTGATCAAACCCGATAGCGGGATGATCTACGTAAACGGTAAGGACGCTGCAAAAGGTGACCGCGATAAATTCCTGGCCCGCTTCGGGATGCTGTTTCAGGGCGCGGCGCTGTTCGATTCCCTGCCCGTCTGGCAAAACGTTTCCTTCCGTCTGCTGCGCGGTCCGTTGAAACGCCCAGCCGAGTACGCGCGTGAGATCGCCATCGAAAAACTGCGCCGCGTGGGCCTGAAATCCGACGTCGCGGACCGCTTCCCCTCCGAACTGTCGGGCGGGATGCAAAAACGCGTGGGCCTCGCCCGCGCCATCGCCGCCGAGCCCGAGATCATTTTCTTCGACGAGCCCACCACAGGGTTGGACCCGATCATGTCCGGCGTCATCAACGACCTGATCCGCGAGATCGTGACCGAGATGGGCGCCACCGCGATGACCATCACCCACGACATGAGCTCTGTCCGCGCGATTGCGGACAACGTGGCCATGCTGCACGGAGGCGTCATCCAATGGACCGGCCCGGTCAGCCAGATGGATGCGTCGGGTGATCCTTATGTGGAGCAGTTTATCAGCGGGAGTGCGGAAGGGCCGATTGAGGCGGTGAGATAAAGATGAACGTCAGCCTGATAGAACTGTCAGATCTCATCAGGCTTTTGGGCCTTGCGTATTTGACGGGTATTGTGATCTCTACATCCGGCGTTTTTCCTGCCTTTGCGAAGTCACAGTTTTCGAACAGCAAATACGACGAATCTCAGACCACTATTCAAAGAAAACAGCTCGGCTGGAGTTTCGGACTGTATGCCGAAGACGAGAGCAATGCAAAGGCTACCGTTCTGACTTGGATAGCGGTAGTTGTACTAATCGCGGTGGCCTTCTTTGGCTTGCGCTGGGCAGAAAATGCACAAATCCCTGCACTGAATGTTACTCTGGGAATTACGTGCATCCTTTTGGGGCTTAACTGCCGCAGGCTGTTTTTGCGAAAATGGGCTGGAAAAGCATGGAAAATCGACTTTGCAAGCTTTCTGGTTGGATTGTTTATTTTGATTACCCAAATATAGATTCATGCTCCGCTTCGCCACCCTTTCGCTCCTGATCCTCTACCCCATCGCGTGGTTCGCCCCGCTGATGCGCGCAGGGCTTCTCCCAATCTTCGGCCTCAGCGAGATCAGTGTCATCACCGGCCTGCAATCCTTGTGGAAATCGGACGTCTTTCTGGCCCTGATTGTCACCATCTTCGCCCTCTTCGCACCATACATCAAAACCATCGGCACAGCGCTTATCCAATGGGACTTGTTGGACCCGCGCGTCCAACCTGCGCTCAACCTACTCGGGAAACTCGCCATGGCGGACATCTTCCTGATCGCGCTCTATATCACGCTGGCGAAGGGAATCTCCTACGCGACCATCGAAACTGCATGGGGTCTTTACCTGTTCACGGCGTGCATTCTGGCCTCGCTCGCACTAGGCCACATTACCGAAATGACACGCGGATCACGAAATTCTCAGACGTAATTGATTGAAAACGCTTATCTGAGTATCATCTTTATATTTCGAGCAGAAAATTTTTGTAGTTTCGGTCCTGAGCGGATCATTCTGTGTGCGTTAGATGTCCCCGCTTTGGGCTGGTGTGTTCCGGTTTCAAAAGGAGTTCGTCTAAGATGACTGCCCTCCACAACATCACATTGCAATTTCAGAATGCCTTTTTAAGATTGACTTTTTTCCTCATATGCACTGCGGCCCTGTTCTCGGTTGGCGCGTGTTTTCTGTCCGCTTTGGGGGTACTGCCCTGGCTATCCATGCAGGCCGGTTTCGGCACAGGTCCAGCTGTCGACGCAGGTATGTATGTTCAGACAGGCCTGACGGTGCTGATTCTCATGTTGGCGTTTTATCTTCCCGCAAACGCCCGGATGATGGCGCTTGAAACGTCACATCGTAAGTTCTCATTGAACATGCATGACGTGGCTCAGGCCTATCACTTGGCCCATTCAGCAGATCGCGGCGAAACGTTTCTGCTGTCCTCAGAATTCGACGCGGTCAAGGAAAGGATGGCCTTCCTGCGCCACCACCCTGACCTGCAATCGCTTGAACCCGAAATCCTGGAGCTGGCCGCACAAATGAGCCAAATCAGCCAAGAGCTGGCAGAAACCTATGGCGATGCGCGCGTCAGCCGTGCTCGCACGTTCCTGCAGCAACGTCAGGAAGAAATTGAGACGTTCCAGAAGCGGATCGAAGAAGCGCAGGTCATCCAGCATGAGCTGCGCCAATGGACCCACGATATAGAAATGGAAGAATCCATTGCCAAATCGCAGCTGGCACGTTTGCGGGACGAACTGTTTGAACTGTTGCCCGAATTGTCGGCACAGCTTCAATCGCCCGTGGACGACCGCGATCCCAAGAAATCGAGCGTCATAGCAATGTCGCCGCCCCGCGCAGCGGAATAGGCGCGACAGTGCCCGCCGGGGACGATGGCCCATAGGGCCTGAGGACGCGGCGCGCCTCCGGCAGAGATGAAAGCCCAACAAGGGCTTGAAGAACCGCCCGCGCTCGGGCACCAAGGCCGAATGGCAAAGACAACTTTCTCCTGCTCGGCTTGTGGCGCAACGCATTCCCGGTGGTCCGGGCGGTGCGACGCCTGCGGTGAATGGAACACAATCACGCAAGACGTGCCTCTTTCGGCTGGCCCTGCAAAGAAATCCCTCGGCGGCAAACGTGGCCAGTCCATTACACTCACGGACCTGTCGACCGAGGAAACACCGCCGCCGCGCACCTTGTGCGGCGTAGAAGAACTGGACCGCGTTTTGGGTGGCGGTCTGGTCCCGGCCTCGGCCCTGCTGGTTGGGGGTGATCCAGGTATCGGCAAGTCGACGCTGCTGTTACAGGCCGCAGCGCGGTTTGCACGTGCGGGCGTCAAGACCATCTACGTATCTGGCGAAGAAGCCAGCGCTCAGGTGCGCATGCGCGCGCGCCGGCTGGGGCTAGAGGATGCACCGGTCCAACTGGCCGCCGAAACCAATCTGCGGAACATACTGACGACGCTTGAGGCTGAGAAACCCGGTCTGGCCATCATCGACTCGATTCAGACCATGTGGGCCGACAATGTGGACAGCGCACCGGGCTCGGTGTCACAAGTCCGGGCCGCTGCGCATGAATTGACCACCTTTGCGAAACGACACGGTGTTTCAATCATCATGGTCGGCCACGTCACCAAAGAAGGCCAAATTGCGGGTCCCCGCGTCGTCGAACATATGGTGGACACCGTCCTTTATTTCGAAGGCGAGCGCGGCCATCAGTTCCGCATCCTACGGGCGGTCAAGAACCGCTTTGGCCCTGCGGACGAGATCGGCGTGTTTGAAATGACTGGCAAAGGGCTGGCACAGGTGACCAACCCATCGGCCTTGTTCCTGTCCGAACGCGGCACGCCCAGCCCCGGATCGGCAGTCTTTGCCGGGATCGAAGGCACACGCCCCGTTTTAGTTGAATTACAAGCGCTTGTAGCCCCGTCCCCGCATTCACAACCGCGCCGGACCGTTGTCGGTTGGGACAGTGGAAGGTTGGCAATGATCCTCGCCGTGCTCGAAGCACGCTGCGGCATCCCTTTTGCGGGTCTCGATGTGTACCTCAACGTCGCCGGCGGATTGAAAATCGGTGAACCCGCCGCAGATCTGGCCGTTGCAGCAGCCCTGTTGAGTGCCCGAGAAGACACAGCCCTGCCCGCAGATACCGTTGTTTTCGGAGAAATCTCGTTATCTGGGGCACTTAGACCGGCCCCACAGACCGAAAACAGGTTGAAAGAAGCCCAAAAACTTGGTTTCACATCGGCAATCGCTCCGGCGGGCGGCAAAACCGGTACTGTGGCAGGTCTGACACTCACCCGACCCTCTGATTTGGTTGGGTTTGTTGGCGAAACCTTCGGAGCAGGTTAAGGTCGCCCCCTGAGGGGCAGAAAAAGAACAGGCGAGGGCCATGGAAGGTTTTACAATAATTGACGGGGTCGTTGCCCTGATCATCGTCGTTTCAGGCATTCTTGCCTATTCGCGCGGCTTCTTACGTGAGGTTCTGGCCATCGCAGGCTGGGTCGCAGCCGCAGTGCTGGCCTTTATTTTCGCGCCCCAAGCGGTGCCACTGGTCAAAGAGATTCCGGTTGTTGGGGATTTCCTGCGCGACAGCTGCGAATTGTCCGTCATCACGGGCTTTGCTGCGGTATTCGCAGTTGCACTTATTATTGTCAGCATCTTTACGCCCCTGTTTTCGTCGATCGTCCAGCGATCTGCGTTGGGCGGTCTGGATCAGGCACTCGGTTTCTTCTTCGGCATCGCCCGCGGCATCCTGTTGGTTGCCATCGCGTTCTTTGTCTATGACACTGTGATGACGGGTCAGTCCTATACGATCGTTGACGAAAGCCGCTCGGCCAAAGTGTTCGAACAGTTCAGCGATAAGATCGAAGAACAGAACCCCGAAGCGGCCCTTGGCTGGGTTACCCGCCAATATGAAGAACTGGTCGCCAGCTGTGCGGAAGGTTCCGCACCGGCCGAGGATCTGACAGCCCCCACGACTACGGAATAAAGTTTCCCTTGCTGTGGGCATGGCCTTTGAACAAATGCTGCAGATCATCGAACGGTGGTCTGCAGCGATCATATTTACGAGCGGTCAATGGCAGTATTGAGCCCAACGCATCGCATACAACAATCTCCACCAATGTCCGCCGCTGTTTCTGGGCAGTCAATTCGTAGGATCTACTCCGGACGCGCCGTCGAATGAAGGTCACGATATACAGGCGAGCCTGTTTCCCCGGGTCCTATGGAAGGGTGTTTTCATGAGACACGCAGTGATCGTAACGGGTCTTCCAGCAAGTGGAAAAACGACAGTCGCTCGTGAAATCTCTAAACCCTTGGGCTTTGAGTTTCTAGACAAAGACGATTTCCTCGAAGACCTATACGAGCGTGAGAGTGTCTCTTCATGGAACCATCGAAAAAGCCTCAGCAGGCAAAGCGATGACGCATTCCAAAAAGCAGCTAAAAAGTCAGGTTCCGCCGTCCTCGTGTCACATTGGCGGCCGCTACGAAGTACCGCAGATAGCGGAACGCCGTCGGATTGGTTAGTTGAGGAATACGATTCATTGGTTGAGGTGTGTTGCTTGTGCTCCCCAGAAGAGGCCCTCAGGCGATTTTTGTCGAGAACGAGACATCCAGGACACCTAGATAAGCAACGTGACACCAAAGAACTGGCAAAGCGCTTAGATTCTTGGACCAATCGCTTTCCTCTTCGAATGGGCACGTTGTTAGAAGTTCGAACTGACGCTGAAGTGAACTTTGAGAGGTTGATGGTGGATGTTCGAAAGTCGTTGTCATCTGGTGGATAGCAGCCATCCGCGCTGCCACAGCGAAAGTAAGAAAATCCGCCGACCACAAACTGAACCACCGCAGGCGTCCCAACGAATTTGGGAACAGATCGTCGACATCAAATGATGACGACAGCAATACCGAACAAGCTGCAATACTTGTCCTGATGAACTGGAATGTAGCCGGGAATTTTCCAGATCGCATTCGGGCTCAGACGAACCCTTCGCCTGCACAAACCGTGCATCTAATCGTCTTTAAACCGAAACAGCCGTCGCAGCGATTGAAAATCGGCTTCCCGTGAATGTCGCGGCTTTTGATAACCTCCCCCGATCCATTACAGATCTGACAGGGTGCCCGCCCCATGCCCCTGCATCGGTGACACCGGCGCTTTACCGGTTCTTCTTTTTTGTTTCCTTGTTTGTGCTGCCACATGCCGGGTATCCGATCGAACCTGTATCATTGCCGAAAACTCACTATGTCGACCATGACACCACATGCCCGCGGCCGCTGTCACCTTTTCAATTTGTTTTTGGCAGAATCCGCATGCGTCAAATCGCGAATGTGATCCTTTGATGACACAGGCGCGCTTAGGCATTATGTGAGTGGCGAACTGACATGGAATCGGAGCTGCCGATCTTGCTGTATCTGTTTTCTTACGCGCTTACCGTTGCGACGCTGGCGTGTGCGCGCCGCCAATCGGCCGGGCGACAATGCGTACAGATACCGCTGTCCAGACGGTCCGACCCGCACACCTAATCAACATAAACACGTCATGGAAATTGGAGCCCGTATATGTGTGGCATTTTAGGGATCGCAAGCAGGACACATGATGTCTTTGCGGAAATCTATGACGGGCTGCTGATGTTGCAGCACCGGGGTCAGGATGCCTCGGGGATCGTGACCTATACCGGTGAATTCTTCCGAGAGAAGAAAGCCAACGGGTTGGTCAAAGACGTCTTTAACGCCTGCGACGCCGAGACCCTGCTGGGACAGGTCGGTATGGGGCATGTGCGCTACCCTACGGCCGGATCGCTTAGCGCGGCTGAGGCACAGCCGTTCTTCGTCAACGCGCCCTATGGCATCTATCTGGTCCATAACGGCAACATCACCAACACCGCCGAGCAGCGCGAGAAAGTCACCGCCAAATACAGTCGTCATCTGCGCACCACGTCGGATTCAGAGATTATGCTGAATGTGCTGGCCGACAAAGTGGCCGACGCAATCAAGGTCAATGGCAATGCCGAACCGATCCGCAACATCTTTGCCGGTGTGAAGATGACAATGGAACGCGTTCAGGGTGCCTATTCAGTGATCTGTCTGGTGGCCGGTGTTGGCATGCTGGCGTTTCGCGATCCCTACGGCATTCGACCGCTGTCGGTTGCCAAGCGCGATGTGGATGGAGACGGCGACGACTATGCCTTTGCGTCCGAAGACGTGGCATTCGGCATCAACGGATTTGAAAAGCTGCGCGATGTGAAACCGGGTGAGGCCATCCTGATTGACCTCGATGGCAACATGCACACGTTCCAGGCGGTCGAAGGTCAACTGACCCCCTGTATCTTCGAATACGTCTATCTGGCCCGTCCGGATTCGCTGTTAGATGGTGTTTCGGTCTACAAAACCCAGATGCGTATGGGCCAGACGTTGGCGCGCCAGATTGAGGCTGCAGGCCTTGAGATCGACCGCATCATTCCTGTGCCGGACAGCGCGCGCCCTGTGGCGCTTGAGGTCGCGAAAGCCACGGGCATTCCTTACCGTGAGGGTCTGGTCAAGAACCGCTATGTAGGCCGCACATTCATCATGCCCGGTCAGGAAGAGCGTCAGAAATCCGTACGCCGCAAGCTGAACGCGGTTCCGCTGGAGTTCAAAGGTCACAACGTATTGCTGATCGACGATTCCATCGTGCGCGGCAACACGATCAAAAAGATCGTTCAAATGTGCCGTGAAGCCGGGGCCAAGAAGGTGTTCATCGCCAGCGCCTCGCCACCGGTAAAATTCCCCAACGTTTATGGTATCGACATGCCCACAAAGCATGAGTTGATCGCAAACGGTAAGAACATTGAGGATATCCGGCAGGAGCTGGGCGCAGACGCCCTGTTCTATCAGGATCTCGATGACCTGATTTGGTCCGCCAAGGAAGGTAACCCGGATATCGAATCCTTCGATTGCTCGTGCTTTGACGGGAATTACATTACCGGCAGCGTCAGCGAAGACTATCTGGACAGCCTCGAAAACAGCAGCCGGGTCAGCAAGAAAAAGCAGGACATGCAGGTGCCCGGCGGGTCCTGGAATGCGGCCAAACTGGCGTCCGGCTAAGAATACGCGCCCGAATCAGACTGCAGTGATGGCCCGTTTCGCAATTGCGATGCGGGCCTTTTCACGTATGGGCCGCGCCTGATCGGTTGGTTTTCGCGCACAACTTTTCGATGAAGAAACCGCAATTGCAGGAGCTTCGGCGGCGCAGTTATTCAGCCGCGCTATCGCGCAATCCCCGCCTCTTTAGTTCCTGTCCTTCGTTTGATAGCGCATTTGCCGAACCACTCATAAAACAAGGGGTCAGGCCAACGTGGCCAGGCCGAAAATTATGTCAAACGCCAACGTCAAAAACGCGGCCACACAGACGGGCGCGCTAAAGAAGAACTCAGTCTCTGTGCTGGGCGTCTTTGGTCCAAAAGCTGACATGCGTGCGTTGGTGCGCCTGTCGTCAGGCCGGGTCAAAGAGGTCAAGCCCGGCAGCCGGGTGTCGTCGGGCACTGTGATTGCCATTGATGACGAAGGCGTCATGCTGCGACAAAGCGGCCAGACCAAGCGGATCGTCATCCCCGGAAGTTAATCTGTCTTGACGCCCTGCGCGCATGGGTTCAAACCGCCCTTATGACCGATCAGACTAAAATTGCCCTCATCACCGGGGCTTCGCGCGGATTGGGTGCTGCCCTGGCCGAAGCTCTGGCACCCGAGTATCACATCGTCGCCGTTGCCCGCACCACTGGTGGGCTGGAAGAGTTAGACGACCGGATCACAGCCAAAGGTGGCGCGGCCACGCTTGCGCCGATGGACATCGCGGACCCGAACGCCATGGCGACCCTGTGCCGGGGAATCCATGACCGATGGGGCAAAGTTGATCTGTGGATGCACACTGCAGTCCACACCTCGGCCCTGACGCCTGTGCATTTCGTGGACCCCAAGGAATGGACGAAGGCGGTCAACATCAACGCAACAGCCACGTCGGTTCTGATCCCGTATATTGCCCCCCTGTTGGGCGACAGCGGCCATGCGGTGTTTTTTGACGATCCCAAAGCGGGTGAGAAGTTCTATGGCATCTATGGAGCAACTAAGGCCGCGCAATTGGCGCTTGCCCGCAGTTGGGCGGTGGAGACAGAACGCACGGGTCCGCGCGTTTCGATCGTGGAACCCGCGCCGATGCCGACGGCCGTACGCGCCAGGTTCCATCCCGGCGAAGACCGCAATGCGTTGATAAACCCGGCGGATGAGGCTGCCAGAATTTTGGCATTGTTGTAGGAATTGCCCTTTAGGCCATGCCTCCAGTGGGGGTATTTTGGCCTGATGTAGCGGGCGGTCTAGGCGATATGCACGCCGTTGCGCCCAGCCAGATCGACAAAGAACTGCCATGCCACGCGACCCGAGCGTCCGCCCCGGGTGGCTTGCCATTCGATGGCCTCGGCGCGCAGGATATCGGCGTCGACGCTTACACCATGAGCCGCGCAATACCGGTCGATCATCGCAAGGTATTCATCCTGATCGCAGGGATGGAAGCCCAGCCACAGGCCGAACCGGTCAGAGAGCGAGACTTTTTCCTCGACCGCCTCTGACGGATTGATCGCGCTGGAGCGTTCGTTTTCGATCATGTCCCGCGGCATCAGGTGACGGCGGTTCGAGGTCGCGTAGAAGACAACGTTTTCGGGGCGGCCCTCGATGCCTCCGTCCAGCACCGCCTTGAGTGATTTGTAATGCTGATCATCGTGGCTGAACGACAGGTCATCGCAGAACAGAATGAACCGGTGCGGAGCGGCGCGCAGATGGTTGAGAAGGCGCGCGACCGAGCCCATGTCTTCACGCTGGAGTTCGACTAGTTTGAGGTCAGGAAATTCCGCCTGCAACGTACCGTGGACAGCTTTCACGAGGCTGGATTTGCCCATGCCCCGCGCACCCCACAACAGCGCGTTGTTGGCCTTGTATCCGGCCGCAAAGCGGCGCGTGTTGTCCAGCAACGTATCACGTGAGCGATTAATGCCCACCAGCAGGTCCAGATCGACACGGTTGACCTGTTTGACCGGCTCCAGCCGGTCCGGCTCGACTTGCCAGACAAAGGCCGGGGCTGCCGCGAAGTCAGGCGCGGCCAAAGGCGCCGGTGCCATGCGTTCCAAGGCGTCAGCGATACGGTTCAGGGCTTGGTCGTTCATAGGCGCCTCCGGTCGGTTTTGCTGGTTTCAAACCATGTTCCGCCGGGCGCAACAAGAGCCGCGCACAAAAAAGGCGCGCCCCAACGGGCGCGCCTGATTGTTACCGATCATCAGGATTACTTGCCTTCTTCTTCCTGAATGATCTCTTCATCCGCTTCTTCTTCGTCGTCATAGTATCCATCGGCGCGCAGTTGTTCCTCGCGCTTCTTCTCAACACGTGCGACCAGGAAGATCGAAACCTCGTACAGCCCATAGACGACCACGAACAGGATGACCTGCGTGATCACGTCAGGCGGCGTCACCAGCGCGGCCAGAACCAGAATGGCAACCACAGCGTATTTACGCACGCCCCCCAGACCTTCGGCAGTTACCAACCCGGCTTTGCCCATCAGGGTCAATAGAACCGGCAGCTGGAAACACAGCCCAAAGGCCACGATGAACTTGATCGTCAGGTTCAGGTATTCCTGTGCCGAGCCCTGGAAGACCACGCTCAGCGGCGCTGTGACCGTGCCGTCAACTACTGCCTCGCCTTCCGCTCCGAACTGCTGGAAACCCAGGAAAAAGTCGTAAGCCAGCGGCGTGACCACGTAAAACGCAAAGCTTGCCCCCAGCAGGAACATGAACGGCGACGCCAGCATGAACGGCAGGAACGCATTCTTTTCTGTCCGGTAAAGGCCTGGTGCCACGAACCGCCACATCTGCATCCCGATATAGGGGAACGCCAGTATGAAGCCGCCCAGCAACGAAACCTTGATAGCAACGAAGAAACCTTCCTGCGGTGAGATGAAGATCAGCCCACAATCCTGTCCGCGATCAGCTAGAACCTGACACAAGGGATTCGTCAGGAAGTTAAACAGCGGCGTAGCGACCGTGAAACAGATTATCATCCCGATCAGGAACGCCACGACGCAGTGAATCAACCGCGTGCGCAGTTCTGCCAGATGCTCGATCAATGGGGCCGAGCTGTCTTCGATCTCGTCGGTATTGCTCATGTCTTGCTTTCAGTATTCAGCGCGGCTTCGGCCTCTTCAGCCTTGGCTAGCGCATCCGCAGCTTCTTTGGCCTTACGCTCGGCAGCGGCACGCGCGGTCGAGGCCTGGATCTTCTTGGCCTGCTCGGCACGTTCAGCAGCCAGCTTGCCGGTTTCGCTGTCGGGGTCGAACTTGGTCGGGTCCATGCTCTTGGCCATTTCCTGTGCGGCCTCTTTGACACCGTCCATGGCGGTGTTCACAGGATTGGTAGCCGCATTCAGACCCTTCTTGATCTCGTTCACGCCCGCCTGATCCGCTGCCTCGTTCATGGCGCTGCTGAACTCGCGCGCCATGCCACGGGCCTTGCCAACCCAGCGGCCGACATTGCGGAACAACACTGGCAGGTCCTTTGGCCCAACAACGATCAGGGCAACAACGCCGATGACCAGAAGCTCGGTCCAGCCCAGATCAAACATCTGCGCTTAGACCTTGTCTTTGTCTGTCTCGGGCGTGACGTCTTTTGCCACCTCGGACGCGTCCTGCTCCAACTCGTCCGCGCCTTCTTTCACGCCTTTCTTGAACGAGGTGATGCCTTTGCCCACTTCGCCCATAAGCGAGCTGATTTTGCCGCGGCCAAACAGCACCAGCACCACAACGGCAATCAGCAGAAGACCGGGAAGTCCGATATTGTTAAGCATGTCTCTTCTCCTTTGAAGTCGGCGCAAGCGCGCCGGGAATATGATCTGGCACTGTGTTTACGCGCGGGCGGTCCATCGCAAAAGCGTGTCGGCCTGGTTCTGTGCCCAAAAATGAACGGATCACGTGATTTTTGAGGACTCGCAATTCTCAACTGACAGGTTTATGTCAGTTGAGAGCGCGTAGAACGGCCCTGTCCCATCAAAACAGGAGCATGACGTGACACAAATCGCAGAAACCGTAACCTTCAAACTCGCGGCCGATGTAACAAAGGAGGATTTCGTGAACATCATGAAAGGCACCGAATCCTTTGTTCGGAACGCAGATGGATTTGTCTTTCGGCGCCTCAGCGCAGGGGATGACGGGCTTTGGACCGACACCGTCATCTGGGCAGACATGGATTGCGCTCAATCCGCCGCCGCTGCCTTTCCCAAACAGGACTTCGCCCCCGCGGTGATGGCCGCAATCGCTCCAGACACGGTCACCATGCGCCACGATGCAATCCATTGGACCATCGGAGCGTCATGACACACAGGACATCCCATGCGCCGCTCTGACCGGCTGTTCGATATCATCCAGATCCTGCGCGACGGCAAACTGCACCGTGCGCAGGACATCGCGGACCGGCTTGAGGTGTCGGTCCGCACCATCTATCGCGACATGGATACGCTGGTTGCCTCGGGCATCCCCGTCGAGGGCGAACGCGGTGTGGGCTACATGGTGCGTGAGCAGATCACCCTGCCCCCGCTGAATCTAACCCCTGCCGAGCTTGAGGCGTTGAACCTCGGTATGGCCATCGTGGCCGAAGCCGCAGACCCCGACCTCAAGGCCGCAGCCACGTCGCTGGCCGACAAGATCGACGCCGTGTTGCCCACGCAGGTCGTGGCCGAGGCTGACAGTTGGAAATTTGCGGTCTATCCCTTTGCCGATGCAGCCCGTGGGCTGGCGCATATGGCCCCGATCCGCGCCGCCATCAAATCGCGGCAAAAGTTACGACTGTCTTACCGCCGGATCGACGGCGTTCTGACCGATCGGGTCATACGCCCCCTGCACATGGAATACTGGGGGCGCGTCTGGACACTGACGGCGTGGTGCGAGTTACGTCAGGGGTTCCGTGTTTTTCGCATAGACCTGATCGAAGCAATCTCGCCCCTGCCGGAGGTCTTCGCAGACGAGCCCGGCAAGCGCCTAAGCGATTATGATCCGCACGCCTGACGGGATTCGTCTTTTCGCAAATACTCTGGCCGAATGCTTGGCCCGCTCAGGGCCATAACCTTCACCGCAGATAGGGTTCCGGATCGACAGATTCGAACCCTTTACGAACCTCAAAATGCACATAAGCATTGTCGCCACCGCGCAAGGAGGCGATCTTTTGGCCGCGCTTGACGCGAGCACCCTTTTTCACAGTGATGTTTTCGACATTCGCGTAGACGGTCAGCAGGTCGCTGTTGTGCTTTACCACAATGATCGGCACTTGATCCGCGTCTGCCGTGATTGCGGCGACGGTGCCCGCTGCGGCAGCGTTAACCGGGCTACCAGGCGAGGCCGCAATGTCGATGCCTTCGTTCGAGCCCTTTTTATAGGTGCGGATGATCGTACCTGTGACAGGCAGTCCAAGCGCAGAATTGCTTTGCGTAGTTGGCGCTTCGGCGGTCACGTCAGGTGCGGGCTCGGCGGGCTTGATGACTTCATCCGGCAGAGGTTGCGTCGCGCTGGGCGGCGTCGGTGTCGGCGATCCCTGCCCAGGTTGGGTGATCGTAGTCGCAGGGACTGTTGTCACGGCGGCCGCCTCCTGACGGGGCGCAGGCTGGTTCTTGATAGGAATCAGCAGAAACTGTCCTTCACGCACGGTAAAGTCCGACCCCAGCCCGTTCCACTCGGCCAAGGCATCTACCGGCACGTTATACAGGCGCGCGATCGTATACGCGGTTTCGCCGCGCTTGACCTTGTGGCGAATGGGTTCGGGTCCCGCCGGCGCAGGGGCCGGAGCAGGCGCGGCGGTTGGTTGTGCCGGTTCCAGCGTCGATGTGCGCACCGACCCATCCGCCGGAGCTGCGTCAATCGCAGTGCCTGCAATTGTCGCGATATCGACAGAGCTGGCCGCGCTGACGGTACGGGGCAAGGCGACCACCTCGCCATCACGCAGCTGGTCCGCAGCTTGCAATCCGTTAAAACGCGCGACTTCCGCTGCCGGTAATCCGACCCGGGCAGCGATATCGCCAACCGTGTCGCCCCGGCGCGCAACGGCCACTTGATAATTGGGATAGCTGATCACGCCACGCGCATCCGGAGCAGGCCGGTTCGCGGTGGCCGCCTGCGCCGCATCGGCCGTGGAAAAACCACCGACATTGCCGCGCAGATCATAATCTATGGGGCCCTCGCATCCCGCGAGGAACGCCAAAGACGCAACACCTGCTGCGACTGCTGATTTGGAAACTGCTCTCATTTTACTGTCCTCACCGCCTGCCCCTGTTGTCCGGGGTTCCAGCGCTTATCGCGAAATATTTCCTTACGCTCCGTCTTTGCCAAGCCCTTCTAGCAGGGGCACGAACCGAACGGGCAACAATTCATCATAGTCCAGGCCGGTCTCAGTGCGTCTGACCCGGATCAGGGTCTGAACCGCATCCGACTGTCCCACCGGCAAAACCATGATACCGCCGATTTTGAGCTGCGCCAAGAGCGGCCCGGGCGGGTCCTCGGCGGCGGCGGTCACAATGATACGATCAAACGGGGCTTGTTCCGACAAACCGAACGATCCGTCAGACAGCATCGCCGTCACATTGGTCATTCCCAGTTCTCGAAACAGCTCGCCGGTTTCGCGCACCAGACGTTTATGACGTTCGACCGTATAGACCCGGCGCGCCAGCTTGGACAGAACCGCCGCCTGATAGCCCGAGCCTGTACCAACTTCCAGCACCGTGTCACGAGGGCGCACATCCAGCGCCTGCGTCATCAGCCCCACAACCGAAGGCTGGCTGATCGTCTGGCCACAGGCGATCGGCAGCGGTGTATCCTCATAAGCGCGCTCGGCGAACAGACCCTTGACGAAACGGCCCCGATCGACCTGTTCCATCGCAGCCAGAACGCGCGCATCCGTTACCCCGCGCGACCGCAGGGCAAAGAGGAACTGCATGGTTGTTTCTGGATCAAGCCCGCTCATTCGATCGACTTCAGTTGTTCCAGAACATCATGGGCCGTCAGGTCCGCACGCATCGGTGTGACCGAGATGTAGCCCCCAAGATTAACCGCCGCATCCGTGCCGGGTGCGGTCGGGTTGTGCTGATAGCCGCCCTTGATCCACAGGAACCTCCGACCCGAGGGCGAGCTGTGCGGTTCAACCGAGAAATTGGTATCCCGACGAAAACCCTGCGGCGCGATGCGCGTCCCCAGAACCTCATCCGCTGGGACAGGCGGGAAATTCACGTTGTAAAACAGGCGGTAATCGCCCTGCTCTCCAGGCGTTGCTTTTAGAATTCGCCGCACGAGGTCGGCCCCGTAACGCGTTGCAGCCTCAAAAGGATCATCCAGACCCAGGTTCCGCGGTCCGAAATACTGCGACAAGGCAATCGCAGGAATACCCTGCAGGGCAGCTTCCATCGCCCCACCCACCGTGCCGGAATACAGCGTGTTCTCGGCCGAGTTGTTGCCCCGGTTCACACCGGACAACACCAGATCGGGCGGCGTGTCTTTCATGACGTCGTGCAGCCCGGCCAACACACAGTCAGCGGGTGAGCCTTCGGCGGCAAAGCGGCGTTCGCCCAGCTTGGCGACCATCATCGGGTGGGTATAGCTGATGCAGTGGCCGACACCCGATTGTTCGAACGCAGGTGCCACGACCCAAACCTCGCCATCCGGGCCTGCCAGATCGGCGGCAATCGCCTCAAGTGCGATCAGCCCTGGGGCATTGATCCCGTCATCATTGGTCAGAAGTATACGCATAAGCCCCATCCACCCGGCGTTTTGCCCTTGATAGACCCGCCCCCGCGTCGCGGCAAGCAAAGCGCGCGTCCAATCTGATGCTTTCGCGCACCACTTGGCGTTAAACTGTGGCTTTCCAGCCTAAACCGGGAAAACGAAACACCTGTCACGGCGGATGGTCAGCCACATGACCCGCCCCGGACTGGGAACAAAGACATTGGGCACCGTCGCCCTCAGGATTGAGCCATCATGGTCCATCCGAAATTCAACAAGGCTTTCGTTGCCCAAAAACCGTGCCCGCTCGACCACGCCCCGCGCCGCAACGCCGTCGGTCGGTGTCGGCAGCGGGCCCTTGCCGTTACGGTCAAAGTCCAGCCGCACGTGCTGTGGGCGGAATACGATCTCGACATCTGTATTGTCCGGAACGCCGGGTGCCAGAAATTGCCCGAATGGCGTTTCGGCCAGGGCTCCATTCACTTTGGATGGTAAAACATTGATATCACTAAAAAATGCCACCGCCGCCTTGTCCGCCGGGCGGGTAAAGACGTTGTAGGGCGCGCCTTGTTGCACGACTTTACCGCGCCGCATCAGGGCGATTTCATCCGCCATGCGCATCGCTTCTTCAGGCTCATGCGTGACTAGAACAACTGCGGCGTCCTCTTCCTTGAGGATCGCAAGCGTTTCATCCCGAATGCCGTCCCGCAACCGGTTGTCGAGGCCCGAGAAAGGCTCGTCCATCAGCATGATCCGCGGACGCGGGGCCAATGCGCGGGCCAGTGCCACACGTTGCTGCTCGCCACCTGACAGATGATGCGGGTAGTCATCGACGAAACGCATCAGGTCGACTTTGCGCAGCAGCGCTTCGACGCGGGCGCGTTTTTCGTCCCTATGCCCCTTCAGGCCAAAGGCCACGTTGTCGGCAACGCTAAGATGCGGAAACAGGGCAAAGTCCTGAAACATCAGCCCTATTTCGCGCCGCTCGGGCGGTACACGAAACACCGTGTCACAGATCAGCTTGCCATCGACGTAGATTTCACCGGATTCCTGCATCTCGACGCCCGCGATCATGCGCAGCGTCGTGGACTTGCCGCAGCCCGAAGGCCCCAACAAACAGGTCACCTGCCCCGCCCGCACCGTCAGTGAGACGTCATCCACGACAACCCGCCCCTCATACCGGGCGATCAGATTTCGGATTTCCAACCGAGGAGGAGTAGCGTTTTCTGTCACCGATGGGCCCCGTTGCATTTCCCGATCAATTCCATCGGGCTTAGGCGGGGATAACAACCCCGCCCCTCAGGTGCAAGAGATCAGCAACAGCCGCCGGATGGGGCCTCGCCCGTGGCTTCAAACGGGCTTTCACCACCGCAGCCTTCGAATATCCCGTAATGGGTCGAGAAATCGCCGATGAAGTCGAAATGCCGGGCAAAACGGGTGTCTTTCAACATCATCCAAGTGTTCCCGCAGACAGGAAAGACCTTGCCTGCCTCGATCGCGTGGTGATCATCCAGTTCGAACAGATGCGGGGCGTTCGGGATGGTGCCCTTGTAGATCACGGCCTGGCCGTAATCCTCACACGCAGGCTCCAACTCGGGCAGCTTGAACAGACGGTAGGTGGCAGACAGGAATTTTAGAGGCGCAACACGCTCTTCGAGCACCGCGTTTTCGATGGTCAGCGGACGGTGTGTGACCCGACGCGGATCGCCAAAGCCCGCCTTGCGCGACATTGACAGAAAATCGTTCCAATACAACGCGCCGGACAGGCATTCGCCGTACAAAACCTCATCCTCGGCCATCTCTTTAGGCACTCGGCGGTCGGCGTAGACGTCCGAGAAATACATCTCGCCCCCGTCTTTCAGCAGCCGGTGCGCACCGCGTAAAACAGCTTCTTTATCGGTGGCCAGATTGATCACGCAGTTCGAGACGATGATGTCAAAAGAACCGGGTTCCAGATCAAGCTCATCCAGCTTTTCGATATAGCCGTGGTGGAATTCTACATTGCTGGCAGAATGCCCAAAGGCCTGCGCGTGATAGTCCTGATGCGCGCGCGCGATGTCCAGTTGCTCCGGCGTCATGTCCACACCGACAACGCGCCCCTTTTCGCCCACCATTGCAGACAAGGCATAAACATCACGTCCTGCACCGCAGCCGAGATCCAGAATGCTCATCCCCTCAAGGTCGTACGGAGCGATCAGACCGCAGCCATAGTAGCGCGTCAGAACTTCGTCATGAATTTTCGACAGGATCTTTTTGACATGATCCGGCATGTCATCAGGCGTACAACACGCGTTTGTCTGCAAGTCCGAGCTGCCCTGCAAGACTTCGCCATAGTAATTCTGCACTGCCTCATGCTTCATCGCGGTTATCCTTCTGTCTGATGGCTGAATAGCAGCTAATGCAGCACGGGGCCTGGCGCAATCCGAGCCTTTAGAATCTGACGAAAGCGTGAGGGGTTGTAGGGGTTATGCCAACAGTTCGAAATCAACACCCGCGCGCAGTTTGCCGTTAACCTGTATCTCAAGCCGATGCGCACCGGGGATAAGTTTGAACGTGGTCGCGTCACCTTTGAGCTTGTGCTTTTTGGTCAGGGTAAGAGCACCATCTGCCAACGCGGACTGTTTCAGCTTGTGCACTTTGGCTGAGGTTTTACCCCCAGGCCTTTGAAAATGAACAATGTAATCGACCAGAACCGGTTGTTTTCCATTGCCATTCAGCACGACATCAAACTCCAGCGCTCCACCGATCTGCGCGTCACCCTTGATGGTAACATCGGCCGAAACTTCAGCATCAGGATCAAAGCCCAGCATCTTCATGGCGCGCGGATGGCCTGCTTTCACAAGCCCACGCAAGGTGTGCGAGGTCATCCAGCCCATCT
Source organism: Ruegeria sp. CDSB029 (assembly GCF_059611125.1). Classification (NCBI taxonomy): domain Bacteria; kingdom Pseudomonadati; phylum Pseudomonadota; class Alphaproteobacteria; order Rhodobacterales; family Roseobacteraceae; genus Ruegeria; species Ruegeria sp. CDSB029. The sequence goes on from NZ_JBXWOX010000008.1 coordinate 78,910, forward strand.
CGGCCTGATCCTGCCGCCCGTTCCCGCCCCAATCCTGCAACCGGTCCAAAACCAGATCGGGGTCTTTTTTGGTTATATCATTCAGATGGTTGGCAACCGACCGAGTGACATAGCGCGTTCCATCGGCATGCAGCCGATCCAGTAAAGGCAGCGGATCGGTCAGGTCCAGCCCCACCGCCTGCCCCCAAGGCAAACGCGGTCTTGTGCCTTCGCTGACCAGTCGACGCACGTGATAGCTGTCATGCGCGCACCATTCCTGCATCCGCGCCAGCACCTGTTCCTGATGGGTATTGAGGAACGGCCTTATGGCCCATTCCATTGAAAACCTTTGGGTCAATTCCTCGAGCACATCCAATGACTGCTCAGGATGATCCATCCCCACGGCAACAACCCAGTCACCCAGCGGTGCAAAGATGAAATCACCAAAATCGTCATCCGTTTTGCCGGGATCCAATGGTGGCGGCAAGGCGCGCAGCAGCGTAGGTGCGATCTGAGGCAAGTCGCCCGGCACCGCCTGTTGCAGACATTCGGCGATCCAGGCCATCCTCTCTTTCAGCTCCAGATCCAGCAGACGCGACATGACCTGCGCCTCAAACGCCTCGGCATCAAAGGACGGGTCCGCGCCCGCGAAAAGCCCCGCCAAATAGCGGGTCTTTTCGACATTAAACAGTTGATCTTTAAGCGAGAAGTTTTGTGCCATGATCACATCGTCAGATTAGTGGCGCCACCATCTAGCAGTATGTTCTGCCCGACAATGAAACCGGCATTCTGCGAACACAGGAACGCACAGGCTGCACCAAATTCTTCACGCGTTCCATACCGTCGCGCCGGGATGGTTGCCGCGCGTTCAGCGCGCGCCTCGTCCATCGAAATTCCTTTTTGCGCAGCCACGCCACCATCCAACGAGTCCGCCCGGTCGGTGGCATGAATGCCCGGCAGCAAGTTATTGATCGTTACCCCTTTCGGCGCCACTTGACGCGCAGTTCCCGCGACATACCCCGTCAAACCGGTACGTGCCGCGTTCGACAGACCCAGTGCGGGGATCGGCGCGCGCACAGATTGCGAGGTGATATTCACCACCCGGCCCCAGCCTTTGTCCATCATCCCAGGCAACAAAGCCTTCATGAACGCAATCGGCGTCAGCATGTTGGTGTCCAGCGCCTTGATGAAATCATCGCGATCCCAGTCCGACCACAAACCCGGGGGCGGGCCTCCGGCATTTGTCACGAGGATATCAACACCCTGCGCGGCTTCGATTACCTGCACCTGTCCTTCAGTCGAAGTCACATCGCAGGCGATAGTCTGAACCTGTACGCCATGTTCAGCGCGAATGCGGTCAGCCGATGCCTCCAAAGCCTCAGTCCCCCGCGCGTTCATCACCAGATCAACACCCGCGGCGGCCAGCGACTCGGCACAACCCAGACCCAAACCTTTGCTACTGGCGCAGACCAGCGCACGTTTACCTTTGATACCAAGATCCATCTGATCCTCCCTGTATTTGCCGCACATCTAGCACCAGCCTTTCAGGGAAGACCAGCAATGGACCTTTGATCAATAAAAGAACTCTTCACGCACAATCTTGCCATCCGCGACGTGGTAAATGGCGACTTCGCGCATATCAAAGCTGTCACCGCTTTCCTTCACTGTGCCCTTTACTTCGAAAATTACGGCAAAGCGGTCCTCACCATGCACAAATGGATCACTTACCGAAGTTTTTGTCACATCATGTGCACCTTCCCACCATTCTTGTTTGCCACGGATCGCGTCGCGGCCGGCGACTTCGCGCCCCATGCCCGAGTAATCCACGGCTTCGACGGAAACGGCATCGTCCGCATAGAGCTTATCCAAATTCGCTTTGGCCCGGCCTTCTCGGCAACCAGCGACCAGTTCGTTTGCGATTTCTTTTAAATTCATCACACCTCTCCATAATTTGTTCACTATATGTTCTTTTTGCCACCGTCAGGCGATTCTGAACACCCCCTTTGTCTTGCTTCGGCAGAATTCCCCGCATATACGCGCGTTCATGCTTGATACCGCCACCAACCAACCCGTTTTGCCGCCCGAGATCGCCCGGCGCCGGACATTCGCCATCATCTCGCACCCGGATGCGGGCAAAACGACGCTGACTGAAAAGTTCCTGTTGTACGGGGGCGCCATTCAAATGGCAGGTCAGGTGCGCGCCAAGGGTGAGGCAAGACGAACACGCTCGGACTTCATGCAAATGGAGAAGGACCGCGGTATCTCGGTTTCCGCATCGGCGATGTCCTTTGACTATGACACTTTCAGATTCAATCTGGTGGATACGCCCGGCCACAGTGATTTCTCGGAAGACACCTATCGCACGCTGACCGCTGTGGACGCCGCCGTGATGGTGATAGACGGCGCGAAAGGTGTGGAAAGCCAGACGCAGAAATTGTTCGAGGTCTGCCGCCTGCGTGACCTTCCGATCCTGACCTTCTGTAACAAGATGGACCGCGAAAGCCGCGATACGTTCGAGATCATCGACGAAATTCAGGAAATGCTGGCGATCGACGTTACCCCTGCCGCATGGCCTATCGGCGTAGGTCGCGATTTCATCGGCTGCTACGACATGCTGCGCGACCGGCTGGAACTGATGGACCGCGCCGATCGTAACAAAGTGGCCGAAAGTATCGAAATCAACGGGTTGGATGACCCGAAACTGGCCGAACACGTGCCCGAGCACCTGTTGGAAAAGTTCCTGGAAGAGGTTGAGATGGCGCGCGAGCTGCTGCCCGCCATGGACCCGCAGGCGGTGCTTGAGGGGCATATGACCCCGATCTGGTTCGGCTCGGCGATCAACTCGTTCGGTGTGAAGGAACTGATGGAAGGCATTGGTGCCTACGGCCCCCAGCCGCAGATCCAGTCTGCCGAACCGCGTCAGATTGCACCCGACGAAAAGAAAGTCGCGGGTTTTGTCTTCAAGGTTCAAGCCAATATGGACCCAAAGCACCGCGACCGCGTGGCGTTTGTTCGTATGGCATCGGGCCATTTCAAGCGTGGCATGAAGCTGACCCATGTGCGGTCGAAAAAACCGATGGCAATTTCGAACCCTGTGCTGTTCCTCGCATCGGACCGGGAACTGGCCGAAGAGGCTTGGGCTGGTGATATCATCGGCATCCCCAACCACGGCCAATTGCGCATCGGCGACACGCTGACCGAAGGCGAAGCGATCCGGGTTACTGGCATCCCCTCATTCGCGCCTGAACTGCTGCAGACCGTGCGGCCCGGCGACCCGATGAAAGCCAAACATCTGGAAAAGGCGCTGATGCAATTTGCCGAAGAAGGCGCGGCCAAGGTGTTTAAACCCTCAATCGGATCGGGCTTTATCGTTGGCGTCGTTGGCGCGCTGCAATTTGAAGTGCTCGCCAGCCGGATCGAGATGGAATACGGCCTGCCCGTTCGGTTCGAAGCATCTCAGTTCACCTCGGCCCGCTGGGTCAGTGGTGACAAGGCCGAGGTCGAAAAGTTCGTCAACGCCAACAAGCAGCACATCGCCCATGATCATGATGGCGACATCGTCTATCTGACGCGTCTTCAGTGGGACATCGACCGGGTCATCCGCGACTATCCCGAACTGAACCTGACGGCCACGAAAGAAATGATGGTGTGATGCGTCAGACTGATTGCACAGGCAACATGGCCTGTGCAATTTTACCCGCATGAATGACGACTTCCAGACGCCCACAGGCGCACTACACGGGTTCGGCGCCCAGAAAAAACTTTTTGAATTCAGCATGGAATCGCCCGACCCTCATTCTTGCGTTGCGCGTGAATATGGCGTCGCACAACAGGTCTGGGCATGACGACCTGGGGTATCGTCTCAATGGTTCGCGGATCGACCCGCGACATACTCAGGTTCGCGGCCCATCACCTCGATCTGGGTGTGGATTATCTGTACATCTACCTGGACGAACCCAATCGTGAGGCGCACCGGGCCATCAGGAAACACCCGAAAATCAGAGCGCGAATCTGCGACGATGCCTTTTGGGAGAAACGCAAACGCGACCGACCGGAACGCCATCAGGTTCGTCAGACGCTGCATGCCACATTCGCCTATCGCAACACTGATCTGGACTGGCTGGCCCATATCGACGTGGACGAGTTCCTGTGGTCTTCAAAACCCATCCGGGAGCAGTTGCAATCCGTCCCCGCCGACATCCCCGCCGTCCGCGTCCGGCCAATGGAGGCAATGGCAAGCGGCGAGGATCTGTTCAAGGCGCATATCCCCAGCGGCCCGGACCGCTCAGCCATGGTGCAGTCCATCTATCCCAACTATGGCGGCTTTGTACTCGGCGGGTTCCTCAGCCACGTTCAGGGTAAGCTGTTCGTCCGCACAGGCATGGAAAAGCTGAACTTTCGCATCCACAACCTGTTTCAAAACAAAAAGCTTCTGCCCTGCAAATTCGAACTTCCGGGGTTGGAGCTGTGTCATCGCCACGCCCCTGGCTGGGACCACTGGGCGGCGCATTATCAGTTTCGGATGGCGCGTGGGTCCTATCAACCCGGCATGTCCCCTAATGTTCCGCGCGAACTGGGCGGTCTGAACAAGAATGAGTTGTTCAACTGGATCGAGACAGAACAGGGCCAGGACGGCTTGCGCGCGTTCTTTGACGAAATTAGCGGTGCCGATCCCGGCGTACGCGCTCGTCTCGAAGAATATGGGTTGATCCGGCACAGACCGCTGGATCTGGACGCGAAAGTTGCGAAACACTTCCCCGGAAGCTGCTGAATTGTTGCGGAAAACCAGCAGTGGGCGCTAGCGACGTCAGGTTAAAACCTCTTCATTTGACCCTGCCTCATGATTTTGTTATGTCCGCGCAAAGCCGAAATGTGCCTGACAGCGCATGGCCATCCGGGCCCGGCATTCCATTGACGCGCGGGCCAGGTCTAGTGTCCGCATGAACCGGACATACATGACAAAATTTAACGAACTGAACCTGAACCCGAAGGTCCTCAAAGCCATTGAGGAAGCCGGATACGAATCCCCTACCCCAATTCAGGAAGGCGCAATACCCGCGGCTCTGGAAGGGCGCGATGTCCTGGGCATTGCGCAGACAGGGACCGGCAAGACTGCAAGTTTCACGCTGCCGATGATCACCTTGCTGGCCCGTGGGCGCGCTCGTGCGCGGATGCCGCGTTCGCTGGTACTGTGCCCGACGCGGGAACTGGCCGCGCAGGTGGCTGAGAATTTCGACACGTACGCCAAACATTTAAAACTGACCAAAGCGCTGTTGATTGGCGGCGTCAGCTTTAAAGAGCAGGACGCGTTGATCGACCGGGGCGTGGACGTTCTGATCGCCACACCGGGTCGCCTGCTGGACCATTTCGAGCGCGGTAAGCTTCTTTTGACCGGTGTTCAGATCATGGTTGTCGACGAAGCTGACCGGATGCTGGACATGGGGTTCATCCCCGATATCGAACGCATCTTCTCGCTGACGCCGTTCACGCGCCAGACCTTGTTCTTTTCGGCCACTATGGCGCCCGAGATTGAGCGGATCACCGACACCTTTCTGTCCGCACCCACGCGGGTCGAGGTTGCGCGTCAGGCCACTGCTTCGGAAACTATTGAACAGGGCGTTGTCATGTTCAAAGGCGGTCGTCGGGATCGTGAGGCCAGCCAGAAACGCAATGTCCTGAGGGCGCTGATCGACGCTGAAGGCGAGAAGTGCACCAACGCCATCATCTTCTGCAACCGTAAGACCGACGTGGATATCTGCGCCAAGTCTCTCAAGAAATACGGCTATGACGCCGCCGCGATCCACGGCGATCTGGATCAATCCCAGCGCACGAAAACACTCGACGGCTTCCGGGACGGGTCTTTGCGCCTACTCGTGGCCTCGGACGTGGCTGCGCGCGGATTGGATGTGCCATCCGTCAGCCATGTGATCAATTTCGATGTCCCCGGTCACCCCGAGGATTACGTCCACCGCATTGGCCGCACCGGTCGCGCGGGGCGTGAGGGCAAGGCTATCACGATCTGCTCTTCCCGCGATGAAAAGGCGCTGGCGGCGGTGGAGAAGTTGATTCAGAAGGAAATTCCCCGCCTGAAAAACCCGATTGAGGCGGATGATTCCAAAGCCGATACCCCAAAGACCGAGAATCAGTCCAAAGCGCCGGACACCAAAAAGTCCGATCGGCGCAAAAGCGAGCCCCGCACGGAAAGAGAGCCTCGTAAGGATAGAGAACCGCGCAAGGATAGAGAGCCCCGTAAGGACAAAGAGTCCAAAGGCCGTGACCGCGGCCGCAGAGACGACAGGGGCCCTGCAGTTGTCGGGATGGGCGATCACCTGCCCAGCTTCATCGCCCTCAGCTTTGACGAACGCCGCGCAGGCTAAATCGTAAGCACCAATGCCAGTATCGAGGCACCAAGCAACATCATCCCGGCGATCTCACGCCGGGTGATTCTTTCGCGAAAAAACAAGAGCGAGGCGAACAGGCTGAAGATTAGTTCGACCTGCCCCAGAGCTTTGACATAGGCCGCGTTTTGCAGCGTGAAGGCGAAGAACCAGCAGAACGATCCACATAGACTGGTGAGCCCGACAAAAACGCCCGTTCGGCGTGTGTCCCAAACTGCGCGCAGCTCGGCCCGGTCGCGCCACAGCAACCACAGTCCCATGCTGAGGAATTGGAACGAAACCACCACTGCCAAAGTGACCAGCGCCCGGAACCAGGCGTTCAAATCCCCCAGCTCCAACGAGGCACCGCGATAGCTGACGGATGAGAAAGCAAACAGCACGCCCGAACCCAGCCCAAGGCGCGATGCACGGTTGGTGAGGTGTGCCCACCAAGCCCCTTCCCCACCAGGGCTTTTCGATAACAGCAAGACAGCCACCAGTCCCAGAACAATCGCGAACAACGCACCCGAGGACACCTGATCGCCCAGGACCAGAAATCCGACGATGGCGGTTTGGATAACTTCGGTCTTCTTGAATGTAATACCGACGGCAAAATTGCGTTGTTTGAACAGGGCCACCACGCAGATGGTCGCCAGTATCTGCGTTGTCCCGCCGATCACTGCAAACAACCAGAAACGCCCGGTCAGGGCCGGCAGGTTGAAACCAGTCAACTGCATCGCCACGATCAGGCCCAGAACGGCCAGTGGCATGGAATACGCAAACCGCGCAAAAGTCGCGCCGGCTGCCGAAAGTTTCACGGTGCTCAGCGACTTTTGCAGCATGAACCGCACGGTCTGAAATGCCGCGGCGGCGATGGTGATGGGAATCCACAAACTCATGGATTCCCTTGTGTCGTCAAATCAACCCTTTGGCCAGAGCGGATGCGCCACCGGATCCTTCGCGCGCCAAAGGTACGAGCGGAAGATCTGGCCGTAGGACCGATAGACATAGGCCTCGTTCGTTGACTGATACCGATCTCTTCCAGCCCGATACAGAGCGGGCAATCGGTACCACGGCGCACCGGGATTCATGTGATGTACGACGTGCAGATTGTTGTTTAGAAACAAGAAAGCCAATAGTCCGCGATCTTCAACTATGACGGTACGCGCACCCGAGTCTTCATGCGCCCTGTGTTCAAGAAACGTCCGGATCTTGACCAAACCCAACCCAATGTAAGCTGACAGAACAAAGGCCCACAGCGGCATTGGCGATTGCGCGACTATCCACAAAACCACAGCGGCTCCGATCAGGTGCAGCCCCCAGGCCAGTAATATGTCTTTGTCTCCGCGTTTAGCGCCGCGCAGCTCATCCCGAATGAAGGTGAATTGACCAATCGCCGGGCCCAGCACCATGCGTCCAAGCAGCGTGTTATTCGCTCTCAGCAGTCGCTTTTGCCAGCCTTTGAGCGTATTCCAAACCTTCGGGTCCAGATAGTTCGACTCAGGGTCGTCATACGGATCAGTCAGGGTCGAATCCCTGTGATGCGCCAGATGCAGATCGCGGAACCGGTTATATGGGATGAACAAAGTCAACGGCAGCGCCAACAGTGCCTCGTTCAACCAACGGGTGCGAAAAGGATGTCCATGCAGCGCCTCATGTGTCAGCGATGAGTGCAACGCCGCGACCAATCCCATTGCGGGAATGGCCAGCCAAACCGGGAACATAAAGATCACAGCAAGCCAAGCTGCGTAGCATGCGATTATAAGGGCAAAGGTGCCCCACTCGGGACCTGGCCGCTCAGACATTTCGGCCCCATGTGATGCCTGCCCAGACGCGCTCGTAGATCACGTACATCGTCAGGCCGATGCCCGTGTTCACAATCGCCAACGTCCCGCCAACTGCAGCAGAGCCTGTCGCGATAAGACCCACCAGCGTCATCATGACCAGGCCCATCGCGTTCCACACTACAGCCTTCACGACCGATCTTCGTCGCGTTTCCATTCCGTCACCCATAATATTGTTATGTTTTAAGAATTACGGATCGTGGCCGAGTTGAAAATTCTGAATATGATTAACAAAACTCATCACTTATGATATAAATCACCATATGACGGATAAATTAGACAAACGAGATCGCGCTGCGCAGTTTCGCCAACGCCTTGCCCGCGCGATGGAAGAACGTGACATCAGCCAAAGCGCGCTTGCCCGGGATATCGGTGTCGACCGATCGACCGTATCCCAACTTTTGACTGGCGAAGGTGCGCGCCTGCCGAACGCGCATGTCGTTGGCAGCTGCGCCACAGCGCTTGGTGTTTCGGCTGACTGGCTGCTGAGCTTATCGGATCGGCCCGAAAGCGCTGCAGAGCTTCTGGCGCTTTCTCTGAGTATGACCAAGGCGCCACGCGCGCTGGTCGATGAGCGCATTTTTGAATGGCATAAAGAGGCGGCTGGCTACAAGGTTCGCTATGTACCTGCCACCCTGCCCGACATGCTGAAAACCCGCGCCGTGCTAGAGTGGGAATACGCCCCGCATCTGGGGCGAACAGCGGATCAGGCCATCGGCGCATCAGAAGACCGCCTGACATGGATGCGCAGCGCGCAATCAGACTATGAAATCGCCATGCCACTGTATGAGATCGACAGCTTTGCCCGCGCGACCGGCTATTACGAAGGCCTGTGCCCGAAAATCCGTCTGGAACAGATCGACCATCTGTTAGAGCTGAGCGACCAGCTTTATCCCCGCATGCGCATCTATCTGTTTGACGCCAAACGCCTCTACTCTGCGCCCGTCACGATTTTTGGCCCGCTGCTGTGTGTGTTCTACGCGGGCAGCCACTATATGGCCTTTCGGGACCGCGACAGGATCGAAGTTTTTTCCCGTCATTTCGATACGTTGGTGCGCGAAGCGGATGTGACGGCGCGGGATTTCCCCGAACACCTCAGGCAGCTGCGATCAGCAATATCCGCCTGATCGCAGTCCGATAGATGCAGAAGCGAGCAAGGTGTGATATCGTCACTTGGCGCGAACTTTCGAGCGATCCGATCACAGACGGAGGACCATAGGAATGGACGCACTAAAAACCGCTCAATACGCACGGGCGCTTTATTCCGCCCACGGAGATCAGGCCGAGGCCGAGGCCGCGCAGAAGATGCGCGAATGCAAAGACGCCGGGAACATGCAGCAAGCCCGCGACTGGCAGGCGGTTCGCCAGAGCATCCGCCAGATTCGCGGACCCAATCAGGCTTAAACCTTGGGGTCGGGGTTGACGGTGTGCCCATCGACCGCAATCACCTGCCCCGACACTAACCGCGCCGCATCTGATGCAAGGAACACGGCCATATTGGCGATGTCGTGCCCTTCGACGAAGCGACCCATTGAAGTGCCTGAGGCATAACCCTCATAGACCTGATCGCGTGTCATGCCCTTGGCATCGGCCTCGCGCTGCAGGACGCCTTCCATCCGCGGACCCTCAACCGAGCCAGGGCAAATGACATTGCACCGCACTCCGTGTGCGCCCAGCTCCATCGCCAGAGTTTTGGCCAGCCCGATCATCCCCCATTTCGCCGCCGCATAGGGCGCGCGATTGGGATAACCGTATTGTCCCGCAGTCGAAGACGTTATGACCACCGCGCCGCTGCCTTGTCGTTTCAGGATTGGAGACGCGTATTTGGCGCACAAAAAGGCCCCTTCCAGGTTCACCGAAAGACACATGCGCCAATCGTCCAATGCAACGTCTTCAACCAAAGCGGTTGGTCCCGCGATTCCTGCGTTTGCGCACAGGGTATCCAAACCACCCCATTCCGCCTCGATGTCATTGAACAAGGTGGCCACGGCATCCTCATCCGCGACGTTCGCCTCGGACCGCTGCCAATGGGCCGGACAATCAGACAGGGCATTCGGGTCAACATCAGCCACCCAAACCTGCGCACCGGCTGTATCAAAGGCCTCGGCCATGGCGCGGCCAACGCCCGACGCGCCAGCCGTGATCAGAACGCGCCCACTCATGCCGGTTTGCGGATCGCAGCACCCGCACCTTCAGGATAAGGCAATCCAGCCTGAGCTTCGGCGATCCGGGCCATAGCGTCTTCGATCTCTGCCGAAGGTGCGCTCGGGCGACGGGTTTCCAGACTGACATGCAGCAGGAAGCTTTCTCCGGTGGCCAACAACTTGTCGCCTTCGTACATGGAATGGAACACGTGCAGCTTCTTGCCCTGCCCCAACAGCATCTGTGTGCGCACTTCGATCTTTGCGCCCGCGTGGACTTCGTCGATATAGCGGATGTGGTTTTCGGCCGTAAAGTAACTGCCGCCCGAGGCGATGTAATCCGCATCACACCCCATAATCTCCATGAATCGGTCGGTCGCCGCGGCGAAGGCCTCAAGGTAACGCGCCTCGTTCATGTGACCGTTATAGTCGGTCCAGTCCAACGGCACCGCGCGCGACAAGGTCAGAATTGGCTGGCTCAGATCGGCCTGATCCATCGTCGGAAGTGCGCCCGGCTTCAGCGCCGCGTCATGCTGGTTCAGAACAGCACCGGCCCCATAGTTCTGCGCCTTGAGCGCCCGCATCATGCCAACGAGGTTATTGTCGCGAATACGCTCCAATTCCCGGATCGAGTGCATGCCCGATTGTGCGTCAGACTGATCCGCGATCATGTCGACCAGCTCATCAGTGAACTCGGGCACATCCATCAACTTGGTCCAGGGCCATTGCAACGCCGGGCCGAACTGCGCCATGAAATGCCGCATCCCTGCCTCGCCACCGGCCACGCGATAGGTTTCGAACAGACCCATCTGTGCCCAGCGAATGCCAAAACCCATGCGAATTGCTTCGTCGATCTCTTCAGTCGTGGCGATACCGTCCTTGACCAGCCACAGCGCCTCGCGCCAGACGGCTTCGAGGAACCGGTCAGCAATATGCGCATCGATCTCTTTCTTGACATGCAGAGGGAAGAAACCCACCGATTTCAACAGGTCCTTTGCGCGGTCGACCATTTCGGGCCGGTTCTTGTCGGTCGGTACCAATTCGATCAGCGGCAGCAGATACACTGGGTTGAACGGGTGCGACACAACAATCTGTTCTGGGCGCAGCGCGCCCTCCTGCAACTCGGACGGCTTGAACCCGCTGGTTGACGACCCGATGATCGCCTCCGGATCGCAGGCATCCTGCAAGCTTTTGTAAACCTTCAGCTTCAGATCCAGCCGTTCAGGTACACTTTCCTGAATCCAAGTGGCCCCTTGCACGGCGTCCGTCAGATCGTCGTGGAAGGTAAGCGCCCCTTCAGACGGCAAAAGCACATCACTCAACCCCGGCAGAGACCGGCGCGCGTTGTCCAGAACTTCACCAATCTTGCGCTCGGCCTCCGGGTCCGGATCGAACACGCGGACATCCCAACCGTTAAGCAAGAACCGCGCGGCCCACCCGCCGCCGATTACACCACCACCGATGATAGCTGCTGTTTTTGTCATTTCTTTTCCTAGTCGATACAGATCACCAGCTCGCGTCCGGTCTCATCCAGATGAGGAATGCACCCGAACTGCGGCGTGACCGCGCTGCATTGTTTGGTCTCGGACAGGCAAAAGTCTTGACAGTCCGAACCTTTTTCACAGGTCTTGCCCGCATCTGCCAGCGGCAGAACGCACACATATTGCTGGGCTTTGCCTGCAACCTCGTAGACACCGCCTTTGGCTTCGCAGGCCTGCCTCCCATTGTTCACAGAAGCCGCCTCCGCCTTTTCATCCGCCGGAAGGCAAGCCGCCATAAGCCCCGCTCCAACGACAGCCAGACACCGCAACATCACTTTCATGAGTCTCATTCCCTCAGTTGATGCCCCGGTGTCATGGCAAGGCGAACTTCCTACAAGGAGAAAATTCAGCCCTTAGGTGCTCGTTTCACCAGCCCCAGCTTCTCACGCACTTCCTGCGCGCCGATCACCCGCGCGCCCATGTTCGAAACGATGGTGTTCGCCCGTTCAACCAGCTGCCAGTTTTCCGCAAGAACGCCTTTATCGAGGAACAAATTGTCCTCAAGGCCAACGCGCACATTGCCGCCCGCCAGCACCGAAGCCGACGCATATGCCATCTGGTTCCGTCCCAGCGCGAATGCGCTGAAGGTCCAGTCATCAGGCACGTTATTCACCATGGCCATAAAGGTGTTCAGATCATCCGGAGCACCCCACGGCACGCCCATGCACAGTTGAACCAGTGCCGGGCTGTCCAGAACGCCGTCCTTCACCAACTGCTTGGCGTACCACAGATGACCGGTATCAAAGGCCTCGATCTCAGGCTTCACGCCCAGATGCGTCATCATCCGGCCCATCGCCTGCAGCATGCCTGGCGTGTTGGTCATGACATAGTCAGCTTCGGCAAAATTCATGGTGCCGCAATCAAGAGTACAGATTTCGGGCAGACATTCAGCCACATGCTCCACCCGAGCAGCCGCGCCGATCATGTCGGTGCCGTCCTCGTTCAACGGCAGCGGAGATTCCGTCGGGCCAAAGATCATGTCACCGCCCATACCGGCGGTCAGGTTCAGCACAACGTCGACCTCGGCTTCACGAATGCGATCAGTCACCTCGCGGTACAGGTCCAGACGACGGCTGGGTGCACCGGTTTCCGGATCACGCACGTGGCAATGCACGATGGCCGCGCCTGCCTTGGCCGCGGCGATCGCACTTTCGGCAATCTGCTTGGGCGAACGCGGCACATGCGGGCTGCGATCCTGTGTTCCGCCCGAGCCGGTGACAGCGCAGGTGATGAAGACTTCGCGGTTCATTTCCAGTGGCATGGTGTTTTCCCCAACTTATACCCGGTTTTGACCTAAGTTATCCTCAGGCTTCTCCCCGGATTCCGATTTGCGTTCATCCCCGACTCTGGCGCAGCTTTATGGAAACAACTTGCCAGAATGCGAATCGAACTTGATGAAATCCGCAAAAAACATATTGCAGCCCGAACATCGCGCCCTAAAAACGGCCGTGCTGGTTCTGGATGAATGCAACACGCTCAGCTTTGCCTCGGCCGTTGATCCCATGCGCGCCGCCAACCGTCTGGCGGACCGCCCAGCCTTTGACTGGGATTATGTGACGGCCACAGCGGAACCGGCGATGCTGACCAGCGCCCTGAATGTTCCAGGCACACCACTGGCTCGGTTGCAGGGTTGCGACCTGATGATCGTCATTGCAGGTTTCCAACTGGCCCGTCACGCCACACCCAGCTTGCTCGCCGGACTGCGCCGCATTGCCGGTACCGGAGCCACCATGGCTGGCATCGACGGCGGCCCCTGGCTACTGGCTGAAGCCGGCCTGCTGAACGGCCACTCCGCCACAACGCACTGGGAGGATCTGGACAATTTCGCGACCCGCTTCCCCGAAGTCGATGTTCGCCCCGACCGATTCACTGTGTCCGGCAACCGTCTGACCTCAGGCGGCGCGATCCCCGCGGTCGAGATGATGCTACACATCATCGCCGCGCGCCACGGCGCAGGTTTTGCTGCCCGCGTGTCCGGCCTGTTCCTCTACGAGGGCGCACCGGAACCGTCCAAGCCACAAAGCCGTACAGGCGTGCCGCATCGTCATACGGCTCTGACAGCAAAGGCGAACTCTCTCATGGAAAGGTCTCTTGAGGATCCGCTGCCATTGGCCGACATCGCCGATACCTTGGGCACCAGCCCTCGTACTCTGCAACAACAGTTCCGTCTGCGCCTGAACACAACGCCGCAGGATCACTATCTGCAACTGCGCCTGGCCGAAGCGCGGCGTCTGGTCACCGATACGGATATGCCACTGATGGACGTGGCACTCGCCACAGGCTTTGCCTCACAATCCAGCTTTGCCCGTGCTTTCCGCACCGCGCACGGCCTGTCGGCCAGAGACCTCCGTCAGGACCGGATCCAGCCCACACATCACTGACCGGATCCGCTTCATCTGGCTAAAAATTTCCCGGGGGAGTCGCGCAAAGCGCGACGGATGCAGAGCCCCCTTAGAACGGCATCGGATGCGCGCGATGCGCGGCACTGATATCCGCCAGGACATCATCCGCCAACACCACCTCCGTGCCCGCCAGAATATGGGCCAGTTGCGCAACCGTGGTCGCTCCGAAAATGGCAGTCATCATGAACGGGCGTGTCTGGCACCATGCCAGCGCCATATGCACCGGATCCAGGCCATGCCGCTGCGCGATCTCCAGATAGGCATCGACCGCACCAAACACACGCTCGTACTTACGCCCACCCATGGTCGGAACAAGATCCATGCGCGAGCCCTTAGGCACCGATCCGCCCTGATATTTGCCCGTCAGAAACCCTGCCGCCAACGGAGAAAACGCCATCAGGCCCACATCTTCGTGCACGCTTAACTCGGCCATATCGGTGTCGAAGTGGCGGCACAGCAGAGAATATTCATTCTGGACCGAAGCGACCCGTGGTGCGCCTGTCTGTTCGGCCAACCGCAGCCATTGCGCGGTGCCCCATGCGCTTTCATTCGACAGGCCGAACGCGCGGATATTGCCCTTATCGACTTGCTGTTGCAGAGCGACAAGGCACTCCTCCATATTCTCCAGTACGTCATTGGTGTTGTGACCAGACGGCGCATAGTCCCAGTTCTGTCGAAACATGTAACTGCCGCGATTGGGCCAGTGAAACTGATACAGATCGATGCAATCTGTCTGCAAACGACGCAGAGACCCCTCGATCGCTTCGGGGATCGTTTGCGCAGAAATCGGTGCTCCGTCGCGGGCATGGGCGAAACCTGCACCGGAATGTTTGGTCGCCAGAATATACCCCGCCCGCCGCGCGGGGTTCACCGCGTTCCAGTTGCCCAGGATTTCCTCGGTCCGCCCCACGGTCTCTTTCAAGACCGGGTTCACCGGGTACATTTCAGCAGCGTCAACGAAATTGATCCCCGCCTCCAGCGCCATATCGATCTGGGTATGTGCATCGGCCTCAGAGGTCTGCGCGCCAAACGTCATGGTTCCAAGGCACAGATCCGTCACTTCAATACCAGTGCGCCCCAATGGGTTCTTTTTCATCTCAAAATCCTTCCGCTCGCAACGTCGCGCACCCTAATGCAGAGATCAGGTAGGGCAAGGGTGCAGGCGATCAATTCCCGTGCAACAAGGGGTTGGGCTTATGCAAACCTCGCTGCAAAAAAGCGGCATAAAGCCAAACGCAGCGCATGGCGTTTCTGCCGCAACCATACGGGTATCCACTCAGATTCCAGTAAATGCGCTTTCATTTCAAGGTTTTGAGTGGCTATACGAACCAATGCTGCAAATCACTGCGGCTGCACCAATGTCGGCTTGAGGTTGCTCGTGAAGTTCAGCCGAAATGAGAATTCCAAATCTCTCGTCGAATCTCATCTCTGGCCTCGTATGCCGCTATTGCTTCGTCTAGATCATCTGGTTCAAGCGCGTCCTCACCTCTGGCGATCCGCGTGACTTGCATCGTGTACCATGCAGTCACACCGCCTTCCGGTGGGTTTTTGAAACGCGGGAATTGCGGCTCGTCGCGTTGATCGGAAAGCCAAAATGATGGCAATTCTGGATCAACGACCAATGCGCGGGCCAATCCAACGAGATCGGCTTTGCCCTCTGCAATGGCGCTTTTGGCCTGTGCAAGCGTCTTGAAACCGCCCGTCACCATAAGGGGAATGTTCGTTTTCGCACGCGCACGTTCAGCAAAATCAAGAAAATAGGCGCCGGAACCCGCACGATCTGATGATGACGCAGCACCCGGAAAATATGTGCCACCGCTGACATCAATCAGATCAATTGTTGTTTTGTCTAATGCCGCAATGACCTCAAGGGATTCATCTTCAGCGAAGCCGCCTTCAAGTTGATCTGTCGCGTTCAACTTGATGCCCACAGGGAAATCCGGGCCAACGGCATTACGCACGGCGCTGATCACTTCTAGCAGCAGTCTCATCCGGTTTTGCAAAGAACCGCCATAGGCATCTTCGCGTTTGTTGAATAGCGGAGACAGAAACTGGTTGAGCAAGAATCCATGGGCCGCATGCAACTCAACGCCACCGAACCCAAGCCGCTTGGCAAGGTTTGCCGTGCGTGCAAATTCGGCCGGCAGCGCGTGGATTTCATCCAAGGACAGCGCGCCGCATTTCAGACCGGGCAAATCAAGGCGACTCGGACCTTTCGGCGAGCTGATCGGAGCATCCGCCATCGCCCCCGCGTGTCCAAGTTGCGGCCACAAATGAGCGTCGTTGGTTGCCCCTGCCTGTGCAAGTTTTCTTGTGATTGCGAAATCGGATTGATCGTTCAAAACCAAATTGCCGGGCTTCTCTGCAAAATGAGGTGTGCCCTGCACTTCGCCGATGATCGACAGGGCGAGGCCGCCAGTTGCCCAACGCTCATAGAGCTTGATTTGATCATCACTTGGATTGCCTTTGCCGTCACCAAGCGAGTCAGACATCGCCGATTTAGCAATTCGGTTTTTTAGAGTTACGCCGCAGGGCAGAATTAGCGGCTGGCGCAAGAGAGACTGGGTTTTATTGGACATTTGGTTCCTCAAACTTTTGCCTTAACAGTCGAAAACAGTCATTTTTGCCTTGCACCGCATCCGTCAATTTGGGCTTCAATCCGGTCATTGAGGCATTTCTGATCGCACATCTTTGCGCAATCACCACCACGCCTTCCGGAAAGTGGCTCGGGCCCTAAGCCTCAGCTTTCTTTTCCCAGCGCCCGGATTCTTCGGACCAGTATTGGGCGGAACATCCCGCACCGGTCAAAGCCTTCCACTGCCCGCGCGCGTGTTGAACGGCCTCTGCGTCATTGCCGTCGAACAGGATACATACGCGGTCCAGTTTCTTGATCTCATCGGGGTCGACCGCCGCGCCATCTACCGCCATGACACAAGACGGGTCATTGGCAGCCTGCGCCTCAGTCGTCAGCAGGATCGGCTGCGCGGCATCGTGCGGACCGCCTGCGCGGCCATGTGGCAAGAACCCTTCTTCGGGCCCCTGCCACAGCTTTTCATCCAGCCAGTCCATCCGTGCGGGATCGCTGCCTCGCACGGCAATCTTCCACCCGGCCTGCCGTGCCTTGTCCAGCAACACCGGCAAGGTATGCTCCAGCGGTTGGCGGGTCAGGTGATAGAAATAGACGGCCCCCATCGGCTTACTCGAAGTTGTCCTGAACGAAACGGCTCAGCGCGCGTACGCCCCAGCCGGTTGCGCCCTTCGGGGCGTAGGATGTCTCGGACGAGACCGAAGCCACACCGGCAATATCCAGGTGAATCCACGGCATATCTTCTTTTACGAACCGCTGCAGGAACTGCGCCGCAGTGATCGAACCCGCAGGACGTCCGCCCACGTTCTTCATGTCGGCAATCCGCGATTTCAGCTGTTTGTCGTAGGCTTCGCCCAATGGCATGCGCCATGCGCCTTCATCTTCGGCACCTGCGGCTTTCAGGAAGGCATTGCAGAATGTGTCATTGTTCGAGAAGACACCCGCATTCTCATGCCCCAGTCCGATGATGACCGCTCCGGTCAGGGTGGCCAGATCGACCATTCCCACGGGCTTGAACCGCTCTTGCGCGTACCACAACACGTCGCACAGAACCAAACGGCCTTCGGCGTCGGTGTTGATGATCTCGACCGTGTCGCCCTTCATGGATTTGACCACATCGCCGGGACGGGTGGCGTTGCCTGAAGGCATGTTTTCCACCAATCCGACCAAGCCGACAACGTTGGCCTTGGCGTTGCGTTTGGCCAGCGCGCGCATGGTACCTGCCACTACGCCAGCGCCGCCCATGTCCATGGTCATGTCTTCCATGCCACCCGCAGGTTTCAGCGAAATACCACCGGTGTCGAACACCACCCCCTTACCGACCAAAGCCAGCGGCGCGTCATCTTTGTCGCCGCCATTCCATTGCATCACCACAACCTTCGAAGGGCTGTCCGACCCCTGCCCCACGCTCAGCAGCGTACGCATGCCCAGCTCGGCCAGTTTGTCTTCTTCCAGCACTTCGACCTCAAGCCCCAGTGCCTTCATCTCGTCCAGCCGGTCGGCGAATTCCGTGGTAGTCAGGATATTCGCGGGCTCGTTGGTCAAATCGCGGGTCATGCGGACACCGTCGGCGACCGCGTAGAGCGGTGCAAACGCAGCCTCGATCTCATCCGCCTTCTGGTGGGTTATGATGACCGAACCAGCTTCACCCGAATCCTTGGTCTTGTGCGCATCAAAATCATAGCTGCGCAGCGCGATGCCCATGGCCAGATCCTCGGCCTTAACCTGATTGCCCGACATCACCAGCAGGTCCTTGCTGCCCGCCAGCTTGGCCAGCGCGGCACCGGCCTTGCGGGCCTCGGCGGGTTCGGGACGGCGCGGCAGAACCAGAACGTCCAGCGCCTCGGCTGCCATGCCGGATGGCCACGCCATCGAGATCACGTCACCGGTTTTCACTTTTTCGAACCGCTCGCTTTCGACCAGCCGTGTCACAGCCCCGCGGGTCAGACGGTTGGCGCGGCGGGCGGCAGGGTTCATTTTGCCGTCAGCCGGGATGATAATGGCCACGCGCCCTTCGGCCTGCGCCATCGCATCCATGTCGGGGTCCTGGAAACGGATCGGTACAAGACTGCTCATTGCGAACTCCTCAAAATCAGTTCCCCAAGACCTAGCCCGCGCCGCGCGGCTTGACCAGATAGCAGTTTTCCCCGGCCCGCATTTGGATTACAGTCCCGGAAAAAATCCGACAGGCTCGGGGGAGAAGGTTTTGGCAAGACAGAGCAGGCATAGGCCGTCACGCACAATTGCGTGCAGCGGTGATTCTAGTCTGCACCCGACCACGGGCTGTTTGCGCGTCATTTCGGCAGGAGTTCCTTCGTGATCCTCGACCGCTACTTCGCCCGCCGATTCATTCAGAGTTTCCTGGTCATCGGCAGCATTTTCCTGACGCTGATGATTCTGATCGACCTGATCGAACAGGTGCGCCGCTTTGACGATGCGAACCTGTCCTTTGGTCAGCTGTTGCAGTTGACGTTGCTGAATACGCCTGCCGCAATCAGCGAAATGCTGCCGCTGCTGGTCATCTTGTCCACGATCGCGTTGTTTATCGGTCTTGCCCGCAGCTCGGAACTGGTCGTGACCCGCGCCACTGGCCGTTCAGGCATCCGCGCCCTGTTGGCCCCAGTGGTGATCGCCCTGATCATAGGTGCACTGGCAGTGGGCATGCTGAACCCCATCGCAGCCGCCACGTCGGAAGAGTACAAACAGCTTGCCGAATCTTACAAAAACAACGGTGGATCAACGCTGTCGATCAGCGCAGATGGTCTTTGGTTGCGGCAGGGATCGGCCAATGGCCAATCCGTGATTCACGCCCAGGATACATCCAACGGCGACAAGTTCACCCTTAATCAGGTGACGATCATTACCTTCGCCCCGGACGGCACACCGACCCAGCAGATCGTGGCCGACCAAGCCGATTTGGAGAACGGTACGTGGGTTCTGACCAATGCCAAGATCTGGGCGCTGGAAGGCGGTGTGAATCCAGAAACCCACGCCACTGAACACGCGCGGCTTGAGGTTCCCACATCGCTGACACGCCAACGGATTCTGGACACGCTTGGCGATCAGGATTCCGTCTCGGTCTATGACCTGCCGGAACTGATCCGTGACCTGCGCGAAGCCGGGTTTTCGACCAAGCAATATGAGGTCTGGTTGCAGGTCCAACTGGCCCGTCCCTTGTTTCTTATGTCGATGGTTCTGATCGGCGCGGCCTTCACCATGCGCCACGTGCGATTTGGCGGCACCGGTATCGCGGTTCTGACCGCCGTCCTGCTGGGCTTTGGCATCTACTTTATTCGCAACTTTGCCCAAATTCTGGGGGAAAACGGTCAATTGCCTATCTTAGTCGCGGCCTGGGCCCCGCCCTTTGCAGCCATTCTTCTGTCCCTCGGCCTTTTGCTGCATGCGGAGGACGGCTGATGCGGCTTATTGCCAGTTTGTTGCTGTCCGGTGCGGTCGCACTGAACATGCCAGCGGGCGCATTCGCGCAATCTCAACCCGCTGCCAACGCTGCACAGGGTACCACGCAAGAGGATCAGCCTGCCCTGCTGGTGGCTGACCGGATCTTTATCACGCCCGAACGCAATCTGGTGGCCGAAGGGAATGTTGAAGCCTTTCAGGGCGACATCAAGGTCACTGCCAAGCGCATCACCTATGACCGCGAAACCGGCAATCTGTCGCTGGAAGGCCCGGTGCGCATTGATCAGGGCGGCGCAACCACGTTGCTGGCCGATTCCGCCGAACTGGATGACGGAATCATGAACGGTCTGCTGATAGGAGCCCGCATGGTGTTCGATCAGCAGGTTCAGATCGCCTCGGTCCAGGCTGCGCGCGCGGGGGGGCGTTACACACAGTTCAGCAAGGTCTCGGCCACGTCCTGCCACGTCTGCGCCAATGGTAAACCGCCGCTTTGGCAAATCCGCGCCCGCAAGGTCACGCATGACCAGTTGGAACGCCAATTGTATTTCGAAGGGGCACAGTTCCGGATACTGGATTTCCCGGTTTTCTACTTCCCCTATCTGCGCCTGCCCGACCCGACGCTGGACCGCGCGACGGGCTTTCTTGTTCCGTCGATTCGCACCACATCGCAGTTGGGAACTGGCGTGCAGGTGCCGTATTTCTTTAAGCTTGGCGACCACAGGGACCTGACGCTGACCCCCTATATCTCGGGGAAAACTAGAACACTGGGCTATCGCTATCGCCAGGCATTCAAACGCGGCCGGATTGAGCTGAACGGTGCTTTCACCCGCGACGACCTGCAAGAAAATGAGGATCGGGGCTATCTATTTGCCAACGGTTATTTCTTCCTGAACAACGACTTCCGCCTTTTGTTTGATGTGAAGACGACCTCGGATAACGCGTATCTCGCCGACTATGGTCTGCCTGATTTTGACCGGTTGCGCAGCGAAATCGCGCTTGAGCGGATCAAACGCGATACCGCCTTCCGCACCAGTTTCATCCATTACAAATCCCTGCGAGACAGTGAAAATGAGGAAGTGATCCCATCTCGGATCTTCGACCTGTATTTCCAGAAACGTTACTTCCCAACCTCTGTCGGCGGCGAAGTACGCTTGGGCTTTGTGGCCCACAATCACACACGCACCAGCGATCAGGACATCGTTGGCCGCGATGTCGCGCGCGCCACATTCGATGCGGATTGGATGCGCAGCTGGATTTTCGCATCGGGCCTCAGGGCTGATGCCCGGTTCGGGACATCGGTGGATATCTTTGACATCCGAGATGACAGCCAGTTTCCTGACCAGGTGACCCGCGCGGCCCCCCGCGCTGCACTCACCTTGCGTTACCCGATGACCCGGCGGGAAAAGTCAGGCGCCACGCAGGTGCTTGAACCCATCGCGCAAGTCGGTTGGACGAACGTGACAGATCAGGACGTTCCCAATGACGAAAGCACGTTTCAGGAATTCGACCAGGGGAACCTGTTGTCCCTGTCCCGCTTTCCGGCCCCGGATCGTCGCGAAGATGGCGCGACGGCTGTGTTCGGGGTCAATTGGGCGCGTTATGGCGCAAATGGCTGGCGCGCGCTTGCCACTGTCGGACAGGTCTTCCGCTCGACCGCTGACCCCAACTTCAACCTGACATCGGGCCTTCAGGGCACCGCCTCCGACGTGTTGCTGGCCGGTCAGTTGCAAACCGCAAATGGCTGGTCCTTGGCGGGTCGTGGCCTGTTGAATGGTGATTTCAGCTTTGCCAAGGCCGAGGTACGCGCAGGCTGGAACAAGCCAAATGTCGGCCTAACCGGCAGCTATGTGTGGCAGGAAAAGGATCCGGCAGAAAATGCGAATGACGAGATATCAGAAATTTGGATGAATGGGCGTTACCTTGTTGACCAAAACTGGCTGACACAGGCTTATGCGCGTTATGACCTCAGCGAATCCGAACCGATCCGCTATGGTCTGGGCATTACGTACCAGAATGAGTGTGTAAAGGTTAACATGACCGTCAGCAGACGATTTACCTCATCATCAAGTATTGAGCCTTCGACAGAATTCGGGTTTACCGTTGCCCTGACAGGTTACTCCGTTGAGGGTGGCGGCCAACAGTACAAGAGAAGATGCAGTTGATTTCACGTTTCTCGCGAATAGTCCGTTCCGGTTGGTTAAAGCCGGTTGCACCGGCACTGGCTGCTGCTTTGCTGGCCCTGTCCACTGGTCACAGCCAGGCTCAGAGCCTGTTTTCACCTGCGATCAAGGTGAATCAGGACATTGTCACCTGGTACGAACTTCAGCAACGCCAGCAATTCCTGACCGTTCTGGGTGCCCCTGGCGCAACCGAGGACGAAGTCCGCGACGCGTTGATCGACGAACGACTGCGCAAGCAGGCCATGCGCGACGCAGGAATCGAGGTTGCACCAGAAGACATTCAGGTGGGCATTGATGAATTTGCAGCCCGTGGTCGCCTTTCGACCGATGAATTCCTGCAATTGCTGGGCGAAGCCGGCGTTTCCCCCGAAACCGTACGGGATTTCGTCGCTGATCAGCTTTCGTGGCGCGATTACGTCAGTTCGCGCTTTCTGTCCCAAGCCAGGCCGAGCGACGACGAGATCAACCGGGCTTTAGGACAGGCCGGGAGCGGCGGGCTTCAGGTTCTGTTGTCGGAGATAATCATTCCGGTCACTCCGCAGACCCTTGCACAGGCCGAATTGCTGGCCGAAGAGATTGCTCAGGTTGAAGGTTTCGATGCGTTTTCTGCTGCTGCCACGCAGTATTCAGCTGCTGGCACACGCGATGACGGCGGGCGTTTGGAATGGCTGAACCTGACCGACTTGCCCCCTGCCCTGCAACCTGTGATTCTGGGTCTCAAATCAGGCGACATCACGCAGCCTTTGTCGTTGCCCAATGCCATCGCCCTGTTCCAGCTGCGCGGATTGCGCGAAGTCAGCACCAGCGCGCCGCGATACTCCAAGATCGACTACGCGATTTACAACATGGCCGGCGGTCGCAGTGCCGAAACTCTGGCCAGCGCTGCCCAGCTGCGCGAACAGATCGATACCTGCGACGACCTCTATGGCATCGCCAAGGATCAACCTGCCGCAGTGCTGCAACGTGTTGAAGCCAACCCCTCCGAGATCCCCCGCGACGTAGCGCTTGAGCTGTCCAAGCTGGACCTGAACGAAGTTTCCACGACGCTGACGGGGAACAATGGCCAGACTCTGAAGTTCCTGATGCTGTGCACACGCACATTGGACCGGGGCGAAGACACGACGCGTGTGGATGTGGCCAACGCCCTCACGCAACAGCGCCTGCAGGCCTTTGCCGAAAGTCTGGTTGAACAGCTCCGCGCCGACGCGACGATTATCGAGCAATGACCGCGCCCATCGCGCTTAGCTGTGGCGATCCTGCTGGAATAGGCCCCGAAATCGCCGCCAAAGCATGGTCAAAACTGCGCGCGAGCTGCCCGTTTTTCTATATCGGCGATGCGGCGCATCTGCCGGCAGGCACGCCCACGCAGCGGATCAGCGATCCGGCACAGGCCATTGATATCTGCGCGAATGCCCTGCCTGTTCTGCAATTGAGCTTTCCCGCCACAAACACAGCAGGCCAACCAGATCCGTCCAATGCGCCCAGTGTGATCGACGCCATCGAAACCGGTGTTTCTCTGGTGCAATCCGGCGCGGCGTCGGCGCTGTGCACTGCACCGATCCACAAAAAAGCCCTGATCGACGGGGCCGGGTTCGCCTATCCCGGCCATACCGAATTTCTCGCCGCTCTAGCCGGGCGCAAGCGTGTCGTTATGATGCTCGCCAGCGATCTGCTTCGCGTGGTGCCCGCAACGATCCACATCCCGCTGTCGCGCGTCCCGTCTGAGCTTACCCCCGATCTGCTGCGCGAAACCATCGCCATTACCGCTGAAGGCCTGCGCAGACAGTTTGGTATCCCCCATCCCCACATCGCCATTGCAGGCCTCAACCCGCATGCGGGCGAAGGCGGTAAAATGGGGCATGAAGAACTGGACTGGATCGCCCCTCTGATATCTGATTTGCCGGGCGATACCTGCACGGTTACCGGCCCACACCCGGCGGACACGATGTTCCACGCCGCCGCCCGCGCCCGATATGACGCCGCAATTGCCATGTATCACGATCAGGCACTGATCCCGATCAAGACACTCGACTTCGACCGTGGCGTGAACGTGACCCTCGGCCTGCCCTTCATTCGCACCTCGCCCGATCACGGCACCGCATTGGATATCGCCGGACAGGGCATAGCAAACCCCACCAGTCTGATCGAGGCACTGAAACTGGCCCAACGGATGGCACAAAGCGCTTGATCCTTCACCTGGCTGAAAATATCCCCGCCGGAGGCAAAAAATCACTGGCGTTCCCCCCCGGACACGCGCCACGGTAATCGGATCATGAGTTCAATCGACACCCTTCCCCCTCTGCGCGAGGTTATCGCGACACATCAACTCTCGGCGCGTAAATCGCTGGGGCAGAACTTTCTACTGGACCTCAACCTGACAGCCAAGATCGCGCGGCAGGCAGGGGATCTGACGGAATGCGACGTGCTGGAAATCGGCCCCGGCCCCGGTGGTCTGACCCGCGGTCTGTTGTCCGAAGGTGCGCGCAAGGTCGTCGCGGTCGAAAAAGACACCCGCTGTATCGCTGCCCTGAACGACATCGCTGCTGCTTACCCGGGTCGTCTTGAGGTCATCAACGGCGACGCACTGGAAATCGACCCGCTGGCGCATCTGACCCCACCTATCCGCATTGCCGCAAACCTGCCGTATAACGTTGGCACCGAATTACTGGTGCGCTGGCTGACCCCACCCGAATGGCCGCCGTTCTGGCAAAGTCTGACGCTGATGTTCCAACGCGAAGTCGCCGAACGCATCGTTGCCCAACCCGGGGGCAAAGCCTATGGCCGACTTGCGATCCTTGCCCAGTGGCGGGCCGAGGCGCGCATCGCTATGTCCCTGCCGCCCGGGGCTTTTACGCCTCCGCCAAAGGTCTCAAGCGCTGTTGTGCATCTAACGGCCCTGCCCGAACCGCGCTACCCGGCAGATGCCCGGGTTTTGTCGCGCGTCGTGGCCGCAGCCTTCAACCAGCGCCGCAAGATGCTGCGCGCATCGCTAAAAGGCGTGGCGCCGGATATCGAGGACCGCCTGCTCGCGGCTGGTATCCAACCCACAGAGCGCGCCGAACAAGTCCCGCTCGAAGCGTTCTGTGCGCTGGCCCGGGAAGTTCAAAAAAGCTAATGCGCAAAGAAAAAGCCCCGGAGTGAACTCCGGGGCTTTTTGAACTCTATGGCAGAAATTACTCAGCCGCTTCCGGTGCATCACCGTTGCTTGTCGGTGCGTCCTCTGCCCCCTCTGGCGCGGGCTTTGGCTTACGCGTACGCGGGCGACGCGGTGCTTTTTCTTTTTTCGCCGGTGCTTCGGCGGCCGCAGCGGCATCCTTGCTTTCCGGGGTCTCGACCAAACCGGATTCCGGGGTGGCTGCCTCGGGTGTAAAATCCATCACGTCCGGTTGCGGCGCTTCGGCCGGGTCCGACTGACGGGCAGCAGCTTCGCGTTCCTGGCGCTCGGCGCGTTCGCGATCCCGCTCGGCCTGACGCTCACGGTTCTGGCGATCTTGCTCTTCGCGGCGCGCTTCCATTTCGCGCTGTGCCTCACTCAACAGGCGCAGATAGTGTTCTGCGTGCTGCTGAAAGTTCTCGGCGGCCACACGGTCATTGGACAGTTGGGCGTCGCGCGTCAACTGATTGTATTTGTCGATAATCTGCTGGGGCGTACCACGCACCTTGCCTTCGGGACCCGAGCTGTCAAAAACCCGGTTGACGACATTGCCCCCAGAAGGACGGTTGCGGTTACTCTTGACCCGAGAGCGGGATTTGGAAGATCTCATTTACTTTACGTCAGCCTTGTCATTCGCTGTCGATCATCTCGCATCCTGCACTGCTCAAAAGCTTAGCTGTGACGCGATGTCGACTATTTTGGGCTTGGCGTCCGGGGCCCGCTGAACCAGCGTCAGCCCTCCGACTGGTGTTGAGTAAACACGTCCTGTGCGTACAGACAAGGGGGTTGTCCCAAAAATCGCAGCTTTTTTACATTAATCGGCGTATTTCGGCCTCAGGTTGCCGCTTTAATGCGGCATTTTGGCAAAAACGACGCGATCGCGGCCGTCCAGATCGGGAATGATCCTTGTGGCTGTCAAACCCGCCGACTCGAACAAAGCCGCGACGCTTTGCCCCTGCGTTGGCCCGATTTCCACCAGCAGACGACCGCCGGGCAATAGAAAGTCCGGCGCACCCGCGGCGATGCGGCGATAGGCACCCAGCCCGTCCCCTTCGTCCGTCAGCGCCATGCGCGGTTCATGCACGCGCACTTCTGGCGAAAGGTCGGCCATTTCTTGCAGTGAAATGTAGGGGGGGTTCGAAACGATCAGATCAAACTGGCCGTCAATATTCTGAAACCAGTCCGATTGCAGAATTTCCACCCGGCTCTGTACCTGATGCTGCACTGCATTTGCGCTGGCCTGCAGACAGGCGGCCTCGCTCAGGTCCGCGCCCACGCCCGAAGCGCTGGCCCGTTCGGCCAGCAACGTGATCAGGATACAACCTGATCCGACCCCCAGATCCAGAACATGATCGAACGGTTCGCTGAGCGCGGCTTCGATCAGCGCTTCGGTTTCCGGCCGTGGGTCCAGCACATCGCGACTGACACGGAACCGTCGGCCATAAAACTCACGCTCGCCCAACAGGTGTGACACCGGAACACGCACCGCACGCAGCGAGATCAACTGATCATAACGCTCTGCAACCTCAGGGGACAGCTCTTCGGGCGCAATCAGAGTGACCCGGCTGGCTTCGATCCGCGCCGCATGGGCAAGCAGAACGCGCGCATCCCGCGCCGGGTCAGCCACGCCAGCCGCCCGTAATCGCGCTGTAGCCGCGACCATCGCCTGTGCTGCTGTCAGTGCGGCGATCATTGCGCCATATCGGCCAGCAGCCGCGCCTGATCGTCAGCTGTCAACGCGTCGATCACCTCATCCAAATCGCCCTGCATCACCTGATCCAGCTTATAAAGCGTCAGATTGATGCGGTGATCGGTCATGCGCCCCTGCGGGAAATTGTAGGTTCTGATCCGCTCGGATCGATCCCCCGACCCCACCTGGCTGGCACGATCGGCCGACCGTTCACTGTCGATCCGCTGACGTTCCTGATCATACAGCCGGGTCTTGAGCACCTGCATCGCAATCTCGCGGTTGCGGTGCTGCGATTTCTCCGAGCTTGTTACAACTATCCCCGTCGGCAGGTGGGTAATCCGAACCGCCGAGTCCGTTGTGTTCACGTGCTGCCCCCCCGCACCTGAACTGCGCATAGTGTCGATGCGGATATCATTGGCGTCGATCTGGATGTCCACATCCTCGGCCTCGGGCAAAACCGCGACCGTTGCAGCCGAAGTATGAATGCGCCCACCGCTTTCGGTTTCCGGCACGCGCTGTACCCGGTGCACACCGGATTCGTACTTCATCCGGGCAAACACGTTCTCGCCCTTGATATGGGCCACGACCTCCTTGATCCCGCCCAGATCCGAAGCCTGTTCTTCGATAATCTCAAACTTCCATCCACGCGCCTCGGAATAGCGCTGGTACATGCGCAGAAGGTCCCCGGCGAACAATGCGGCCTCATCTCCGCCAGTTCCGGGACGAATCTCCAGCATCGCCGGACGCGCATCCGCCGCATCACGCGGCAACAGCGCAAGCTGCAAGGCGTGTTCGGATTCGGGGATGCGGGTCTTCAACGCGGGAATTTCTTCTTCCGCCAATTCTTTCATGTCGGGGTCGGCCAGCATCGCCTCGGCCTCGGCCAGATCGGCCACCAACTGACGCCATGCCATGATCTGATCCACAACCGGTTTGAGGTCGGAATATTCTTTGGCCAAGGCCGCAATATCCCCACCCGAGGCACCATCTGCCATGGCCGCTTCGAGGTACTGGAATCGCTGGGTTATCTGTTCAAGTCGTTCTTCGGGGATCATCCGGGCGGTGTCTATCAATCCGGCCCTTTGGTCAAGGCCCCTCACTATGCTAGGCTAATGCACATGAAACGGTTGATACTTGGTTTTACACTGCTCGTAACGCCCGCCCTGGCCGACGTGGTCGGCCCCGGCGGCAAGGTGCAGGACTGCTATTGCACCGACAAATCCGGAACCCGCGTCGAACTGGGCGAGATGATCTGCCTCCAAGTCGATGGCCGCATGTTCATGGCGCAATGCCAGATGTCTCTGAACGTACCGATGTGGCGCGAGGTTCAGGATGGGTGCTTGTCCTCAGGGCTGCAACAGAGCAAGCCACTCATCAACACGAGCGCGGTTTACCCCAAAATCTGACCGGCCAAACCTGAGACGAGCGTAGATGCGAAGCGTGTCTCCGTCCTGTTGCACTGTCGTGTAGTCCGGAAAGCCGATCACTTTCGTACGCGTGATGTAGGTAATCATCCCTTCATCAACAGACCCGGCCAGAACTGACGTTCGGTCTGAAATGCGTGCGAACGCATCCAGCCGCAGCAGGCCATCCGGCCCCGTTTCGACCACACGGACGACACCTCCATCAAGATCACGGTCCTGATCACCTATCGGTGCCACATGCCATTTTGCCGGGTCTGATGGTGCAAAACGAATGTATGCTCCAAGCAAAATTACCAGAACAACAATCAGCCACAGCACCATTTTTTTCATCCCCGGACCAGCCCTTGCGCTGACCATATTCGGATAGCTTTGGCAAACAAGGTGCGAACTCTTCTACCGTGACGTCACGCCCGGCAATATGCACAGCAGTTCAAACAACAGGTTTGCTGCGGTTAGTGCCGTGTTGCCTGACGGATCGTATGGCGGCGACACCTCGACCAGATCGCATCCGACCACTTTCACACCCGACAACGCATGAATCAGTTGCAGCGCTTGCGGCGTGGTCAGACCCCCGATTTCCGGCGTGCCGGTGCCGGGGGCATATGCAGGGTCCAGACTGTCAATGTCATAGGTGATGTAGACCGGATGATCGCCGATGGTCTTGCGGATCTGTGAGCCGATCTCGGTCAGGTTCTGTTGCCACAGCTCCCACGCCGGGAATTGGCGAAAGCCCCAGTCCTGGGCTTCGGTGCAATCACTGGCGGCATAGCCCGAGCCGCGAATACCGATCTGGAAGGTCTTATCCGGGACAATGAGCCCTTCCTCGTAAGCCCGCCGGAAGACGGTGCCGTGGGTCTCACGCTCACCAAACATCTCATCATTAACATCGGCGTGAGCATCCACATGGACCAGCGCCACCGGTCCGTGCTTGGCGGCAATGGCGCGCAGGATCGGCAACGTGATCGAATGATCACCTCCCATCGCAACCGGGATAACCGCTTGATCGAGAATGGAATCATAGCTTTCCTTGATGATCTTCAGGCTTTCCGCCAGCGAAAACGTATTGATCGCCAGATCGCCAATATCCGCAATTTGCAAGCTATCAAACGGAGCTGCGGAATTGGCCATGTTATAAGGCCGGATCATCGCGCTTTCGCTGCGGATCTGTTTTGGCCCAAACCGCGTGCCGGACCGCCATGAGGTGCCGATGTCCATCGGAATGCCGAGAACGGCTACGTCCAGTTCTGCCAGCGAGTCAGCCTGCGGCAACCGCATGAATGTGTTCGGCCCGGAAAACCTCGCCAGATCATTGCCGCTGATCGGTTGGTTAAAGTCCGTCATGCCCGTATTTCTCCCGTCCGGCTTTTGGTTAATCAGATACAGGAAAGATGGCTAACCAAAGGTTAATCCTGCACCAGCTTGTTCCACCCCAGCAGGCAAATGATCTGAGTCGCCACGTGAGCACCGGCAATGGCCGTCGCGCCTGAGGTGTCATAGGGCGGTGAGACCTCGACCACGTCCCCGCCTTTGATATTGATCCCGGCGATATCGCGCAGGATGATCTGCGCCTGAATGGAACTCAGACCACCCCAAACGGGCGTGCCGGTGCCGGGGGCAAAGGCCGGGTCCAGACCATCGATGTCAAAGCTTAGGTAGACCGGGCTGTCGCCCAAAATACCTTTGATCTTTTGCGCCACGACGGCGGGGCCGGATTCGTACACCTCGCGCGCGTCGATGATGTTGACGCCCAGAGTATCCTCGTTGGTCGTGCGAATTCCGACCTGAACCGAGCGTTTCGGATCCACGATCCCGGACTTCACCGCCTTGTAGAACATCGTCCCGTGATCCACGCGGGACATATCGTCATCGGCCCAAGTGTCGGTGTGCGCATCGAATTGCAGCAGAGACATCGGGCCGTATTTCTCGGCATAGGCCTTGAGGATCGGGAAGCTGATATAGTGGTCCCCGCCTAACGTAACCGAAGACACATCAGCGGCCAGAATGGTGTGGATATGGTCGGTCAACGTATCGGGAAAGGCAGGGATATTGGCATAGTCATAAGCCATGTCTCCGTAATCCACGATTGCCAACTCGCTGAGCGCATCGAACGGCCAGCCGTAGGGCGCATCCGGCGATTGCAGCGCGCTGGCCTCACGTATGGCACGCGGTCCAAGACGGGTACCCGGACGGTTCGTCACCGCTTGATCAAAGGGCACACCTGTGACTGCGATATCCACGCCTTTCAGGTCCTTAGTGTAAAGGCGACGCAGGAACGAGGTCGCGCCGCCAAAGGTGTTCTCGTAGGACAGTCCCTTGAGATCAGGATTGGTGAATGCCTCGTCCACCTGGTTCTTTGCGTCTTCCAGTGCCATGTCTTCCCCCCGTCAGCCCAGCGGCTGCGCCTTTTCGACGATCCGTGCAAAGAACGAAGCGCCGATCGGCGCGATCTCGTCGTTGAAATTGTATTTCGGATGGTGCAGCCCGGCGCTCTCGCCCTGCCCTAGAAACAGATAGGCGCCGGGGCGCGATTGCAGCATGTACGAGAAATCCTCGGCCCCCATCTCGCGTCCCATGTTGCCCACCACACGCTCGGCCCCCGACACATCTCGGGCCACCTCGGCAGCGAACCCGGCCTTTTCGCCATCATTGATCGTGGCCGGATAGTTCTTTTCATAGTCCAGCCGCGCCTCGACCCCGTATGAGGTCGCCTGCCCCTGCACGATTTGCTGCATACGCTCGATCACCATCTGCTGAACGTTTGGATCGAAGGTTCGGACGGTTCCGTTGATGAATGCCGTGTCGGGGATCACGTTGTTCACTGTCCCGGTGTGAATCTGTGTCACCGAGACAACCAGATCGTCGAGCGCATAATGGTTGCGACTGACGATGGTTTGAATCGCCTGCGCGATGCCACAGGCCGCCATTACCGGATCTCTGGTTTCATGTGGCATGGCGCCATGGCCGCCAACGCCTTGAATATGTATCTCAAACGTATCCACAGCCGCCATGATCGGCCCCGGAGTGGTGTGAAACGCGCCAACGGGCAGGTTTGGCGCATTGTGCAGCGCATAGACCTGAGAGATGTCGAACCGGTCCATGATGCCTTCTTCGACCATCACGCCCGCGCCGCCGCCTTCTTCTTCGGCTGGCTGAAAAATGAGCGCCACGCGGCCACGAAAGTTCCGTGTCTCGGCCAGATAGCGCGCAGCACCCAGCAACATCGTGGTATGCCCGTCATGGCCGCAGGCGTGCATCTTGCCCGGCTTGGTCGAGGCGTACTCGACCCCCGTCTCTTCAGGGATCGGCAGCGCGTCCATGTCAGCACGCAGACCGATCGTCGGCCCGTCACCCCGCCCGTTAATGATCGCGACGATCCCGGTCTTGGCAATACCTTCGTGCAGCTCGTCCACTCCGAATTCGCGCAGACGGTCCGCTACGAACGCTGCCGTTTCATGGCATTCGAACTCCAACTCGGGGATCGAATGCAAGTGTTTGCGCCATGCGGCCATATCGGCTGAGTAATCGGCAATTCGGTTGACGACGGGCATCTGGGGTGGACTCCTGATCGGGACTGCGGAATGGATGCATCTGACACCGGAACGAAAGGGTTCGCAATGGCCGAAAATCCTCTGATCCACGACAGCGATGCAGGTATCGAGCGCCTGTTGGAAATCATGCGCCGTCTGCGTGACCCGCAAACGGGCTGCCCGTGGGATATCGAACAGGATTTTGCCACCATCGCCCCCTACACGATCGAAGAGGCCTATGAGGTCGCCGATGCCATCGAGCGCGAAGCCTATGATGAGCTGAAAGGCGAGCTGGGCGATTTGCTATTCCAGTCGGTTTTTCACGCACAAATGGCCGAGGAAGCCGGGCATTTCACCTTTCAGGACGTGGTGCAGACCATGTCGGACAAGATGGTCGACCGTCACCCGCATGTATTTGGCGATGAATCCCGCGATAAATCAGCGGACCAGCAGACCGTGGATTGGGAAACCATCAAGGCGGCTGAGCGCGCCGGCAAGGAACAGAAAGGGACGCTGGACGGTGTCGCGGCCAACCTGCCTGCCCTGTTGCGCGCGCACAAACTGCAGAAACGCGCGGCCCGCGTGGGGTTCGACTGGCCCGATGCCAGCCATGTGTTGGCCAAGATCACGGAAGAGGCTGCAGAGCTGGAGGAAGCGCGCAAGGCTAAGGACGCAGACGCGCTGGAGGATGAATTCGGCGATCTTCTGTTCGTGATGGTCAATCTGGGCCGCCATCTGGGGATCGAACCCGAGGCCGCCCTGCGCCGCACCAATGCCAAGTTTACCCGCCGGTTCGAGCAAGTAGAAGCGCGGCTGGCTGCGCGCGGGAAAACACCATCTCAAAGCGATCTCGAAGAAATGGATGCGCTGTGGGACGAGGTCAAAATTGAAGAGCACCGCGCCAATGGCAAACTCCCGCCGGTAGGTGCGACGACCGAGGTCTGAAACCGCTGGACAAGCGTGGTGACACTTGCGAGTGTCCGCGCTTCAATACCCCGGAGGCAAAGCATGGCACCGCGCAAGATCATCATCGACACCGATCCCGGGCAGGACGACGCAGTCGCCATCTTGCTGGCATTGGCAAGCCCGGAAGAGATTGATGTTCTGGGCATTACCGCCGTTGCGGGGAATGTACCGCTGGAACTGACGGCCAAGAATGCGCGGATCGTCTGTGAACTGGCCGGCCACACGCATATTCCTGTTTATGCCGGGTGTGACCGCCCGCTAAACCGCCCTCTGGTCACCGCAGAACATGTGCACGGCAAGACCGGCCTCGACGGTCCCGTCCTGCCTGATCCGGAAATGCCGCTGGCTGACGGGCACGCGGTCGACTTCATCATCGACACCCTGCGCGCACACGAGCCGGGAACCGTCACACTTTGCCCGCTTGGCCCGTTGACGAACATCGCATCCGCCTTTCAAAAAGCGCCTGATATTGTTGATCGGGTACAGGAAATCGTTCTGATGGGCGGTGCGTATTTTGAGGTCGGCAACATCACCCCGGCAGCGGAGTTCAACATCTATGTCGACCCCGAAGCTGCTGATATCGTGTTTAAATCCGGCGTTCATGTCGTCGTTATGCCGCTAGACGTGACCCATGATGCGCTGGTCACGAAACATCGCAATGACGCCTTCCGCGCGCTCGACAGTAAGGTCGGGCATGCCGTGGCCGAGATGACGGACTTCTTCGAACGATTCGATATAGAGAAATACGGCTCGGAAGGCGCGCCGCTGCACGACCCGTGCGTGACCGCCTATCTGATCCGGCCGGAGCTGTTCTCGGGCCGACACATCAACGTCCAGATCGAAACGCAGTCCGAACTGACGATGGGTATGACCGTCGCTGATTGGTGGCGCGTGACAGACCACCCGCCCAATGCATTGTTCATTGGGGAAATCGACGCTGACGGTTTCTTTGCCCTGCTGACCGAACGGCTGGCCCGGCTATGAGCGCCGCACTTCGCCTTGCGCGCCCCGAAGATCTGGACCGCCTGATGGGCCTGGTGACTGCGTTCCACACCGAAGCCGGGATTGCGCAGGACATGGACCAGACCCGCAATGCACTCACCCCCTTGCTAGAGGGTATTCCCCACGGTTGCGTCTACCTGATCGGCCCAGGGCGCGCGCCGCTGGGCTACGTCATCCTGACCTTCGGCTGGTCGGTCGAATTTGGCGGCATGGACGGCTTCATAGACGAAATCTACATCCGCCCGGCCGTGCGCGGCCGTGGCATCGCCACCGAAGTGCTGCTTGACCTGCCCAAGGCTCTGGCCGAGGCCGGTCTGACCGCCCTTCACCTAGAAGTCGATCGCACAAACGAGGCCGCGCATAAACTGTACTTGCGCACCGGCTTCAAACCGCGCGATCGCTATGTTTTGATGAGCCGAAAGCTCTAAATCGGTCAGATACTTACGGGCGTCGCCGCCCGTCCCCCCATGAAAGCCCTAGCGGGCTTCACCGCGATACATGTAGGTCGGCGATTCCATTGCCAAAACCGGGTCACTTGCGGACACCGCCTCCCCGGTGATCGGATAAGTACCCGGCCCCGCACAGGCCGCCAAAAATACAGTGCTGATCACTGAAGCTACGAGAAGGATTTTCGAACCAGTCATGTCGTTCCCCTTTCTGTAATGCAGGCACATTACGAGACACCGGGATCGGACAAATAGGTAAAAGTTCACACAAAATTGAATTTATGTAGACGTATTTCTATCAAGTTTGATTTTTACAAGCGATAACAACACGAAAGACTTTGAAAAAAAATCACTCGATTTGCGAGTTTTCCGCCTGAGCATCGGACAAAGGCATCTCAAAAAACAATAATGTGTCTTTCGCGATCTCCGGAATCTCGGAATATGCGTCGCGCAGTTGAAAGCCCATCGACAGGTACAGACGCGTTGCCGATTCCAATGGTTTGCCCGTATCCATGCGAATACAGTCGAACCCCTGTTTTCGGCACTGTTCAATCAAGGACATCATGACCGCATATCCTGCCCCTGTCCCTCGGGCGGCGTCATTTACAAACACCCGTTTAATTTCGGCAATGCCCGGCCCGATTGTCCGGAACATTCCGCACCCAACGGCATGTCCATCCTTTAGTACCAGCCGTACACCACCGCCCGGTGGGGCGTGTTCGACTTCGATCTCGTCCATCAGCCGGGCATAAACGTCGCGGGGATAAAAGGTTTTTACGACGCGCACGGACTTGGTGTCCAACGTCAGCAGGAAGTCGCGATATTCCCAACACAAACGCCGAACCTCATCAAAGTGGTCCGGCGTTTCAGCTTCGATAACTTTAAGCAAAACACGATCCTCGAAAAACACGAGGATCAGTCTAGCATTATTGATCTCAGTTGCGAAGGATTGACGCGCCTGCGTATTCCGCGACTTCACCCAGCGATTCCTCGATACGGATCAGCTGATTATACTTGGCCAACCGGTCCGACCGCGCCAGAGAGCCGGTTTTGATCTGACCGCAGTTGGTCGCAACCGCCAGATCGGCGATGGTCGCGTCTTCGGTTTCGCCAGAGCGGTGCGACATGACGTTGGTGTAGCCTGCGCGGTGCGCCATATCGACGGCGCGCAGCGTTTCGGTCAACGATCCGATCTGGTTCACCTTGACCAGCATCGAGTTGGCGCAGCCACGCTCGATCCCTTCGGCCAGACGCGCCGGGTTGGTTACAAACAGGTCGTCCCCCACCAGTTGGACTTTATCGCCTATGGCGTCGGTCAGGGCTTTCCAGCCGTCCCAGTCATCCTCGGACATACCGTCTTCGATCGATATGATCGGATAGTCTTTGACCAGAGCCGCCAGATACTCGGCGTTTTCCTCAGACGTCAGCGAGATGTTCTCGCCCGACAGGACATATTTGCCATCTTTGAAGTATTCGGTCGCCGCGCAATCCAGCGCCAGATGGATTTCCTCACCCGGCTTGTAGCCTGCCTTTTCAATGGACTGCAGGATGAAATCCAGTGCTTCGCGGGTCGATGCGATATTGGGGGCAAAGCCGCCCTCGTCGCCAACACCGGTGGCCAGACCAGCCGCCGACAACTCACGTTTCAGCGTGTGGAACACCTCGGAGCCCATGCGCACGGCTTCGCGGATATTCGCGGCCGAGGTCGGCATGATCATGAATTCCTGAATGTCGATCGGGTTGTCGGCATGCTCACCACCGTTGATGATGTTCATCATCGGAACCGGCAATACACGGGCCGAGGTGCCGCCGACATAACGGTACAAAGGTTGCGTCGTGAAATCCGCTGCGGCCTTTGCCGTGGCCAATGAGACCCCCAAAATGGCGTTAGCGCCCAGACGGCTCTTGTTCTCGGTCCCGTCCAGTTCGATCATCGCACCGTCGATGGCCACCTGTTCGGTCGCGTCATAGCCGACCAGTTCTTCGGCGATCTCACCGTTCACAGCGGCGACAGCTTCAAGCACACCCTTGCCCATATAGCGGGATTTATCACCGTCACGCTTTTCCACCGCCTCATACGCACCGGTTGACGCACCCGAAGGCACAGCAGCACGGCCCATGGTGCCGTCTTCCAGAATCACGTCCACTTCGACGGTTGGGTTGCCCCGGCTGTCCAGGATTTCGCGTGCGTGGATGTCGATGATGGTGCTCATGAGGCCCGTCCCTATGGCTGCATTTGGTTGCATGCCTCATAACA
This sequence comes from Ruegeria sp. CDSB029, assembly GCF_059611125.1. Lineage (NCBI taxonomy): Bacteria > Pseudomonadati > Pseudomonadota > Alphaproteobacteria > Rhodobacterales > Roseobacteraceae > Ruegeria > Ruegeria sp. CDSB029. The sequence continues at coordinate 115,844 of NZ_JBXWOX010000008.1, forward strand.
TTACCGGGCCAAAAGTAAACCAGCGATGTTATCGCTAACGGGCATATTCATGGGCGTTTAGGGCTAACAGCCACGTGTTTGCGCCAACGTGCGACGATCCGTCAGGCTGCAACCACCATGTCACGCGCCAACCTGCGTTCGCGAACAAAGGTGTACATGCCAGAGCCGAGGATCAACGCGGCACCGGCCACAGTCATCAAATCAGGCCGTTCGCCAAACATCAACATCCCTGCCGCGATGGAAAACACGAGCCGGCTGTACCGGAAAGGTGTCAGGGCCGAGGCCTCACCGATCCGCATGGCCGTCACGATGCCGTAATATCCCAGGACGCCAAAGCCGATTGCCCCCAGATACGGACCAATCTGGGCGTTCTGCAGCGGGACAATGGGCTGAGCCAAAAATACCATCAGAACCACCCCGGCAAGGGCAACGGCGATATACGCCTGCATGGCAACAACGGACGAGGCCACACGGACGTCCAGCTTGCGTGTGATCAGATCACGTGCGGCGATCGCAATAACGGTCGCCACCACGAACAGCGACTCGGGCTGGAACCCCTCCAGACCCGGACGAATAATCATCAGGACACCGATAAAGCCGATCCCGATGGCGCTCCAACGTCGCCAACCGACTTGCTCGCCCAGAAACAGCGCGGCGCCCATGGTCACGGCCAGCGGCATGGCCTGAAATACGGCGGCAACCGTAGACAACTCGACCAGAGACAACGCAGTGACAAAGGTCAGGGCACCAACCGCTTCTGTCGCTGCCCGCGCCAGCGGCAGGCCTTGCCACGCCACCGGATCTAGGATGCGTTTGCGCGTGGCCAACGACATCGCGACGAAGACCAGTCCACATACCAACCCCAATGCGATCATGATCTGGCCCGTAGGGACAGTGACCGACAGATGCTTGATGAACATGTCCTCAAGCGCGAAGGCCGCCATCGATCCGATGATCAGCAAGATGCCGTGTACGTTGTTCATGCGCGTGTCCGTTGGGATGGGCTGGCAAATCTGCGCCCTTGAGTCACCAAAACCGGAACATGCGCGACGTCGCAAGCCATATTGCGACATGATTGATGAATTGCCGTGCGGCAACCAATCGCGTTTCGTGATGAATCAGTCTTGTTCCAGCGGCACGCCGTACAGTTCCAGCCGGTGCCCTTTCAGCTTGTACCCAAGCTTGGCTGCGATCTTTTCCTGCAGGGCCTCGATCTCGGGGTCGACAAATTCGATCACTTCCCCCGACTGCATGTCGATCAGGTGGTCGTGGTGGTCTCTCTCGGCATCTTCATAGCGGGCGCGTCCATCACCGAATTCCAACCGCTCCAGAATCCCTGCCTCTTCGAACAGCTTTACGGTGCGATAGACCGTGGCAATCGAGATACCCGAATCCACTTTTGAGGCGCGCGCATACAGCTCTTCTACATCCGGATGGTCATCGCTTTGCTGCAACACCTGAGCAATCGTGCGGCGCTGACCCGTCATGCGCAAACCTTTGGCTTCGCAACGGGCGATGATCGTGTCGGACATAGTGACCCTCAGAGTAGTTCGGGTTTCTGTCTTAATACGTCTGCGCCGCTGGCGCCACAGGGGAATTGCGCCTAAGCGACCCGGCGAAGATCAGCCCAGATCGGCAGGTGATCTGATGCGATATGCGCAGGCCGCGCTTTGTGGACGCCATGCACAACGGCCTCAAGCCCAGCGCCCAGCGCGATCCGATCCAGTGCGCCCAGAGGCTGTGCAGCCGGGAAACTGGGAACCGGGGGTAAAAATCGCATGTCGGGTGCAAGATGATCGAGCACTGGCTGGCGCGACCACTCGTTGAAATCTCCGGCCCATACGGTAGGCATCTGATCCAGATCCTCATCGCAGCGCCGGAGCTGGTGAATCTGCTGCCGCCGAGAAGCGGGCAGAAGGCCCAGATGCATCCCCATCACCCGAAGCGGCCCGATCTGGGTATCGAACTCTACCCGCACGGCACCGCGGGGTTCCAACCCAGGCAAATCATGGTGACCGGTCTTGCGCACGTCGATTTTGTCTCCGCGCCAGATGACGGCGTTGCCGTGCCAGCCCAAGCTGCCTGCGCCCCCCAGATCGACAATCTGCCAACCGGCTTCATCCAACATGAAATGCGGTAAGGCCGCGGGTCGCGGCGGCAGCCTTTTGTCGGCCTCTTGCAGCACCACAATATCAGCCTGCATGCCTTCAATGACCTGCATGATGCGCTGCGGTTGGCGGCGAAAATCCAAGCCCACGCATTTCTGGATGTTATAGCTTGCAATCCGCAGGATTGAATGAGGCGACATAGGGTTCCGATCAAATGGTCGACTCCCAAAGTGCCATGCTGGTTGCGGGGTGCAACCCCAGTCTTTCTAAGGTCGATAAATTAACGCTGATTATCCTGACCATTTGCCCGAAAATTCGGCAGATCGCGAGATCAGGAATGCTGCGCTTGATCAACGGGGTGCCGATACTCTATCCCCGTGGAACGCGTCCAATTGAGGCCTGAAGTGGTTTCCAGCAACACACCCTCGAACAACCGCACCTGGGCAAGCATCGTTCTGGTGATCGGTGGCATGATGTGGGGTCTCTATTGGATCCCCGTTCGGTTTCTCTTTGACCGGGGCCTGACCGGGCCCTGGCCGGGTATTGCGATGTATAGCGTTGCGCTGCTGGGCCTGGTTCCCTTCATCTGGAAAGAGAGAGGGACGCTGGCCCTGCAATGGCGCGATCTGGTGTTCAGCGGAATGTTCACCGGCGCGGCCTTCAGTCTTTATTCCATCAGCCTTGTCTATACGGATGTGGTGCGGTCGATCCTTTTGTTCTACCTCACACCGATCTGGGGCACGATTCTGGGCCGCGTGTTCCTGGGCGAACGCCTGAGTCTGGGGCGGCTTGCAGGTCTTACTTGCGGAGTCGGTGGCCTGTTCGTCGTGTTAGGCGACTCAGGCGGTGTTCCGCTGCCCCAAAACAGCGGCGACTGGATGGCGTTGGCCTCTGGCATGTGCTGGGCGCTGGGTACGTTGGGGCTGTACCGAACCAGCAAGATCTCAGCCTCGGGTCAGGTCTTTGCCTTTGTCGCAGGCGCGCTGATCCTTTCTCTGGTCAGCCTCACGGTCCTGCCCGAACCTGTGTTGCCGACAATTGTGCAGGCGGATCTTCTTTGGACCCTTCAGTTCGTGCTGCTATCGGCCTTCTACACCTTACCCATGGTGTTCATGACAATCTGGCCCGCAACCAAACTGTCCCCTGCCCGCGTCGGCATCCTGCTTATGAGCGAGGTGGTCGTCGGCCTGGCCTCGGCCGCCGCGTTCTCAGGCGAGCCGTTCGGTTTGCGCGAGCTTTTAGGCGCCATCCTGATTGTCAGTGCCGCAGTGCTAGAAATCATGCGGGACTAGGCAACGAACCGCTTTGACCTTCAAAGCTACTGTTGGCCTATCCCTTTCGAGTGTTTATCTGTTGCCGAGTTTGTTGCCCTATCAGGACGTTACCAGATGTCGACGCCAAACGCGGAACGTAGAAAACAGCTTGAGGGGCGCGCGCTCATCATTGCCATGGGCGGCAACCTTTTCATGGGCGCGGCGGGTATACTGGCCGGGATCCTGTCGAACTCCAACGCGATCATGATGGACGGCCTGTATTCGCTGGTCGGCTTTGGATCGGCATTCCTTGGTCGCCGTATTAGCCTGAAGATTGATGCAGGCCCCGACAAACGCCGCCCCTTTGGCTATGCAGCGGATGAGGCGATCTTTTCCACCTTCCGCTCTCTGTCTCTGTTAGGACTGGTGCTGTTCGCCATCTCGAACGCGACTAAAAACATCTACAGCTACTACAACGGCATGATGCCTGAACCGCTGATATTTGGGCCGATGTTCATCTACTTCGCTGCCATCGGCCTTACCTGCGTGCTGTTATGGGCGTTTCACTATTTCACTTGGCGGAAGACCGGGAAGGCCAGTGCAATCCTGCGGTTGGAATCCAAGGCGGCACTGTTCGATGGCCTGTTCACCGCTGCTGCAGCAATTGGCCTTGGTGCAATATACCTGTTCCGGGATGGTGCCCTATCGGCGATCGCACCCGTCGGCGACTCAATCATCGTATTGTTCCTGTGCATCCTAGCCATCGGATCATATCTGCGCGACTTCCGCGGCGGGCTGGGAGAGTTGGCAAACGCCACCGCCAGCCCAGAACTTCTTGCTGCTGCCCGTCGTGCCTTGCGCCCGGCAATCGCAGAGGACGGTGGCGTATTGCGGGACATGTCCGTAACCAAGCAAGGTCGGACCATTCTGATCACCGTCTACTACAACCCGCTGCGCGCGATCACGGCCGAAGACGTCGACACCCTGAACCTGCGCATGGTCCGCGATGCGCGCAAGGCAATCGACGGGGCGGATGTCTACCTGATGATCTCGCAATATGCGCGGCGCTGGCCGGATGAGATCAATCCCTATCGTGATGAGGCCTGAGCGGTCGAACCTCAGGTTCCACAGAACGTGGCGTGCACCACTTCGCTGTCGGTCGGCGGACGCTTCAGATCATCCGCATCAGGCTGTTCCTCATAAGGCCGCGCCAACACAGCGTTCAGCCTTTGGAACGGCGCATAGTCGCCCTGAACGGCAGACTGGATCATCTGCTCAACACGGTGATTGCGCGGAATGAACGCCGGGTTTGCGGCGGACACTACGGCGGATGGGTCCTGCTCACGCCCCAGACGCGCGTTCCACCCTTCGGACCAGGTGTCGTACGCCGTGGGATCGGTGAACTGATCACGTGCGGCATCATCGCCCAGCGCACGGAAGGTGTTGGTAAAATCCGCCTGATTCTGCGCCATGCGTGTCAGCAGGTCCGAGATCAGCTCCAGATCGCCCTCTTCCTCGGTCACCAAACCGATCTTGGCGCGGAACCGCTTCAACCAGTTCTCCTGCAGTTGCGCAGGCATGGCGTGTACGATCTCGGTCGCCTCTTCAACGGCAGCGTCCTTGTCTTCCATCTGCTGAATCAGTGCCGTCGCCAGTTGTGCCACGTTCCAAATGGCAATGTCGGGCTGGTTGGAAAAAGCATAGCGCCCCATCCGGTCAATCGAGCTGTAGACCGTGTTCGGATGATAGCTGTCCATAAAGGCGCAAGGTCCATAGTCGATGGTCTCGCCCGCGATTGAGCAATTGTCGGTGTTCATCACCCCATGGATAAATCCTACGCTCATCCATGCCGCGATCAGCCGCGATTGTGTTTCAACCACTCCACGCAACAGGCCCATCGGACCGTCCGCATCCGGGTAGTGACGATCAATGGCGTATTCCGTCAGGCGGCGCAGGCTGTCCAGTTGGCCACGTGCGGCGAAAACCTGGAATGTCCCGACCCGCAGATGACTTTTCGCCACACGGGTCAGAACCGCACCGGGCATCGGCCCCTCGCGCAGAACGACCTCTCCGGTCTCAACAGCGGCCAGCGCACGGGTTGTCGGGATGCCCAGCGCATGCATTGCCTCGGACACCACGTATTCCCGCAGCACGGGTCCCAGCCAAGCGCGGCCATCCCCCTGACGGCTGAACGGGGTCGGTCCGGACCCTTTGAGCTGGATATCCCGACGAAGACCATCTTTCCCGATCGTTTCGCCCAGCAGTACAGCGCGGCCGTCGCCAAGCTGCGGGTTGTAGTTGCCGAACTGATGTCCCGAGTAAAGCTGCGCAATCGGCTCTGCGCCTTCGGGCAGCGTGTTGCCGGCGAAGGCTTCGGCCATCTCCTCTACCTCCCCCGGTGTGACCTTCAATACCTTCGCCAATTCCGAGTTGAATGCGATCAGGCGTGGGGCACGCACAGGTATAGGTGCCTGCCGCGCATAAAAGCTGTTGGGAAGGCGGGCGTAGCTGTTGTCAAACGGGATGGTCAGGGTCATGCGGCAAACATATTCCTTGCGTAGACGAATACCATAGCGGATCGCACCTTCCCGTGCATAATCATCGCAAAAGGCAAGAGGCCCCATGACCGCACTAGAGATCATCGACCACCTGAAACTGGAACAACACCCCGAAGGTGGCTGGTTTCGCGAAACCTGGCGCGCGGATAACGCGGGCCGCGCCACCGGCACCTGCATCTACTTCCTGTTGGCCGCTGGTGAAAGCAGCCACTGGCACCGCGTGGACGCGACCGAAATCTGGCTCTACCACTCTGGTGCTCCGCTGATCCTGTCGCTGAGTGCAACCAATGACGGTCCAGCCACCGATCACATCCTAGGCCCCGACCTTTCAAAGGGCGCACCGCAATTAATCGTGCCCGAAAACCACTGGCAAGCGGCGCGCACCACCGGAGACTATACGTTGGTCAGTTGCACTGTTTCGCCCGGGTTCCAGTTTGACGGGTTCGAATTGGCCGAGCCAGGGTTCGACATAGCGCGCGGATGATGCATGGATCACCGCGCCCTCATAGCATCGCTGCCACCCGCGGCCAAAGATCAGCTACAACGGCGCTCGGACTCAGCAGGTCTGCGTCATCTTCTGGGCTATCTGGTGTTACTGTCCGCCACCAGCGCGGGTATCGCGTGGCGGGTCCCTCTCTGGCCGCTCCTGATCCTGCCACAGGGTGTCTTGATGGTGTTTCTGTTCACGCTCAGCCATGAATGCACCCATAAGACCCCATTCAAGACCGGCTGGCTGAACGACGCTGTGGGGCATCTTGTTTCAGTCCCGATCGCCCTGCCCTTTACGTGGTTTCGGTATTTTCACCTTGCGCACCACAAATGGACGAACCACCCTAAGAAAGACCCCGAGCTTGGCGGTAAGCCACGACCGCAGGACCGGCTGAGCCTGCTGACCTACCTGTCTGGCTGGCCTTACTGGAAAGGCATGGCACTTGTCCTGTTCCAAAACGCCTTTGGTCGCATCGACGCCCCGTACCTACCTGCGCGCCAACACACCGCCATGCGGGCTGAGGCACGTCTGCTGTTGATACTCTACGCGGCCGCAGCCCTAAGCCTGCTCCTGTCGCCGCTGCTCTTCTGGCTTTGGATTTTACCGGTTCTGCTGGGGCAGCCATTCCTGCCCCTCTATCTACTGGCGGAACACGGCCTGTGTCCGCCAGTCGCCAACATGCTCGAGAACTCGCGCACCACGTTCACCAACCGGATCGTGCGTTTTGTGGCCTGGAATATGCCCTTCCACGCAGAGCACCACGCATTTCCGAATGTGCCGTTCCATCAGTTGCCCGCGTTGCATCATTGGACACGGGAACATCTGAGATCGACTTCGGACGGATACTCGGAGTTTACGATTGATTATGTACGCAGTGTTAAGCGGCAATCATTCAGCTAGTTGGTTACGAATTGGCTGCTTTGAGCCCATTTTGCCGATTGCTGCAATGTGCACGAATGACCGCTGAACAGGTGCAGGCAAGGACCCAGCATTCGCTTATCAACTAAATGCAATGCTTGATGGATTACTACGGTGTCCCCAAATGCCGAATACTTGGCGAAAATAATCAAACTGGCGGCTGATTAAACATAGCTCCGAATCCAATTTGAAATAGATTTAACCTAACATCGGAGACGCAATCATGACTGATACAGATACAATTTTCTTTGGCTATCATGCTGATCCATCGCGCTCCAGCTCATTGCAGGCTGCTGCCTACACCGAGCGCAAGTGGTTTGACGCAGACCTTTGCGCCATCTTCTCCAAAACTTGGCAATGGGTATGTCATGTTGAGAAAACACGTGAGCCGGGATCTTATGTAACAGTGGATATTGCCGGCCAACCCATTGCCGTTGTGCGTGACAAAGAGGGTAAGCTTCGTGCCTTTTATAATGTCTGCAAACACCGTGCGCATGAATTGCTGTCGGGCGAAGGCAATACAACGCGGATCATGTGCCCCTATCATGCTTGGGTCTATAAACTTGACGGGCAATTGGCCCGCGCACCACATACCGAAAACCTCGAAGATTTCAGGAAAGACGAGATTTGTCTCGATGCAGTGCAGGTCGAGGAATTTTGCGGCTTTGTTTTCGTCAATTTGGATCCGATGGCAGCTTCTTTGTCAGAACAATCCGGCAACTTGGAAACCGAAGTGCGCCATTGGGCACCGGATGTGGATCAACTCACTTTTGGCCATCGTCTGACCTATGACATCAAATCCAACTGGAAGAACGTCGTGGACAACTTCCTAGAGTGCTATCACTGTCCTACAGCGCACAAAGATTTTTGTGACCTCGTGGATATGGATACCTACAAGGTTACGACCTACGGCATTTACTCCAGCCATATGGCTGACGCGGGCACAAGTCCGAATTCCGCATATGACGTGTCGAATGCCACCGTGAAAACCCATGCGGTTTGGTGGCTCTATCCGACGACCTGCCTGATGCGGTATCCGGGGCGATCAAGCATGATCGTGTTGAACATCATCCCCGTTGGGCCAGATCGGACGCTTGAAACTTACGACTTCTTCCTTGAGACGCCGGAACCCGACGCGATGGAGTTGGACGCAATTCGTTATCTGGATGAAGTTCTTCAGGTCGAAGATATCAGCCTTGTCGAAAGTGTGCAGCGCGGGATGAACACACCTGCGTTCACCCAAGGTCGGATCGTCAATGACCCGGATGGTTCCGGCAAGTCCGAGCACGCCGTACATCACTTCCATGGCCTAGTCCTGGATGCTTACGCAAAAGGTGCTGCGTGACACGGCCAAACATCCTTGTGATCATGGCGGACCAATTGGCACCACACTTCACTGGGGCATACGGGCACAAGGTTGCCAAGACACCCCACCTTGATGCGTTAGCCGCACGCGGCATGCGCTTTGATGCGGCTTACTGCAATTCTCCACTCTGTGCACCTTCACGGTTTGCCTTTATGTCGGGCCAGCACATCAGCCGCATTGCAGCTTACGACAATGCATCCGAGTTCAGAGCCTCGGTGCCAACATTTGCGCATTACCTTAAATCGCTAGGCTACCGGACCTGTCTTTCAGGCAAGATGCATTTCGTTGGCCCAGATCAGATGCATGGGTTCGAAGACAGGGTAACAACCGATATCTACCCCGCAGATTTCGCATGGACCCCGGATTGGGAAGCGCCTGATGAGCGGATCGATAAGTGGTATCATAACATGCAAACCGTCAAGGAAAGCGGTTTGGCCCATGCGACCTTCCAGATCGACTATGACAATGAAGTTGGCTTTGCCGCCAATCGCTGGCTCTTCGATGTTGCCCGAGACAAAGCACGTGGGAACGATGCGCCCTTTGCGATGGTGGTAAGCTTCATTCACCCGCATGATCCTTACGTTGCGAGGCCCGAATGGTGGAATCTCTATTTGGACGATGAGATCGACATGCCGTCCTTTACACCCGCGACAGAGGATCAGGACCCGTTCTCGCGTCGATTGATGGATGGGATCGAAGCATCATATGTGCCGCTCAGTGATGAAGAAATCCGTCGCGCGCGTCATGCTTATCTGGCCAATGTCAGCTACTTCGACAGCAAGATCGGGGAGCTGATTCAGACCCTCGAAGAGACGGGCGAGTTGGACAATACCATAGTGTTTGTAACTGCGGATCACGGCGACATGCTGGGAGAACGTGGGCTGTGGTATAAAATGAATTTCTTTGAACACTCTGCGCGCGTTCCACTGGTCATGGCCGGGCCGGGCGTTGCAGTGGGGACAACGCAGAATGCAGTGTCGCTGGTCGATTTGCTGCCGACCTTTATCGATATTGGCGGCGGTAACGAGACAATGATCGGAGAACCGATCGACGGCCGCAGTCTAATGCCTTTGGCCCGTGGCGAATACGACCCAGTTGATGAAGCCATCGGTGAGTATTGTGCCGAGATGACGGGCTATCCCGTAATCATGATCCGGCGCGGCCCTTTAAAATACATTTATTGCGACAGCGATCCGCCGCAGCTCTACGATCTAAACGCCGACCCGCTGGAAACAAAAAATGTTGCCACAGACCCTGACTATGCTGACCCGGCAGCCCGCTTTGCAGCCGAAGTCGCGGAACGGTGGGACGGTAGTGAATTGCGAAAAAAGATTATCGCCACGCAGAGATCACGCCGCGCGTTACATGCCGCGATGGAAGCAGGTGCCAGCGAGTCATGGGATTACAACCCACCATCTGATGCAAGTCAGCAGTATGTCCGCAACAACTTGGATTGGACGGTGGCCGCTAGTCGCTACCGCTATCCGCCTTTGAAGGATTGAAGCCAATGATGCTGAACGGAAAAATTGCCCTTGTGACCGGCGCGCGCGGTGGCATCGGGCGTGCAATTGTCGCGCGGTTCCTAAAAGAAGGGGCAACAGTATTTGCCGCAGACCTCACACCGGAAGGATCGTTAGACCAGCACGACGAAGATGGCAGTCATTTTGTTAAGCTGGATGTGACTCAAGAGGCAGACTCGGTTGCGGCGATGGATCATGTGCGCGCCACACACGGAAAGTTGGACATCCTAGTAAACGCGGCCGGGATCGAGATCGAAAAAACCGTTGAAGAGACCACGCTGGAGGAATGGAACCAAAGCTTTGCCGTGAATTCTACAGGCACGTTCCTGACCTCGAAATACGCCATCCCATTGATGCGCGAAGCGGCGAAGACAGGGAATAGCGCAAGCCTCATCAATTTTGGCTCCTACGATGGGTTCATCGCTGATCCGGGCCTTGCGGCCTATTGCGCAACCAAAGGTGCAGTACACGCTTTGACCCGCGCAATGGCTTGCGATCATGGCCCCGAAGGTATCCGCGTAAACGCCATCTGCCCCGGCTATATCGATACCCCAATGCTGCAGAGCTTCTTCAACGGAGATGGATCTGGTGGCGCCGGCGGCAATATTGAAACGCTGCAACAGGCCGTGCGCGATGTTCATCCGACGCGCACCTACGGGACGCCACAGGACATTGCAAACCTGGTTAACTGGCTTGCTTCCGACGAAGCACGGTATGCCTCTGGCCAGTTGTGGGTTCTGGACGGGGGGCTGTCTGCACAAGTGCAGCAGATGAAGCTCTGATGCCCAAATCCGTCATCATCACCTGCGCACCCACAGGAGGCATCCATACGCCGTCGATGTCACCACATCTGCCGATTACGCCTGCCGAGATCGCGACAGCAAGTATTGAAGCGGCACAAGCCGGCGCGTCGATCATTCACTTGCACGCACGGCATCCAGAGACCGGCAAACCCGACCCCCGACCCGAGCTATTTCAGCAGTTCCTGCCTGTGATCAAACAGTCCACTGATGTGGTGATGAATGTCTCTACCGGCGGCGGTTTGGGTATGTCGATGGATGAGCGCCTGCTGGCCGCAACTTCGACTAGCCCAGAGATGGCATCTCTCAACATGGGTTCTATGAACTTTGGCATCTTTCCGATGCTGCAGAAATACACCGAGTTTCAGCACGAATGGGAACAGCCATTCCTGGAGATGACAGAGGACTTCATCTTTCCCAACACCTTCAAAACAATTCGTTACGCCATTGAAAAACTTGGTGGTGATCATGGCACCAAGTTCGAGTTCGAATGCTATGATCTTGGCCATCTCTACAACGTCAAATGGTTCGTGGATCAAGGCCTGATCAAACCGCCTTTTTTCATTCAGATGGTGTTCGGCATCTTGGGTGGAGTTGGCGCGGATGCAGACCATCTAACCCACATGCACAACACAGCGGACAAGCTGTTCGGGGCAGAGAACTACGAATGGTCTGTCCTTGCCGCTGGCCGTCACCAAATGCCTTTTGCAACCCAAAGCGCATTGCGCGGCGGAAACCTTCGGGTGGGTCTCGAAGACAGCCTGTTCATCGGCAAAGGTGAGTTGGCCAGATCTAACGCGGAGCAGGTCACGCGCATCCGATCAATTATTGAAAACCTTGGCCTAACGGTCGCGACCCCAGCTGAGGCGCGCGTGCGGCTTGCACTCAAGGGCGGCGATCAGGTTGGGTTCTAAGGAGACGCATATGCAGACCAAAATGTTGATCAACGGTGAAATGGTGGAAGGTACCGGAGAAGCCTTGCACATCCTGAACCCTGCAACCGGCGAGACTATAGGCGAAGTAAAAGAGGCCAGCGATGCACAGATCGAGGCGGCCGTGCGCGGCTCGACAGAGGCATTTGAAGCTTTTTCAACCTCGCCCCCTGCAGAACGAGCCGCGATGTTGCTTCACATAGCTGATGTTATCGAGGCGAACAGCCAGGAGTTGGCAGAACTTGAAAGCCTGGATGTGGGAAAGCCTTGGCCATCCGCTCATGATGACGAGATGCCGCTGACGATTGATGTCTTTCGCTTTTTCGCTGGTGCTGCGCGAACCATGATGGGATCTGCTGCTGGCGAATATGTTGCGGGTCATACCTCGATGATCCGGCGTGATCCAATTGGTCCCGTAGCGGCCATAGCGCCTTGGAACTATCCGCTGATGATGGCGTCCTGGAAGATTGCCGCACCAATTGCGGCAGGATGTTCCATTGTGTTGAAACCGTCCGAGATAACGCCCCTATCTACTCTGCGACTTGCAGAATTGTTACAAGATGTTCTGCCAAAAGGCGTGCTAAACGTGATCCATGGTCGCGGGCTCGGCGTGGGAAATACCCTGATGAACAGCCCACAGATGGAAGGGATCAGTGTTACGGGTTCTCCGGCGACAGGCATGGCTGCAATGCGGGCTGCTTCCCAGAAAATTAAACACGTTCATCTGGAATTGGGCGGCAAGGCGCCGGTCATTGTCTTTGATGATGCTGATCTCGATGCTGTGGCCGAGACGATCCGATATGGCAGCTACTTCAATGCCGGTCAGGACTGCGTACAGCCATGCCGCGTGATGGTTGCAGACAGTGTTTACGACAAACTTGTGGCTGCGATTGCCGATCAGGTAGGCCAGATCCAGACAGGTGCACCGAAAGCTGAAGGAACGGAAATGGGCCCGCTTGTCTCTGCAGTTCAGCGGGATCGAGTAGCGGGTTTTGTTGATCGCGCACGCTGCAGCTCTGAAATCGTTTCCGGTGGGGCGTCTGGCGAAGAAGACGGCTTTTTCTACCAGCCGACAGTCATCGCTGACGTGGACAATACTGCGGAGATAGCTTGCAACGAGGTGTTTGGACCTGTTGTAACAGTCTCCCGTTTTTCTGACGCAGAAGAGGCGTTGAAGATTGCCAACAACGGGCCTTACGGGTTGGCCTCATCGGTCTGGACACGAGATGTTGGACGCGCGATGCAAATGACATCCAAGCTGCGCTATGGGTTTACGTGGGTAAACACGCATGGGGTCGCGACACCCGAGATGCCATGGGCCGCTATGAAGGGGTCCGGTACGGGTAGCGATATGTCGGTCTATGCGCTGGATGCTTACACCGCAGTCCGTCACGTTATGGTGGCACACTGATGCGGTTGGCTGGAAAATGTGCCTTTGTCACAGGCGGCAAGCAGGGCATTGGGCGGGGCATCGTTGAGGCGTTCGTGGCTGAAGGGGCCGCTGTCACTACCTGCGGGCGTGGCCCTCAACCCGATGATCTGCCGGAAAACGTAATTTGGTACACGCTGGATGTGTCCGAAGCCGACGCGGTTGCAGAGATCGCTAGGACAGTCTGTGGGACTGATATCCTTGTAAACAACGCCGGTGTTCAGGTCGAAAAAACAGTGACCGAAAGCACAGACGCGGATTGGGACTTAGTGATGGGCGTAAATGCGCGAGGCGTTTTTAACTGTTGTCGCGCCTTCATTCCAGAAATGTCGCAAGGTGGCTCGATCATCAACATCGGGTCGATCTCGGGCAATGCCGCGGACCCATCGATGGCGCTCTACAATGCGTCAAAGGCGTTTGTGCATGGGCTGACACGCTCTATCGCAGTGGACCACGGACCAGCGGTGCGCTGCAATGCGATCTGCCCGGGGTGGATTGAAACGGGCATGCTGGACGCAGCGTTCGACCTCGCTCATGACCCGGAAAAAGCTAAATCCGACGCGCTGGCTCGCCACGCGGTCAAACGCTTTGGCAAACCTGCCGATATTGCAGCGATGGCTGTGTGGCTGGCCTCTGACGACTCGTCTTTTGCAACCGGCCAGTTGTTCACGGTGGACGGTGGCCTGACGGCGGCCTCCCCCCTTAATCCGGGACTCTTATGATGTCAGAAATTGAAAGAACCGCCATTCTTGGAGCCGGTGTCATCGGGGCAAGCTGGGCAGCTTTGTTTCTCGCCTCGGGCCGTAGCGTGACGGTCTTTGACCCCGATCCGAATACCGAAGCATCCGTTCGCTCTTATATCGAAAAAGCCTGGCCGGCATTGGACGAATTGAATCTCACAGATAGGGCCGCACCTGACGCTATCACTTTCGTTTCAACCGCCGAGGCGGCTGTCCAGGGCGCACAATTCGTTCAGGAGAACGTGCCAGAAAGACTGCCAATTAAGCATTCGACCTATGCCGGGATTGAGCCAGAGTTGAACCCTAACGCAATAGTTTCAAGCTCAACTTCCGGCCTGACGCTCGAAGCTTTGCAAGAGGGATGGCGCGATCCTAGCAAATTGATCCTAGGTCATCCATTTAACCCACCGCATCTCATCCCACTGGTCGAATTGACCGTCAACGATTCCACCGGTTCAGATGTTTTGGACCGCACAGAAGCTTTCTACAAAGACATTGGTAAAATCACGATCCGGATCAAGAAAGGCATGCCAGGGCATGTCGCGAACCGTTTGCAAGCCGCAGTTTGGCGCGAGGCCGTTCATATGGCGGTCGAAGGTGTCGCCAGTGTCGAAGACATCGATAAAGCGATGTGGGCTGGTCCGGGACTCCGATGGGCCGCGATGGGTCCCACAACGCTTTTTCACTTGGGTGCAGGCAATGGTGGCCTGCAGGCCTTCTGTGACCATTTCAAAGACACATTCAATGGCTGGTGGGACGACCTGGGCGACCCTCGTCTTGATGAGGATGTCATCAATAAACTGGTCGACGGCATAAAGGATCAAACACAGGGGCAAAGTACCGAAGAGTTATCAGCGCAACGCGACAAGATGCTTACGGCGATGCAAAAAGCTACCCAACACCTTCGGACTTGATGTCAGGCTTGAACATTGGCCAAGCGCGAAACTCGAACGGGGTGCGGCCTTCAATGCGATCCGCACTGGGGGTCAATCCAAATCGTTTGCGGTATGCCCGGCTGAAATGAACCTGTCCATTAAACCCTGATGCTTCCGCAATCTCGCTGAACTTAAGCTCAGTTTGCGTCACTAATCCGCGCGCGCGATCAAGGCGTATGTCGCGGTAATACTCGATCGGTGACTTATGGACATATTGCTGAAACAATCGGCTAAGTTGCCGTTGCGAAATCTTCAACCTCGCTGATATTTCAGGGATCGACAAAGTGGCTTCCAAGTGCGCCTCCATCAAATCGATCGCGTCCCTTACCACTCCAGAGGTGACGTACCCCAGCGGCTCTACGTCTTTGGGGTTCTGTGATTGGCCTTCTCCGCGCACATTGTGATGAAAAAGGTATCGAGCAGATGCATTGGCGATACTCTCACCAGCGACAGAATGTATAAACCGCAATCCCAGATCTGTTGCTGCAGAACCCCCGCAACAAGTGAAAATCTTTCCATCCATAACAATCATGTTCTCCGACACGGTGGTGTCATGGGCCGTTTCGGCAAAGGCGTCGATGTGTTCATAGTGAACCGTTGCGGTCTTTCCTTTGAGTAGTCCAGCCGTCGCAAGAACAATTGCGCCGGTATCCAAACCACCGAGGATTGCTCCACTCGATTCCCATTTCTGTAGGGCTACCTTGAACTGAGGTGTCCCGTGACGCTCAGGTGTCCAACTTGTACTCACCAGAACCATCCAAGGCTTGCGCGCCACCACCTCCGCCAATGGGGCAGTGTCAACGACCAAGCCGCTGCTGGTTTCAATTGGACCACCAGGGTCTGAGACATAGGTCCAAGAAAATCGAGCCGAACCTGTCAGGTAATTTGCTACTCTGAATGGATCCACGAAAGACGTTGTCGCCGAAACATTAAAATGCGAACTCACCAAAACAACTATGTCTAGCTTGCGATCTAATGGCTGCGTCATGACCGATTTTGTAAAACAGCGTCCAAAATTGTCAATTATGTTTCGGAATTACGCAAAAAACACCAGTGTACTGAGCCAAACACTGCCTAAGTGCGAAGGCTAGGCCGAGGGGATCAGATCTCAATCAGTTTCTGAAGCTAGAATGCCGACATTCGCTTCACCGCAGCGAAGGCCCACTTTGAGCCCAGAGCAGTTTTTTGAAAGTCAAAACAAACGTCTGAATGATCATCCCTCGGGCTATGGCGATTTATGTTAAGCTTTACAGAAACCAGCAGAGACATAACAGTTCTAAGGAATAGAGATGGAACGCAAATTGGCGGCCATACTGGCCACGGATGTTGTTGGTTTCGCGGGGCTGGTTTCGCGCGACGAGAGCGGAACATTGGCCGAGTTGGTACGTCTGGAACGTGAAATCATCCGCATGCAAGTTGAGGCGAACCGAGGCCGTGTTTTCAAGTCTACTGGCGACGGATTCTTGGCTGAGTTCTCAAGCGTTATTGAGGCGGTCAACTGTGCAATTGGCATTCAAAAAGCGTCTGCGCTCGAAGCCCGTCAGTCGAACACGGAAAATGCACTCATCTTGCGTATCGGGGTCTCTCTTGGTGATGTCGTTGTACATGGGGCAGATATATTGGGAGATGGTGTTAATATTGCCGCTCG
The DNA here is from genome assembly GCF_059611125.1 of Ruegeria sp. CDSB029. Taxonomy (NCBI): domain Bacteria; kingdom Pseudomonadati; phylum Pseudomonadota; class Alphaproteobacteria; order Rhodobacterales; family Roseobacteraceae; genus Ruegeria; species Ruegeria sp. CDSB029. The sequence continues at coordinate 132,541 of NZ_JBXWOX010000008.1, forward strand.
GCTCGAAGCAATGGCCGAGCCAGGAGGAATAGCGGTCTCCGGCGAAGTGATGGCGCAAATAAATGGTAAGGTAGACATTCCACTTGCGGATTGCGGGCACAAAAAACTGAAAAGCACGGATACTTCAGTCCATGTTTACATGACCCAGTCAAAGCACGGTGAAGAAGGCGGGTTTCTGGATTTCGACAAGGATGAATTGGCAAAGACTATGGTAAAGGGCGGCTGCATTTGTGGAGCCGTCCGGTACGAAGTCAATGCACCAGCGATCAGTACAGGGTATTGCCATTGCAGCTGCTGTAGAAAATTCTCTGGGTCAGCGGTCAATGCGTGGACGGCTTTTCCCGTTTCTGCTGTTCGATTTCTTGATGAAGAGCCCGTGTATTTCGCGACTACGCCAATAGCCAAACGGGGCTTCTGCGCCAAATGCGGAGCAAGCCTGACCTACCAACTCGTTCAGCCGAGGGAAACGGCTTACTTGGTTATGCACACTTCGAGCCTCGATAACCCAGAAAACTTCGCTCCATCGGTCCACTCCGGGATAGAAAGCAAAATGCCTTGGTTCGACATTTTGGATGACTTGCCTCGTACACGGTCAGCAGATTCCAAGGTATTATTGGAGGCATGGTCAAGTGTCGGCTTACCTGACCCGGAAACTTGGGGGCCTCTGGCCAAACCGCCTGAAGTTTTCTAGAACCCGCGCGATGTCGGCTTTGTCCGCGTCTTGCCTGTTCATGCGACGCGCAGCGAATGTCGATCCATACCAAACCGGCCCTTGGTGCAGATCGCGGTGAAGGTGTCAGGAGAGCCCAATCTGTCTTATGCTGTGGAACAGCCGAATGTCCGCATTTCTCTCAGGAAACCATCACGGCACGCACCATCGCAATGACCTTAAGCCAACGTGGAATAAACCTCGGCAACTCGCTGAAAGGTCCAAAAGCAGGCGATAGCCGCACATCCACCGGCTAAGCCCACTCGTAAGGACATCCACAAACTGGAGTTCACGCGCCGACACATTATTAAGGCAGGCCAGAGCGCAAGAATAATGGCGACCTGGCCAAGCTCGACGCCAAGATTGAAAGCAAGCAAGCTCTGCCAGATGTTTGGGGATGTAACCTGCAAAATCTTGTGCAACACAAAGCTAAACCCAAGCCCGTGCAAGAGGCCAATCAGCGTTGTCAGAAGCACCATCGTGACTTCAGAGCGCGCATTGTCCTTAAAACCCACAAACGCTGCGACGGCTGCAAATATGATAGAAAGCGCGATCCCAGTTTCGACGGCAGGAACAAACCACGCGCCCGATGGCACAAACCCGAAGAACCCCAGAGACAGCGTCACGCTATGCCCAATGGTAAAACCGGTTGCACGCAGCAATAGCGCCCTGAGTGTCTGCGCTCCAATGACCAAACACACAACAAAAAGAACATGATCCAATCCTTCGAGGATATGTCGTATACCTTCCCAGACAAAACTCAGGAATCCTCCATACCCCTCTTGCTGAACCACCAATGGTTCAGTCATCAGGCCCCGAGACCGGATTATCTGCGGTGTGTCCGACGCGTAGTCGAGAATGAGGTTGGCCGTTTGGTCCTGATCCGGCAATCCGGGATCTAGCACGTTAGCAATGCTGTACGATTGCACCGGGCCGATAGTTTCATAATACAGGACGAGATCAACAATCGTGTCACCTACATAAAGCGGTGGCGCTAAGGCGGTTTCGGTTTCCACGGCCAGTTGAGCTTCGGCCAAAGTTGCAAATCCAGGCTCATTTCCAACGCGATGCAAGCGAACGGTCTCAACTGTTCCTCTCAAGCGCCGATTGTCGACCAACAGATGTAATCCAACTTCGGCGAATTGCCCCAGCCCATTGGGATCGCTCATGGCAGCCTGCAAGTCGACAAAGTGGACTAACTGACCGTCGCTCAAGGCATTGGTCGTGAATGGTGCAGCTTTCGGCAAGGCATCACCATCCTGGTCACCGACCTTGTCTGCAACCAGATAGGGCATGGGCGTACGGATGTAGACACGCAGACCGTCTTCGGAATGCTCGACATGCGAAATTCGAACGTTGAGGTTAAGCAAAAAATGCGCCGAGGCTGACAGCGTCAGTGACAAAAACACACCGACAAACAGAGCGCCGAAAACAAAAACTTTTGGCCTTGAACACTTATGCATTTGGATCGCGAGCCTCGATTACAGTTAATCCATCCAGCTTCCATTGCCCTGACTCAGGTATGACCTCCGCCAGCACCCGAAATGTAACGGCGCGTATGTGGGCGTGCCCCCAATGACCGCCTTGTGCTTTCACTGTCCATTTGGTCAGGGCACTAAATCCTCCCGGCGTGTGGGTTGGGTTAATGCGCTCCAATTTCAGGTCGCTGATATCAGTAACCGTAGCAAGACTGCCTCCTGGCGTTCGGATCGCGAGACCACGTTCAACCTCTGTTGCGATGTCACCTAGAGACGCTTCCGTTACAATGTGTGCCAGCTCTGACTTTCTTGCGGTAGGCGAAATTTCCAGAGTCACCGTGCTCAAGTTCTCGACCATTGAGCGCAGTATATCTTCCGCAGCCTGCAGCTCAGGGGGTTCAGACTTCTTCCAAGGTAAATCCGGCAAAAGTCCCGAAAAAACGACGGTCGCCGAAGCAGCGGCAATCATGGTTGCGCAACTGGCGCGCTTTGCAACTTTGCCCCTGCACATGAGGAAGAAACCAAGTGAGACGGCACTGATAACTCCGGTGATTAAAGCGATTGCCGGGTTCTGCTGTATCTGCGGCTCAACTGGAATCTGAGTAACAGATGCTTTTTCGTATTGGAGCAAGTGGTTCTGCCACTGAAACTGAGGGTCCGCTGGTGTCACAGCCCCAAAGAACGGCCCGGCGATATCGTTTGAAATGGTCGCGACGCGGGTAATTTCCTCGTCAAACATATCCCATGTGACTGTCACCTGTTCGGGAAGTTCTGCCGATGAGAAAGACAGGATAGCTCCGATAAACGCATTGTTCACGGACACTTCCTTTCCAGGCTCGACAACCTGAAAACCTTGCGATGTTAGCTCCAGGAGCTTTGCTGTTGCGTTTGACGGTTGCACTGATTTGCCATCAATTGTCACCGGGTTACGAGAAGCCAGGAAGGGCGCTGCCTGGTTTACGATCAAGGCGCTAAGTTGTGGCGAAAGTGTCTGCCCTACGTCGAAAGTTTCACCGATCCAAGGCGCCAGTTCACGCAAGCGGATCAGCGTCTCATGCCGAACTTCACGAGGTTCGATATAAAGAAATGTTGATGTTCCGTCCTGGGCTTTTCGATTCAGGCTTTCTGCGGAAAATCGGGTTTCCCAAGGGTCAGGCCAAGAAATCTTTAACTCTGCCTGCTTTGACAAGAAGCTGAAATCCGTGACCGGAACCTCTCGGTCAAAAACCTGCATCCCGATAGTCGCCAGTGGTACACCATCCCACGATGGAGGCACTATAGTCAGCTCCTTGGGAACTGAGTTTTGAAACGGAAAGAACACTTCGACGAACAGGACACGCGGATCTTTTGGCGGGCTGGGAAAAATTTGACCCGAGAATGGGTCGCGCTGACCTGCAAGCGGCGAGGCCCGGTCGATGCGCGTTCGGTATTCTAACTTTCTGATTTCAGCGTTTAGCGGCTGTTTGTCCCTGCCAACAATCGACAGCGCCCGACTTACAGCCTGCGTAGAACCCTGATTGAAATCTTGTTCAGCCTCCGGCTCCCCCCCGACGAAATCTGATGACCAACCAATTGGCAACATATCAGCAAACAACGGAATATCTTCGACGTAGATCTCAAGGTCGACGTAGACCCCATCATCATTGACATGAAGGACAGCGATATTGGGGGCGACTTCTGATCCGTTAGTCAGAACGACATCCGCCGAAACGGCCTGTGCAACTGAAGCCATCAGGCTCAGCATCAGGAATAGTCGGTACAGATACTGCCAAATCGGAATTTTGTTCACCCCTGAACGTTAATTATCCGGCATTGGCGGTGGTGTGTAACCCTCCCATTTTCCCGCTTTGACTTTGTCGGACGGCTCTTTTTCTTTTGAGCGCGGGGCATTGATGTACTCGTCGCTTACAGCTGGTGGCAACGCATAGTCATCAACACTCGCTTCCCGAACAACGATCTGGCCCTTGGTTACGTTGATCACCTGTAGATCTCGCGCCAGCGTCAGAGGCCCATCGTAAGTCGAACGGACGCCTTCCAAAATCGCCTGATAGTTTTCGGGTGAAAGAACAGAGTGATACCCCAGCGCCATGCGCGGTTCGACTGCGGACATCACTTTGCCAAAAGCCGCAGGTTCGGTATGAACGCGCGTAGCTACATAGGTCGCCTGTTTCATGTCCCAGCCAAAATACGGGGCCAGCGCATCCGGTGGTAGAAAAGCCTCGTGAGAAGCGATGTCCGCCCCTTTGGCATATTCGACATACCATTTGTTTGGGTAAGTATCGCCACCAAAGACGTATTTTAGCCCATTCCATTCCAGTGAGTAGCTCACGGAACCATCAAGGCTGTGGATCGCTGGCCAGGACCGGATCGTGACATCGTTCTCCTGATAAACAATTTCGTTTTCCTGCATGTAGTCGAATTCAGTGACATCAAGCTTTGCGCCATCGTCCGGCAGCGCGCCCGTTCGCGTGGCCAAGTCCCAGGCGTAAGCCTTGGACATGCCATCAACATAGGCTTTGGTGCCCAGTTCATCTTCTGATCCGGACGGGCCGAAGATGCGGAGCGGGGTATATCTGCCTGAAAGCCACCCCCCAACGTGGAGGCCCATGAAATCTCCAACGTGGTCAACATGCAAATGGCTGAAAAAGACCTTGTCGACCTTTGCAAAGTCCGGGCGCAGCGAGAACAGGTTGCCCGTTGCGCCCGTTCCCACATCAAACAGAAAGACGTCACCATTCCCAAGTTCCACATAGAACGAAATAGAAACTGCAGCCTTGGTTTGATTTGGCATCCCCGTACCCAGTGCCGTAATTCGCATCTCATCCTCTCCGAGGATTTCTGTGTTGGGAAAGTAAGAAGCGGGATAAACACCGTTTTCGATTTCAGTGGCACTCCGACCCGTCGGCAAGGCGTTTTGCGCCGTGGCTGTGCCAGCCAGTGTCATGCCTAAGGCCATCAATGTACTGGCTGCGGTTTTCATTAAGTTATTCATTGATCCCCCCTTTTCAAAGCGAAGCCTCTTAAGAGAACACGAATTCGTGAACCTCTCGTTCACCATAGACATCTCTACGGTAGATCCATAGACTACTCTATGTCAAATAAAGAATGCTGTAATCTGAATGTCAGAATCTATAACTCGAAACTCACCCAAAAACGCCGCGACCAAAGAAGACTGGATATTGCTGGCCTACAAAGTACTCAATGAGGGCGGCGTTTCCGCGATAAAGGTCGTGCCAATGGCAAAGCGACTGAACCTGACAAGCGGCAGCTTTTACTGGCATTTCAAAAACGTCAGTGAGCTTTTGGATGAGGTCCTCAGATATTGGGAGCAAGAACTGACTGACAAAGTGATCGCAAAGGCAAAGACATTTGGCGGCCCCCCGGAAGACCGCATTCTTCTTCTTATGAAAAAAGTCATTGAAGAGGACGCCGCCTTGCCGGATCACGCTGTCTCAGTGTGGGCGAATACTGATGAGAAGGTGAAAGAATCGTATCAAAGAACCATCGGCAAACGGTTCCAATTCGCCGCCTGGATGTTTGAACAGGCCGGGTTCTCGAAAGAGGAAGCGAAAGCGCGTGGAAGATTGATGGTTACTTCGCTAATGGGAGACTCTTCGACCGGTCTGAAAGCGCAAGGCGATTGGGAAAAGGTTATAGACAGGGAACATGCAATTCTTGTCGGAAAGAAGAAGACAGAATAAGTATTTCGCCCGGCATTGTTAGTTTGCTCGAAACGGACCGCCAGTTTTTAATTGCCCTGTAGGAAGAGCACACGCAACAGTGCCAGAAGCCGACGTTCAGTCTGTGACCATCAAGGACCGCTTCGTCCGCGAAAGCAGAAACCGGGCAATTAGCTTTTAACCCACCGCCCCATTACGCAACCGAACTCACAACCCCACCGCCGACCAGCGCTTTCACACCTGTCGTCCCCGGACACGACGTCGGCAGCCTGCGGGCGACGCGTGCCGCGAGATAGGCGAAGGCCTGCGCCTCAAGCATATCTCCGTCCAGACCCACGGCCTCGACTGGTTCGACCGGGCAGTCCAATGCAACGCGCAGCATCTCCATCAATACTGGATTGTGCCGCCCGCCGCCGGTGACCAACATGCGCGAGGGTGGTTTGGGGCAATGTTCCATCCCCTGCACCACGCCCGCGGCACACATGCCGGTCAGCGTGGCCACCGCGTCCGCATCGCTGAGTTCCTGCACCAGTTTGATCATCTCGGAAAAGTCGTTCCGGTCCAGTGATTTTGGCGGCATGCGTATAAAGTAAGGCTCGGACAAAAACAGCTCGAGTGCGCCCATCTCGACGGTTCCGCCGCGCGCGACGGCTCCGTCGCGATCCATCGGCAGGCCCAGACGCGCCTGCATCAGATCGTCGACCGGTGCATTCGCGGGACCAGTGTCGAAAGCCAGCAACGCGCCGGGGGCTTCGGGGCCATCGTAACTGGGGTCCACATACGTCAGGTTCCCGACACCACCGAGGTTCAGAAAGCACAGCGGTTGGGTTGCCTCGATCCACTTGGCGCAGGCAAAGTGAAAGAACGGCGCCAACGGGGCGCCTTCGCCGCCCATCGCCACATCGTCGCTGCGAAAATCCCAGACGACTGGCACCCCCAATGCCTGAGCCAGCCCTTTCCCGTCGCCCACCTGCAACGTCCCGCGCCCACTTGGTTCATGCGCAAGAGTTTGGCCGTGCACACCGATCAGATCGACCTCATCGAATTCAGACAGCGCCTCGGCATGGGCCAGGGTAACAAGCTCTGCCGCGGCATCCACGTCAGGCCCGTGCCACTGCCCTAAAGCGGCGCGCAATACCGCGCGCTCGTGATCGGAGTAAGCACGATACCCACTTGGACCAAAGTCGATAATCCGGTGCCCGTCCGTTTCGACGACCGCAGCATCCACACCGTCCATCGAGGTGCCAGACATCGCGCCCAAAACCCTGATCGCACCTGTTCGTTTGATGGCCCGCCCCACTTTGATTTCTCCTGCCGAATTCTGTTTGTACCGTCATGGTTGATCGGCACAGCCCGTTTAACCTGCCCCTACCGCTGAAGCCAAGGCAAGCCAGATCACACGAGTGTCGCGCTTTTTCCCGACAATTTGGTATAAGGAACACAAATCGGTTTTGGGTGCATATGTCAGACACATACTCACAGAAACAACCATCCGAAAGCCGGAACTATTTCCTGATCTTCTGGTCCGGCGCTCTGGCCACGATCGGAGGGCAGCTGATCAACCCCAATCTGGTGCTGCCGTTCCTATATCTGGCTTTGGGTGCGCCAACGTTCTTTGCGGGGTTGCTTCTGCCTTTTGTCACCGGATCGCGCCTGATTGCCGAAATCTTTGTCTCGCCCTTCATCAATCGGGCGACCCGCGCCAAACTGGCCGTTTACGCACCGAACCTGTTGACGGCCGCAGTATTGGCGGCGGTGGCCCTGTTTTCAACAAAACTGCCCAGCGTGATGATCGTGCTGCTGTTCCTGACCACTGCGATGGTCCTGGGTTTGTGTCAGGGGATCACCAGCCTTGGAACCAGCCAGATCTACGGCATCTCTGTCCCCGAAGCGAAACGGAACAGGATGGTGTTCGCGCAGGCCACCATCTCGGGCATTTTGGCCATCATCGTCGTTCTGGTCACGCGGGACCTGCTGTCCGGGGATCAGCCGATGCAGCGCCATATCGTCGTCCTGTGGTGCGGTGTGATCGCCATGTTCGCCGCGGGTGTTGCCTTTGCGGGGGTGCGATTGCTTGAGGATGAACAACGCGCCCCTTTGCCGGAGCCGAAGAAAAAACCCAAGCCCTTGGCCGAGCTGGCGACCGGATTCAAAACCGGCATGGCCTATCCCTGGTATCGCAAGTTTCTTTCGGCGCGGCTGATCTTTGTATCGGTCGAGCTGGCGATGCCCTTCTACACGATCCATGCGGCGACCCTGCATATGGGGACCAAGCATTCGCTCAGCTATTTTGTCATAGGGGCCAGCCTTGGAATGGTGATCGGCTCGCTTTTGTGGGGGTGGCTCAGCAATCGCGTCTCGGTCAAACCTGTGATGTGGTTGGGGTGCATGATCGCCACAATTTCGGCCCTGATGGCGCTTAGCTTTACATTCTTCGGCTACGCTCAGAACGTCTGGGTCTACGGTCTGGTGATCCTGCTGCTATCGCTGGGCGGGAATGGGGTGATCTATGGGCGCTACCTGTACCTCATTCAGATGAGCGTCGGAAAAGAGCGCCCCTACCTGGTTGCACTAGGGGATGTCAGCGCTGGCCTCGTTGGAATTGTCTTTGCTGCGATCCTTGGCGCAGTCGCACATTTGCATGATCCGATCACACCGATTGTTGTCCTTGTGGTGTTGAACATTATCGCAATGCTCTATGCCTTCCGCTTGCCCCCGGTCAAAAGCTGACACAGCCCGCGTTTTCTTGGAAATGGTGGCTTTTCCTTGCCTGACGCGCCGCCTATACAGTGCCCCGCAACATAAACCCAAAGGGCACGATATGACCTACCACCCCAAATCGGATTTCATCGCCACGATGATCGAGCGCGGCTTTCTCGCCGACTGCACCGATTATCAGGGCCTTGACGAAGCGCTGATCAGTGGGTGCAAACCGGCCTATATCGGCTTTGATGCGACGGCCAAGTCGTTGCATGTGGGCAGCCTGATCCAGATCATGATGCTTCGGTGGTTCCAGAAAACCGGTCACCAGCCAATTACTCTGATGGGCGGCGGCACCACCAAGGTGGGCGACCCGTCGTTCCGGGCGGATGAACGCCCGCTGCTGGGTCCCGAACAGATCGACGAAAACATTGCGGGCATCAAAAAGGTGTTCTCGGCCTATATCGACTATGACAGCGATGCCGAAAACAAGGCGCTGATGCTGAACAATGCCGAATGGCTGGATGGCCTGAACTACCTTGATTTCCTGCGCGATATCGGGCGGCATTTCTCGGTCAATCGAATGCTGGCCTTTGAATCGGTGAAATCCCGGCTGGACCGCGAGCAATCGTTGAGCTTCCTTGAGTTCAACTACATGATCCTGCAGGCCTATGACTTCCTCGAACTGAACCGCCGCTATGGCTGCGTGCTGCAGATGGGCGGCTCGGATCAGTGGGGCAACATCGTCAACGGGATCGACCTCACGCGTCGGGTGCTGGATCACGAGATCTACGGCCTGACTTCGCCCCTGCTGACCACCAGCGACGGCAAGAAGATGGGCAAGTCTCAGGACGGTGCGGTCTGGCTGAACGCCGAGATGCGCTCGCCGTACGAATTCTGGCAGTTCTGGCGCAATACGACCGACGCGGATGTTGGCCGGTTCCTGAAGCTTTACACCGAAATGCCGGTGGATGAGTGTGACCGACTGGGCGCGCTGCAAGGATCAGAGATCAACGAGGCCAAAATCCGCCTTGCTAACGAGGTCACCGCCCTACTGCACGGTGCCGAAGCTGCAGCCAACGCAGAGGCCACGGCCCGTGAAGTGTTCGAAAAGGGCGGTGTCGGGGACGATCTTCCGACCCTGACCCTCAGCGCGGATGAGCTGGGTGACGGCATGTCCATCGTGCAGGTCATCGTGAAATCGGGTCTGGCGAAGTCCGGTAAAGAGGCCAAACGGCTGATCGCGGAAAACGGCGCCAAGTTGGATGATGCGCCGTTGACGGATGCCGGGTTGATGATCGACGCGGGTGCTCTGTCGTCACCAATCAAGCTGAGCGCAGGTAAGAAGCGCCACGCGTTGGTTCAGCTGGGCTAGCGAGCCATTCACCATGAAGTAAACGAAACGGCCACCCTTTGCGGTGGCCGTTTTTTGTTTTAGGTATCGGCTAAGCTTAGGGATGCCCTTGCAAGAACCGCGTCACCTTTCATCATCGTGGGCATTGTTACCCTGGCCCGGGCTATTGCCTTCCGGCCCGTTGCCTCCACCGTTGTTCCCTTTACTGCCGCCCTTACCGCCACCTTTACCTTTGCCGTCTTTGCCGCCACCTTTACCGTCGCCGCCCTTGCCGCCGCCATCATTGCCGCCGCCATCGTTGCCGCCGCCATCGTTGCCGCCACCATCGTTGCCGCCGCCATCATTGCCGCCGCCATCGTTGCCGCCACCTGGGCTGTTGCTTCCGCCACCGCCGCCAGGGCTGTCGCTTCCACCGCCGCCAGGGCTGTTGCTTCCGCCATCGCCAGGGCTGTTGCTTCCGCCACCGCCAGGGCTGTTGCTTCCGCCACCGCCAGGGCTGTTGCTTCCGCCACCGTTGTTGGTACCTCCGGTCGAACTACTGCTGGTATCGCCAGAATCAGACTCACCGCGCGGGCTTGGGTCAGCTTGTGCAATTTGATCGCTGTCCCGATCTTCGCCACCTCGTGCCGAATTTCCGCGGACTGAAGCTGTCTCTAAATCCGTCAACAATACGGCCAAACCCGGGCATTGTTCGCCAGTGTAAGCTAGTGTTGATTCGAAATCTGACCGTGTTTGTAGCCGCTTCAAAAAACTGGGTGTCACGTGCGTACAATCACAAAGCGTCTGATAGTCGCCGGCGTTGGCTGCTATCCGCGCAGTTCTCGCATTGCACACATCCGTCGCAGCATACGCAGTGGTTACTATCATAGCTCCTATGAATGGAGAGGCCACCAATGCCGAAACAGTGGATTTCAGTTTAATTCGCATCACTTAGCTCCTTGCGCCTTAATACCCAGGTGCGTCAGGGTCTTCGGTTACACTGTGGGAGCCGCAAATGAAGCGCAGGTAAGTTCCCGCTAAAGATGCGTTAATGAAGGCTCGCCACAACTCGTTACAATGATCACGGCACTAGTTGTGACGATCTCTTGTCGTGAATATACAACATCTACCCAAGCCGCAAAGTTTAATGAGGCGGGAAAATGTCAAAATCTTGAGAGGTCGCCTAATGCAACTTTCAAATTCAGCCACAATTATCACCGGCGGGGCGTCGGGGTTGGGTGAGGCGACGGCTCGGTACTTCGCCGAACAAGGCGCGCAGGTCACGATCCTGGATCGCGACGCCGAGCGTGGCCCCAAGGTCGCCGAGGACATCGGCGGGCATTTCGTACAAACAGATGTAACCGATGAAGAATCGGTTGCGGCGGCCATCGAGCACGCTAAGGGCAAGATGGGCCGCATTACGGCTGCGGTGAACTGCGCCGGGATCGCATATGGGATCAAGACCGTCGGCAAGGATGGCCCCCACCCTTTGGACGCATTTCAGCGCACAATCGACATCAATCTGGTGGGTACGTTCAACGTTTCGCGCCTGGCCGCAGCCGAGATGGCAAAGAATGATCCCGAACCGGACGGCGCGCGCGGAGTAATCATCAACACGGCCTCAATCGCAGCATTCGACGGGCAAAAGGGACAAGCGGCCTATGCGGCCTCGAAGGGCGGCGTCGTTGGCATGACGCTGCCGATGGCGCGCGATCTGGCCTCAACCGGCGTTCGCGTGATGACCATCGCTCCGGGGATTTTCATGACGCCGATGCTGGCGGGCCTGCCTGAGGAAGTTCAACAACAACTGGCGGCAGATGTCCCCAACCCTGCCCGCCTCGGCGATCCGAACGAATACGGGCGGTTGGCGGGTTTCATTGTCGAGATGGGCTACTTGAACGGAGAAGTCATCCGCATCGACGGCGCCCTTCGTATGCGTTAAGCCTGTCCCATGACAGAGCGGGAAAAGATGCAGTCCGGGCAGTGGTATAACTGCCTGGACACGGAACTTGAGGCGCTGCGCACCCGTGCCCGGCACGCAGTCCACACACATAACACCTGCCCGCCTGATGCCCGTGGTGCCATGGCACCCGAGCTGCGGGAGTTGTTCGCACGCGTCGGGCAGGATTGCTTACTTGAGGCACCGTTTCATTGCGCCTACGGGCTTAACATACACCTCGGCGCCCGGGTCTATTTCAACGCCGGCTGCGTCGTTCTGGACACCGCACAGGTTCGGATCGGAGATGACACGATGTTCGGCCCGCACGCACAGATCTATTGCGCGCAGCACGCCAAAGACCCCGTTGAGCGTGCAAAAGGTTTGGAAATCGGGATACCGGTGACCATTGGCCGAAACGTCTGGGTTGGCGGAGGTGCCATCGTGATGCCCGGCGTCACCATCGGCGACAACGCCATTATTGGCGCAGGCAGCGTTGTGACCAAAGACGTCGCGGCCGGAGAAGCGGTTGTCGGCAACCCTGCCCAACCGTTGACGCGCCCCTAAGCGCCCTCGGCCTTTTCCTCAAGCACCAGCCACTCTTCTTCTGCGGCGGCCAGTTTCTCTTGCCGTTCGACCAGCGCCTCGGTCGCCTTCTGGAACTTGACTGGTTCACGGGTGAACAGCTCAGGATCTGACATAAGCTCTTCCAGCTTGCCGATTTCGGCCTCTAGGCGGGCAATCTCGGCAGGCAATTTCTCAAGCCGATGCTTTTCCGAGAAAGATAGTCCTGATTTCGGCTGCGCCTCTTGCTTTTGCTTTGACTTCGAAGTCTTTGCTTTTTCAGCTTTCTTTTCCGCTACGTCACCCCGTTGCGCGATGTAGTCCGACCAACCGCCCGCATAAACGGTCGCGCGGCCATTGCCCTCCATCGCAATCGTTGTGGTGGCAACGCGGTCCAGAAAATCCCGATCGTGGCTGACCAGCAGGACGGTGCCGTCATAGTCGTCGAGCAGTTCCTGCAACAGGTCCAGCGTTTCGACATCCAGATCGTTGGTCGGTTCGTCCAGCACCAACAGGTTCGAGGATTTGGCCATCAGTTTCGCCAACAGCAAACGCGCTTTTTCCCCACCTGACAATGACTTAACCGCCGCTCTTGCCTGCGCATCATCAAACAGGAATTCCTTGAGGTAGCCGACCACATGCTTGGGCTGGCCCCCAACCATCACTTGATCCGCTTTGCCTGATACCCGCATTTCGGGGTCCCCAGTCAGGCTGTCCCACAGGGTCATTTCGGGGTCCAACTGCGCGCGGGCCTGATCGAACACCGCAATCTCAAGGTTGGTGCCCAGCGTCACTGTTCCCTCGTCGGGCTGTTCCTGACCCAGCAACATCTTAAGCAACGTCGTCTTGCCCACACCGTTGGGCCCGACAAAAGCCACGCGATCCCCACGTTGTGCCAGAAGATCAAAGTTTCTAACGATCTGATGCGCGCCAAAAGACTTGGACAACCCTTTGGCTTCAATCACTTTTCGCCCAGACTTTGGTCCGCCTTCCAGCGACATTGCCGCTGATCCCTGACGCTTGATCTGCGCAGCCTTTTCAGCGCGCAAAGCCTGCAAAGCCCGCACCCGGCCCTGATTTCGCTTGCGCCGTGCACTGATACCTTCGACAGCCCATTTGGCCTCGGACTTGATCAGACGATTCAGCTTGTGACGCTGCTGATCCTCTTCTTCCCAAATCTTGTCGCGCCAGGTTTCAAAAGCCTCGAACCCTTGCTCCTGCCGCCGTACCATGCCGCGGTCGATCCACAACGTCGCGCGGGTCAACGCGCGTAAAAACGCACGGTCATGTGAAATCAGAACAAAGGCTGCTCGGGTCGATCCCAGTTCGCGTTCGAGCCAGGCAATTGCTTCGATATCCAGATGGTTCGTCGGCTCGTCCAGCAGCATCAGGTCTGGCGCTTCGGCCATCAGCTTGGCCAATGCCGCCCGGCGACGCTCGCCACCCGAAGCGGTTTCAACCGGGCGGGAGGGATCGAACTTCAGCCCCTCGCCCGCGCGTTCGACCTTGTACAGCTCACCCGGTTCCAATCCGCTGGACGCGTAATCGCCCAATGTCGCGAACCCTTCCATGCCGGGGTCCTGCTCCATGTAGCCAACAGATTTTCCGGGCGGCACCACGATGTCACCCTGATCAGGCTCGACCAGACCTGCCATGACTTTCATCAGGGTCGACTTTCCCGACCCGTTTCTCCCAACCAAGGCCACGCGGTCGCCCGGCTGAACCACCAGGTCCAGCCCCGAAAACACCGGATCGCCCCCGAAAGTCAGGGATATGCCGGACATCTGCAACAAAGGAATTCTCGCCATGCCGCCAGCTAAACCGGTGGGCACAAGGCGTCAACGTCCCTGTTTCACCTTTTCGAAAATACTCAATCTAGCGGACCACTGCGCGCAGCAACCGTTTACGGGCCGGGGGGATCGCTCCGATCTCAAGCCCGGTGAATACATGCAGCGTATTCATATGCCGATCCACCACCGCATGGTCACTGACCCAGCCGCCCATCATCAGATAGGTGCGCAACAATGGAGGCATCCGCGACATCGCCTTTTTAACGTCAGGCCTGCGCCGCAAGCGAGAAGCAAACTTGAATACATCGGGGGCCTTGACCCGCGGCAACCAACGCTTTGGCGCCAAATGCCGTTGCTTCAACATGGCAAAAGCGTCCAGATACTCGACCGTTTCGGTTCCTGCAAAGGATGAACAGCCGAACAACATCTTGACGTTGTTCTCGTCCACGTAATTGGTCATCGCCCCCCAGGCGACCCGCAGGATATCAGGGTCTGTCCATTCCGGGTGAATGCAGAAACGGCCCATTTCGACCATGCGGCCGTCGAACCCTTTGAGTGCAGACAGATCATAGAACTGGGCAGAATAACTGCTGTCAACCTCGGCCCCGTGCTCCATTGTCAGCATTCTGAAACAACACACCAGCCGTCCATCGGAGCGCGAATCTTCAACAAGGATATGCGCGCAGACCGGATCAAATTCATCCCGGTCAATCTGATCCGTCCCGAATGCCAGAGTTCGCAGTTTCTGCGCCGCCGCCACATCCTGAGGGGACTGCGCCAAACGAGCCCGGTATCTGCCCTTGCCCAGCAATAATGCCATGGTCGCATCCTCCGCGGTTGCTGACCTGCTTCATGTTGCAACGGTTCTACCACAGAACATGTGACTGTCCTGTGACCGTCGCAAGAGGCAGTGCAGACTTAATTCGCGCCCGGAATGTTCGCAGGGTTGAAGTTGCCGATATTGCCCAGCAGCTGGCGCAGGAAGCCACGGTTCTGAACGCTGGATTCGGTCACGCGGCGGTCCAGTACCACCACATATCCATCCTCAAGACCAAAACGTTCTATGTTCCGCACAACACCACGCTGGTCAAAGCTGATCGCAACCAGTTCGCGCGACACCACTTCGGGGCGCTTCGGACCGTAGTGGCGCACGCGAGAGCGGACATAGTAAAAACCCGAATCCTTCACCAGCCCGGCAGAGGTGGGCGCTCCGATTGTTTCAACAACGCTGTCGCGGGTATCGACGCCCACTTTGATCTCAGCCAGTTGGTCAGCCGGCGGGACGTATCCGTGATTCTTGAAGATTGGCGTGCAAGCGCCAGCCGCAACCAAACAGGCCGCAAAGACAAGCCTTTTGGACGCCGGTTTCAACCTGTTCACAACCTTCAACATTTACATCCTCTTGCCTTGGGACCTTGCGGACCCTATCCGATTACATAAACCGCAGCCCCGGTTCAACACACGAAAGGGTCACGAATGACGACTAATACATCTCTGCGGGTGGCCGACCTGCCCCAAAACGCGCCCACGCCGTTTGATCTGCGCCCCGATAGCAAGGGCCTGGACGCGATCAAAACCGAACTGGGATTGTTGGGCCTGCGCAAGCTCAGCTTTGTGGGTGACGTAAGGGCACAAGGTAAACGCGATTGGATTCTTGCCGGAAAACTGGGGGCGACGGTGATTCAACCCTGTGTCGTGACGCTTGAACCCGTAACCACGCGCATCGATATTCCTGTATCACGGGTCTATCTGAAAGACCGGCAAAACCCCGACGAGCCTGAATTCGAAATCCCCGAAGGCGATGAGACCGAAGCGCTGGGCGCGGAAATCGACCCCGCATCGGTGATGATTGAGGCGCTGTCGCTTGCCCTGCCCCAATACCCACGGAAGGACGGCGCAGAATTGGAACAGGCCGGCTATACTGAGCCGGGCAAACAGGCGATGACGGACGAAGACGCAAAGCCCTTTGCCGGACTGGCGAATTTGCGCGATGCTTTGAAAAAAGACGAGTGACATAGGTCTGTTTTCCTGTCATAGCAGGCCTCCAGAAAAATCGCTTGAACATGCCGAGAATCGCAGTATTTTCGCGCGCTCAACGGAATTTGGGTTGGACATTGCGGGGCCCGTCCCCTAAACGCGCGTCAAACCACTAGAAAAACGAAGAATGAAACCCGGCCAGCAGCGAATCTGCTGACCCTTAATAGACAAAGGTTGAGACCATGGCTGTCCAACAGAACAAAGTTTCCAAGTCGCGCCGCAACAATCGCCGCGCACATGACGCTCTGGTTGCTGCAAACCCGAACGAATGCGCAAACTGTGGCGAACTGAAGCGCCCGCACCACGTCTGCGCGTCCTGCGGCCATTATGATGACCGTGAAGTCGTCGCTCAGGCCGACGAAATCGACCTGGACGAAGACGCGGCCTAAGCCTCATAACTCGTAGGCCAAGGCATGACGGAACAGCCCACGCAAACCGGACGGATTACCATCTCGGTTGACGCTATGGGCGGAGATTCGGGGCCCGCGACTGTTGTTGCGGGCATTGCCAAATCGGCAAATAAGAACCCCGATATCGCCTTCGTTCTGCACGGGCCCGAGCAAAAGCTGCGCAAACTTGTCGCCAAACGGCGTGTCCTGCAGGGACGCGTCGTTTTTCGTGATTGCCCTGACGTAGTCACGATGGAGGACAAGCCCAGTCAGGTCGTCCGCAGCGGCAAGCAGACGTCAATGTGGTCGACACTGGAATCAGTGCGCAAAGGCGAAGCCCACGGCGCAGTTTCCTGCGGCAATACCGGCGCGCTGATGGCACTGTCGATGATGCGTTTGCGCAAATTGCCAGGTGTGAACCGCCCGGCAATTGCGATTCTGTGGCCGTCGCGCAACCCGCAAGGGTTCAACGTAATGCTGGATGTCGGCGCCGATGTGCGGGCCGACGCCAAAGATCTGCTGCAATATGCGCTGATGGGGGCGTCTTATGCCCGCAACGGCATGGCGCTGGATCGGCCCCGGATCGGTTTGCTGAATGTCGGCACCGAAGAACACAAAGGTCGGGCCGAACTGAAAGAAGCCCACGCGATGATCACGGAATTCGCAGAGCAGGCGAATTTTGACTTCGTAGGCTTCGTGGAAGGCAGCGACATTCCCGGCGACAAGGCGGATGTCATTGTTACCGATGGCTTTACCGGAAACGTCGCGATCAAAACCGGCGAAGGCACGGCCAGCCTGATCGGTGATCTGTTGCGCGAGGCCTTCAAATATTCCCCCCTGTCCCGGCTCGCATCGGTTTTGGCCATCACCTCGCTGCAACGGTTGAAGAAACGCATCGACCCACGCCGCGTGAATGGCGGTGTCTTCCTTGGCCTCAACGGAACCGTGGTCAAATCACATGGTGGCGCAGATGCCACCGGAGTTTCGGCGGCGATCAAACTGGCCTTTACCCTGGCCGAGTCGGGTTTTGCCGAAAAATTGGCGGCACGGGTTGCATCGACAGCCCAGCTTGCACAAGATGCCGCGCACGTACCGCCAAAGGCGGGCGAATAACAATAAAGGCAGTACCCCCAAATGGCAGGCCGTTCAGTTGTTGTAGGTGTCGGACACTATTTGCCAGAGCGCATCGTTCCGAACTCTGAATTTGAAAAGACGCTAGATACGTCGGACGAGTGGATCAAAGCTCGCTCGGGAATCGAACGCCGCCACTTTGCTGCTGATGGCGAAACCACGTCCGATCTGGCGACCAACGCTGCCTTGGCCGCCCTGGCCGATGCTGGCCTGAAGGCCGAGGATATCGACGCCATCATTCTGGCGACATCAACGGCTGACCTGACTTTCCCTTCTGCCGCGACGATGGTGCAGGCGCGCCTGGGCATGACCCATGGATTCGCGTTTGACGTGCAAGCCGTCTGTGCTGGCTTTGTCTTTGCCCTCAGCAACGCCAACGCTTTGATCGTGTCCGGTCAGGCCAAACGTGTGCTGGTCATCGGCGCCGAGACGTTTTCGCGCATCATGGATTGGACAGATCGATCCACCTGTGTGCTGTTTGGCGACGGTGCCGGCGCGTTGATTCTTGAGCTGCAGGACAGCGAAGGAACCGCGCAGGATCGCGGCATTCTTTCGACCGACCTGAATTCTGACGGACGCTACAAGGATTTGCTCTATGTCGACGGCGGTGTGTCGACCCAATCGACTGGGCATCTGCGGATGCAGGGCAATCAGGTGTTCCGCCACGCGGTCGAAAAGCTGGCGAAAACTGCAGAAACCGCCCTGGGGCGTGCCGGTCTGACCAACGCGGACGTCGATTGGATCGTGCCACATCAGGCCAACATCCGCATCATTCAGGGCACTGCTAAGAAAATGGGCCTGCCGATGGATAACGTCGTCGTAACGGTCCAGGATCATGGCAACACGTCTGCCGCATCGATTCCTCTGGCCCTGTCAGTGGGCAAACAACGGGGCCAGATCAAGACCGGCGATCTGATCGTGACCGAGGCTATCGGTGGCGGCCTGGCCTGGGGCGCGGTGGTTCTGCGCTGGTAACCGGCGCAAAACGGCTTACACAGCCTCGTGCAATTCATTGATATTGACAGCGAATTTGCCATCACCATATTCTCTTATATCAACAGGGGAAATGGTATGGGCGATAAAACACTGACGCGAATGGATCTGAGCGAGGCTGTTTTCCGCGAGGTTGGCCTTTCACGTAATGAAAGTGCGCAGCTTGTCGAAAGCGTCTTAAACCACATGTCGGACGCACTGGTCCAAGGTGAACAGGTCAAGATTTCATCGTTTGGTACGTTCAGTGTTCGGGACAAAACCGCCCGCATCGGCCGTAATCCAAAAACCGGCGAAGAGGTGCCAATTCAGCCTCGCCGCGTCCTGACGTTCCGCCCGTCGCACCTGATGAAGGATCGCGTCGCCGCAGGGAATCGCAAGTAAATTCGGGACGAAACGGTCATGAGCAAGTCCCCCGACGCCTTTCGCACAATAAGTGAAGTTGCGGACTGGTTGGGCGTTCAAGCTCATGTCCTGCGCTTCTGGGAAAGCCGTTTCAGCCAGGTAAAACCCGTCAAACGCGCGGGTGGCCGCAGGTATTACCGGCCAAACGATATGCGCCTTTTGGGCGGTATCAAGAAACTGCTGCACGAGGACGGGATCACCATCAAAGGTGTCCAGCGCATCCTGCGCGAACAAGGCGTGGCCTATGTGTCCTCGCTGTCGCCCAGCCTGGATGAGCCCGCTGCGCCTGAAAGCGCCCCGGCAGACGACACTGTTGTCGTGCCCTTTTCCGCCAAGCCTGCCACGCCCAGCAATCAGATCGATCTGGACCTGGGCGAACCGGCCCCGATGGCCAAGACGACTGCGCCGGCTGAACAAGCCCCTCAAGCTGAGACGCCCCCCCAGCAATCAAAAGCAGAGCCACCTCAGCCCGCGCCCGAGTATCTGGATGAAGCCCCCTTGATAGGCGGAATCGCCACACAAGCGTGGGAACGGACCGATTTTGACGACGACCTCCTGCGTCGGATCGCGCCTATCGCCAAGGACTTGCGCGCTGTCATCAACCGAATTGAGAACCGGTCGGCAGGATAAGAAAAAAGGCGATGATTTCCTCTTGCCCCTGCCGGGAAAGTCTTTATGAACACCTCAACGTCGGGCTATGGCGCAGCCTGGTAGCGCGTCCGTCTGGGGGACGGAAGGTCGCAGGTTCGAGTCCTGCTAGCCCGACCAAATCACACCGACGTTTATGGCAGACAGGCCAGATCCCGCTCTGGCAACAGAGGGGATCGGAATGACAGGTGTATGCCCAAACCAACAGATCGAGGCAATGATCGGCCGCAGAGAGATCACCGCAAGCCCCGAGGTTATCCCGGCACAAATCCAACCCGCTAGCCTTGATTTACGTTTAGGTACAGTTGCTTACCGGGTCCGCGCCTCATTCCTTTCGGGCGAAGGACGCACGGTCGCAGATCGTTTGGCCGAGTTTGAGATGCACCGCATCGACATTACCGACGGCGCAGTGCTGGAAAAAGGCTGCGTCTATCTGGTGCCGCTGATGGAATCACTGGCCCTGCCCGCCGATACCAGCGCGGTGGCAAATGCCAAAAGCTCGACAGGGCGGTTGGATCTTCTGACACGTACAATCACCGATGGTGGCACCGAGTTTGACCGCGTACCAGCAGGCTATACCGGGCCGCTTTTTGCCGAGATCTGTCCACGCTCATTCTCGGTTCTGGTGAGACCGGGCATGCGGCTGAACCAGATTCGCTTTCGTCAGGGTCAGGCAGTGCTCAGTGATGCGGAACTGACCGCGCTGCACAACGACTCGCCACTGGTCGACGGACCGGCAGTCATTCAGGATGGGCTGGGGTTCTCGGTCGACCTGCAATTGCCCGACACTGATCTGGTCGGATTTCGGGCCAAGCCGCATACCGGTGTGATCGATCTGGACCGGATTGGCGAATATGATCCGCAGGAATACTGGGAAGAGGTACGCACCACCGACGGTCGCATCATCCTTGACCCCGGCGCATTCTACATCCTGGTCAGCCGCGAAGCAGTCCACATCCCGCCCATGTATGCGGCTGAAATGGCTCCCTATCTTGCAATGGTCGGCGAGTTCCGGGTGCACTATGCCGGATTCTTTGATCCCGGCTTCGGTCACGCGGCAGCAGGCGGAGCGGGTTCACGGGGCGTGCTGGAAGTACGCTGCCACGAAGCCCCCTTTGTTCTGGAACATGGGCAGGTCGTCGGGAGGCTGGTCTATGAGAAGATGGCCGAAATGCCCACGCAGCTTTACGGTGCGGGTATCGCGTCAAACTATCAGGGACAGGGGCTGAAACTGTCCAAACACTTCAAGGCTATTGGTTAACACTTCTTGAACCGGCGCATATGCGCTTCACGCGCTGCGCCGGGCTTACCTGCTAGGCTTGACGATTGCTGTCGTCATTTGTGCCCGAGTCATGAGGCACAGCCGATCTTTGTTTCGGCTTTCCCATCCGGCCCGCCACATCAAAACCCTTGTCGATTCCTTTGTTGACGACCCGCCGCATGATCTGGCGGATGATCATGTCGATGATGCGATTCATATTCATTGCTCAACTCCTCAGCTTGGCCTCAACATAGGTGATTCCAACGGCAACAAAAGGGCCAAGTTATCACTCTTCCTCGAACAGCTCGGTCTGGTCCTCATCTTCGCTGTCATCACGCCCTTCGCCCAATGGCATCGTGCCCGGGGGGGGCCGGTTTTCCAGCAACCCAGCAGCCCGCAATTCCTTGAGCCCCGGAAGATCGCGGGCGTTTTCCAACCCGAAATGGTCCAGAAACTGTGGCGTCACAACAAAGGTGACCGGACGGCCGGGTGTCATCCGGCGACGGCCCAAACGGATCCACTCCATTTCCAACAGTTGATCGATTGTACCGCGCGAAACCGAGACGCCCCGGATCTCTTCGATCTCGGCACGGGTGCAGGGCTGATGATAGGCGACGATGGCCAGCGTTTCGATGGCAGCTCGGCTCAACTT
The DNA here is from genome assembly GCF_059611125.1 of Ruegeria sp. CDSB029. Lineage (NCBI taxonomy): Bacteria > Pseudomonadati > Pseudomonadota > Alphaproteobacteria > Rhodobacterales > Roseobacteraceae > Ruegeria > Ruegeria sp. CDSB029. The sequence continues at coordinate 154,244 of NZ_JBXWOX010000008.1, forward strand.
GCGGGTTTCAACCGTTTCCTTTTGCATCAGAAAGCCCAGATCGGGGGCGGTTCGAATGGCCCAAGCCTCACCCACGCGGACAACACGGACACCCCGGCCTTCATACCGTTTCTGCAGAATTTCAACCGCTTGCGCCGCGTCGCTGCCATGCGGCATCCGCGCCTCAAGATCGGCGATCGTTACCGGTTCGGAACTGGCGAACAACACGGCCTCGACCATGCGCTCCTGCTCCGCCAAGGGTGGCGCTTCGAACAGAGTGCCGGTGCCTTCGTCTTGCGGTTCGTCAGTCACGTGTGTCAGTCCTTTTGCGCAAATGGATCGGAGCAAACGTCTCGGTTTGCTTCATCTCCATATGTCCTTCTTTCACCAGTTCAAGCGAGGCAGCAAAGGTCGCTGCAGTGGCCGAGCGGCGACGCACCGGGTCAGCGTCCCAGCCCTCGGGCAGATAGGATTCCATATCCGTCCAAGCCCCGGCAAACCCGATCAGCGGGCGCATCCGCTCTAGCGCCTGTTCCATTGTGAAAACTGAATCGCGGTCCATAACAAAGGGGCGGAACTCGTCACGAGTTCGGATACGGGCGTATCCCTGCATCAGATCCAGCAGCGTGGCAGAGTAGGTCACGGTGCGAATACGGGTGATATCCTCACCCTGCCCGCGTTTAAAGAAATCGCGCCCCAGTTGATCACGGGCCATGAGACGCGCGGCTGAGTCGCGCATGGCTTGCAGGCGTTCCAACTGGAACGCCAGGTGCGCGGCCAGTTCTTCGCCCGAAGGACCATCATCATCCGGGTCCGGTGGCAACAAAAGCCGGGATTTGAGGAAGGCCAGCCATGCGGCCATGACCAGATAGTCTGCCGCCAGTTCAATCCGCAGCGCGCGGGCCTTTTCCACAAAGGACAGATACTGCTGCGCAAGCGCGAGAACCGAGATTTTCCGAAGGTCGACCTTTTGGGTTCGCGACAGGGTCAACAATACATCCAACGGGCCTTCGAACCCGTCGACATCAACAATCAACGCCTCTGCCGCAAGACGATCCGCGACCGAGGCCGGGTCTTCGCTAAAGAGATTATCGTTCATATACCTGCCTGCCCATTAGGGCAGATAGTTCAGCCTCAGTCGCTTGGATGTCAAGTTCCACAGGCTTCTGTCGCATCGACAACGCCTTTTCCGCGCGCTTTTGTGCCTGCGCGGTCATTTCCCCGGCGGCTTCCAGCACCTTGGCGCGCGCGTCCAACGTTCCGTTACAGTGCAGAACCACGTCGCACCCTGCGGCCAGTGACTGACGCGCAATGTCTTCGGGCGCGCCACTCAGCGCTTTCATCGAGATATCGTCAGTCATGATCAGACCGTCAAAACCGATATTGTCGCGGATCAGCCCGATCATCGCAGACGAAATTGTGGCCGGTTGCGGATCAATCCGATCGTAAACCAGATGCGCCGTCATCCCCATCGGCAGATCGTTCAGCGCCCGAAACGGTTCGAAATCCGCTTGCTCCAGCTGGTCCTGTGTCAGGTCCACATGCGGCAGGTCATGGTGGCTGTCCAGCGTTGCCAATCCATGCCCCGGCATGTGCTTGAGAACTGGCAACACACCCCCATCCAGATGGCCTTTGGCAACCGCGCGCCCAAGAGCTGAAACCCGTTTGGGATCAGAGCCATAACAGCGGTTCTTCAAAAACGCATGGGTATCGTCGCGCGCCAAATCGACCATCGGGGCGCAGTTGCTGTCAATGCCAAGCTCGAATAGCTCTTTTGCGATCAGTCGATACCGCAGGTACATGGCGCGTTCCGCCTGATCCCCTGCGCGGCCCACATGATCCAGGGGCGGCATCCATTCGCGTGCCAATGGCGCGCGCAGACGCTGCACACGGCCACCTTCCTGATCGATGGTGATAAGGCAATTGCGCCCTACGGCATCACGAAAGTCATCGCATAGGGCGCGAACTTGTTCAGCTGTATCAATGTTGCGCGCAAACAAAATGAACCCGAATGGGTTCATCTGCTGGAATAGTCTCTTTTCCTCTGACGTCAGGCGCAGCCCTTCGGCATCGGTGATCGCAGCACCGAATGTCACCGAACGGCAACCGGGATACAGTCTGCACCTTGTGCGACCAGAGCGGCACAGAACTGACGCGAGTCGCTCAGGTCATCAAACCCAAGAACACGCAGACGATAGAATGTCCGACCGCCACTTGAGGTCTTCTGGATAACACGTTGTTTTCCAGCCATATACTCGCCAAAGTGGCCATTCATGCGATCCCATTCCGCACGGGCCACATCCGAGCTTTCATACGCACCGAGCTGGGCCATGCGCGTGCCTTTGGAAAGGGTATTCGGATCCACGTCCACGCCAACGGCGGCTTTGACAGCGGCGTTGATCGCAGCTTCGGTACTGCTGTTGGATGAAATCCCGCTTGGCGTCGCTCGGGCTGGGCGCGTGGACGGACGCAGGGACCGGCGGACACCGGGCAGTGCCGCCAGTTCCGGGTCCGGTAATTGTGCGGCCAGATCAGCAGGATCAATGGCCGGCTCTTCCTCGGGCAGTGCCAACGAGGCGAGTTGTACGCCCTGCTCTGCCGGTTCATTCGCTTTCGCCGCCCCACCGGCCAATTCGGCAACCAGGGCATCGACTGTATTCTGGCGCAGCTGCGCAGCCTCTTGATCCGAGATCTCTTCTTCGACGACATGCACGGCCTGCGTCGGCTTCAGCGGTTCAACAGGCGTATCTTCGTCTGTCAGCGAAACCGGGCGCGGCGCAAGGATCAAGCGATCTGCTGGCGGCGCTGCCGTTCCAACGGCTGCCACGGCATTGACGGCCAGACCCTGGTGATCGGCCGGGGTGCCGCCGGGGTTTTCCGGCTGAATGCGCATTGGCCCTTCGATGGCGCGAACAACAGGCACGCCACTAACGTCGCGCATCACCAGTTTGAAGCCCCAGACGCCAATCCCGGCGACCAATGCCAGCGACGCTACTGCACCCATGACGTTGACGATACGGCCCAGCCCTGCCCCTCGCGGAGCCTGTTCATAGCCATAGGAGTCGTCGGGATACTCATACCCATCCTCAGGATGCGGCTGATTCGTGTAATGCATCTCCTCGGGGCGCATCTGCCCCGAGTAATCGTAACTTGCCATGTCCGCCTCACCGCCCGATTGCGCCTTAAAAAGTGGCGCGCGGGTCATTTCTTGCCTACCTCGTACCGGCGCGTCGGGCGGTGTTAGTTACCGCATCTCCTGTGCCGGAGTGACGCCAAGAATACCCAAGCCCGCTGAAATCACAACAGAAACGGCCCGGGCCAATGCGATTTTTGATTGGCTTGTGGCAACATCGCCATCCTGAATGAATCGCAGTTGCGTTTCATCGTTGCCCTTATTCCATAGCGCGTGGAAGTCACCCGCCAGCTCATACAGGTAAAAGGCAACCCGATGCGGTTCATTGGTGCGTGCGGCAATTTCGATCAGACGCGGCCATTCAGCCAGCTTTTTGGCCACCGTCAGCTCTGCGGCATGGTCGATCTTGCCAAGATCAGCACCCTTGAGGGTCGCGTCATCCGTAGCGATTTCCGCCTCGGCGGCACGGCGCAGTACGCTCATGACACGTGCATGGGCGTATTGCACGTAGAACACAGGGTTCTCGCGGCTTTGTTCCAGCACCTTGTCGAAATCGAAGTCCAGCGGCGCGTCGTTCTTGCGGGTCAGCATTACGAACCGGGTCACGTCCGGGCCAACTTGATCGACCACATCGCGCAGAGTGACAAAGTTCCCTGCCCGCTTGGACATCTTGAACGGCTCGCCATTCTTCCACAGCTTTACCAGCTGCGTCAGCTTGATATCCAACGGAACCTTGCCATCGGACAGGGCCGAAACAGCTGCTTTCATCCGTTTGACATAGCCGCCATGGTCCGCACCAAACACGTCGATCAGCGCATCAAAGCCACGGGTCACCTTGTCATAGTGATAGGCGATATCCGGGGCGAAATAGGTCCAGCTACCGTCCGATTTCTTGACCGGGCGGTCGACGTCATCACCACGCTCGGTCGATTTAAACAGGGTTTGCTCGCGTGGCTCCCAATCCTCGGGCTTTTTGCCTTTGGGTGGTTCCAGTACGCCTTCGTAGATCAAGCCCTTATCGGTCAGGGACTTAAGCGCAGCCTCAATCCGGCCTGTGCCATAGAGGGATTTCTCCGAGAAGAACACATCCATCTCAACACCCAGCGCCTTCAGGTCGGCGCGGATCAGATCCATCATTGCGTCGGTCGAAAACTCGCGCAGCTCTTCCAGCCAGTCGCTTTCCGGCTTGTCGATCAGGCTGTCGCCGTATTTCTCTTTCAGCGCCTCACCGATCGGGATCAGATAGTCACCGGGGTACAGCCCCTCGGCGATCTCGGGGCTCAGCCCGTTGGCCTCGCGATAGCGCTCATACGCGGACCGCGCCAGTACATCTACCTGCGCGCCCCCGTCGTTGATGTAGTATTCACGTGTCACGTCATGGCCCGAATACGCCAGCAAGCTTGCCAGCGCGTCACCGAACACGGCACCACGCGTATGGCCCACATGCAGCGGGCCTGTGGGGTTGGCCGAGACATACTCGACGTTGACCTTCTGGCCATGCCCCATGTTGGAACGGCCATAATCCGTGCCCTTTTCCAGCACAGCGGCCAGAACGCTCTGCCACACAGACGGCGCAAGCCGCAGGTTCAAGAACCCCGGCCCGGCCACCTCAGCGCTGGTGATCCGATCATCAGCAGCCAGCTTTCCGGCCAACACGTCAGCGATGTCGCGCGGCTTCATCTTGGCCGGTTTCGCCAGCACCATCGCGGCGTTGGTTGCCATATCGCCATGCGCTGCATCACGCGGCGGTTCGACCGCTACGTTGTCAAAACTCAGCCCCTCGGGCAATACGCCTTCGGACTGCATCTGTGCCAGCGCGTCCAGCACGAGGCCGCGGATCTCGGAAAACAGGTTCATTTCGGATGTCCTTTTGCTTGCCCGGCGGTTTACCACGCAAAGCGGCAAGGTCAATGGAAGCGATCAGTTTGGGCTTGGATTAGCGGTAGACTCAGCTAACGTCGGTGGAAATTCAAGCCGGAGACACCCCTATGCGCCTTGCCCTGCCCATCGCATTTGTTCTGACCTCTGCCCTGCCGCTTTGGGCCGACATGCCTGAACCGCAAGGCCATGTACTTTTGACCCTTGGCGGAGCAGTCACGGAAACCAACCTGCCAACCCGCGGTGAAAACGATGGCGGTCTGCTGGGATACTTGGAGGTTCAGCACGACGGAGCCGCCGGCTTTGATGCGGCCATGTTGGACGGGCTGGAGCAGGTTGAAATCACTATTCCTTACGGCCCCGAAGACAATCAGAGAGACATCGCCTTTTCCGGGCCACGCCTGTCGGACCTGTTGATCATGGCCGGGGCCGAAGGAAAAACCGCCAAGCCAATGGCTATGGATGGCTATCAGTCTGAAATTCCTTGGGACAGCATCACCGCCCATCAACCCATCGTCGCGACCCATGCCGACGGCTCACCGATGGGTGTTGGCGGCTATGGCCCCACTATGATCGTCTTCCCCCCGACCGATGACCCTGACCTGGCCGCCGAACAGTCCGGCCAACAGGTCTGGGCGATCGCCTATATCGGGGTCGAGTGATCAGGTACCAGCCAGCCTTGCATGATCCTGCAGGGCAAATCGGTCGGTCATGCCTGCAATGTAGTCCGAGACAATCCGCGCCAGCGCTGTTTCATCGCTGGCCGCCTCAATATCCTCATGCCAGCGCGCGGGCATCTGTTTCGGATCGTTCATGTAGATTGGGAACAGATCTTCCACGACTTTGCTAACCTCGGCGCGCACATCCATGACGCTGGGCGCGCGGTACATCTGCTTGAACAAAAAGGCGCGGATTTCCCTGAGTTGCGCCCACAAACCGCCCGAGAACTGGATCACCGGATAACCAAGATTGCGAATTTCCTCGACGGTCTCCGCGCCCGAACTCGTGATCAGCCCACGCGACGTGACAATCACATCGGAAACCATGACGCCGAAAACACGGCGCAGCGCCTCATGCCGGCGCCGATAAGAATCCAAACCCGGATATCTCCGATCCACCTCGGCATAGCAGTCACCGACGATAGGCAATTGCCCGATTTCATCATCCGTGAACAGACCCGCCCTCAACCCGTCCAACAGGTCATGGTTGTTATAGGCTATGTCATCCGAAAGGGCGGCAACTTGTGCTTCGGCACTGGCATGAGTGTACAGCTCAAGATCGAAACCCGCGTTGCACTCGGCCAGCGCCCACGGCAAATCACCGGTGACCGGCCCGTTATGCTTGGCGATCCCCTCTAGGCACTCCCATGTCAGGTTGCATCCGTCAAACTCGGCATAGTGGCGTTCCAGCTTCGTGACGATGCGAATGGCCTGTGCGTTGTGGTCAAATCCGCCGTAAGGCTCCATGAGCGCGTGTAGGGCATCTTCGCCCGTATGTCCGAACGGTGTGTGTCCCAGATCATGCGCCAACGCCACGGCCTCGGTCAGCTCGCCGTTCAAGCCCAAAGCTCCGGCGATTGTTCGCGCGACCTGTGCAACTTCGATAGAATGGGTCAGGCGCGTGCGATAGCTGTCGCCCTCGTGCTCTACAAACACTTGTGTCTTGTGCTTAAGCCGCCGAAACGCGCTGGCGTGAATGATCCGGTCCCTGTCACGTTGAAAGCATGACCGGAAACTGCTTTCCTCCTCTGGCACAAGCCGCCCCCTGGCGCGGCCTGGGTTCGAGGCAAAACCCGCTATGTTCAAAGGCCTTGTCCTTGTCGCCTGTCCTTGCACTTTCTATATTGTAAGGCGTAAAGGAAATAAACCTTTGGAGTTTGGCATGAATCTGCCCCCCACAGTTACAGAACGCGCCTTTGAACGTCTCGCCGAGATCGGTGCAGCCGATCAGGGACAAGCCCTGCGCGTCGCAGTGGAAGGCGGCGGATGTTCCGGATTTCAATACGAAATCGCGTTGGACGAACCGAAAGAAGACGACCTTGTGCTGGAAGGCAAAGGCCAGAAAGTGATCGTCGACGCGATTTCGTTGCCGTTTTTGGAAAACGCGGTGATCGATTTTACGCAGGAACTGATCGGCGCGCGGTTTGTGATCGAGAACCCCAACGCTACCTCTTCCTGCGGCTGCGGCACTTCATTTTCAATGTGACCTTGCCCTGCCCGCGCGGTTGAGGGATAGATCAACCGGCAGCCAGCCGGAGGATCGCGCATGAAAATCGCCACGTTCAACATCAACGGCATCAAAGCGCGAGCCGAAGCCCTGCCCCGTTGGCTGGATGACGCGCAGCCGGACGTCGTTTTGCTGCAAGAGATCAAGTCGATCGACGAGAATTTTCCCCGCGAACTATTTGAAGAGCGCGGTTACAACGTCGAAACCCACGGGCAAAAGAGCTTCAACGGCGTGGCGATCCTGTCCAAGCTGCCACTTGAAGATGTGACTCGGGGCCTTCCTGGTGACGACGAGGACGAACAGGCCCGTTGGATTGAGGCGACCGTCATTGGCAAAAAAGCCCTTCGGATCTGCGGTCTGTATTTGCCGAACGGTAACCCGGTGCCGGGTCCGAAATACGAATACAAGCTGTCCTGGATGGAGCGGCTATATGACCGCGCGCGCGATTTGCTGACGAGCGAAGAGCCCGCGCTAATGGCTGGGGATTACAACATCATCCCGCAGGCCGAAGACGCAAAACGTCCAGATGCATGGCGCGAGGATGCTCTGTTCCGGCCGGAAAGCCGCGCCGCGTTTCTCAAGATCCTGAATCTGGGGTTCACGGAAGCGTTCCGCGCCGTCACCCAAGGTCCTGAGCATTATTCGTTCTGGGACTACCAGGCCGGTGCCTGGAACCGGAATGACGGGATCCGTATCGACCATTTTCTTCTTACGCCGCAGGCCGCCGATCTGTTGCGCGATTGCAGGATTGATGCCGAGATTCGCGGGCATGAAAAGCCCTCGGACCATGTCCCGGTCTGGGTCGACTTGGACCTGTGAAACCTCAGGCCGTCGCGTCGTAGCTGTATATCCAGTCGTATTTCCGAGACAATCGTGGCCCGACCGCCATCAGAGCCGCCTGTGCGGCCAACCGCATCGGGCCGCGCAGGTGGAAATTTCGGGCATTGGCACCAGCCGCAGCCACCACGCGCTGCGCCCTTCGGTGACGGCGGGTTTCATAGGTGGACAGCGCCTGCTCTATCCCGGATTGATCATCAAAAGATCGGGCCAGGACCCACGCATCTTCAAGCGCAAGACAGGCACCCTGCGCCATAAAGGGGAGTGTCGGGTGAGCCGCATCCCCTAACAATGCAATGCGCCCGTTCTGCCAGCGTTCTGCGACGGGTCGCAGAAACAACGCCCAGATGTGGGGTTCCCGTACCTGCCCCAGAATTTCCCCGACCACGCCGCCAAAGTCGGAAAATCGAGCGCGCAGTTCCTCGGGGTCGCCGCGTCGGCGCCAGCCTTCTTCCTGCCAATCGGATCGTTCCTCGATCGCGACAACGTTCATCAAAGTGTGATCGCGCAGAGGATACGTGACAACGTGCCGGCCCGGCCCCATCGTCAGAACGGCGCGCGGTTTGGGATCGCGACGCGCCCAAGGAATCGTCGCGCGCCAGGCCACCTGATGGGTGAATTTTGGTGCTTCGGGCCCGTTCAGGTCTGCGCGGATCGTGCTTCGCCCACCGTCGGCGGCAATCACACAATCAACGTGCCGGTCTGTACCATCTTCCAGAATAATCTCGGATCCGGAGGGATGTTTGCGCACCTGCGCAACTCGTGCGCCCAGTCGAAACTCGACACCGTCCCGAAGCGCTGCTTTGTGCAGCAATCCCAGCAGGTCAGCACGATGGTAGTAGTAGGTCGGTCCAGCGGCCGGTGCCGGTATCTCACTGACAGATCGCCCTGCCCGATAGTCGCGCAACACCGTTCCGTGGGACCGCTGGCCCCCCTCCGGCGTTTCACCGACAACGTTCAGAGCACGCAGTACGACCATTCCGTTGGCGCTGATCTGCAAGCCGGCGCCGACCTCGGTCAATTCGGCTGCCTGCTCAAAAACCACGACCTGAGCGCCGCGTTGCCGCAACGCCAGAGCGGCGGCGATCCCACCGATACCACCACCGATGATGCCAAATTTCAGACCGTTGATATTCATATCACTGGCTTAAAGCAAAAACGCCGGAGCAAAAGACCCCGGCGTTTGAGAATTCTGATTTTTCCAGCGATCAATCGTCGCGGTGGACCTTTTCGCGGCGCTCGTGGCGTTCCTGCGCCTCTAGCGTCATCGTCGCAATCGGGCGCGCATCAAGACGTTTCAGCGAAATCGGGTCGCCCGTCTTCTCGCAATATCCGTATTCGCCTTCGTCGATCCGACGCAGGGCCGAGTCAATCTTGGCCACCAGCTTGCGCTGGCGATCACGTGTCCGCAGTTCCAGCGCACGATCAGTTTCCTCGCTTGCGCGGTCTGCGACGTCCGGGATGTTGCGAGTGTTGTCCTGCAGCCCTTCGATCGTATCGCGGCTGCCTGCCAAAAGTTCAGTTTTCCAATCCAGCAGCTTACGACGAAAATACTCTAACTGCTTGTCGTTCATGAATGGTTCGTCTTCGGCTGGACGATAATCCTCTGGCAGAAATACTTCCTGCTTCATTTTTGCTCCCTCGGTGTGGCCTGCAACGCCGGTCACCTTTGCTTCACCTGACATGCGGCAATCCCCTTCTGCGGAGCGTTTATCCGACAGCGGGGGGAATGTCACTATGGAAACTTAGCCCGGCTGCGTGCTGTTTCAGGTCGTCTAAATATGAGACTTTAAACAACAAATCCTTGTTTTTCTGTGAAAATTGACAGGCATTTTTGGGGCGTTCCCAAAATTGTCGCGCCCTACGTTGGCATCCGAATCAACCAAAGGCATTGGAGTCGCACGTCAATTTCGCCCTGCGCGACGCAGCGACCTGTCTTGTCAAATTTTTCACCCCGCTATAACCCCAAGGACACATGCCGCGCGATATTGAATGAGGGGCCCATGACCGCACGTTTCCAAGGTACAGCCGAATATGTTGCCACCGATGACCTGACAATTGCAGTGAATGCCGCCGTTACGCTGGAACGCCCCCTGCTGGTCAAGGGTGAACCCGGAACCGGCAAGACCGAACTGGCCAAGCAGGTTGCCGGTGCGCTGGGGCTGAAGATGATCGAGTGGAACGTCAAGTCCACCACCCGCGCACAGCAGGGCCTGTACGAATATGACGCGGTCAGCCGGTTGCGCGACAGCCAGTTGGGCGACGAGCGCGTGCATGACGTGTCGAACTATATCCGCAAGGGCAAACTGTGGCAGGCCTTTGAATCTGATGAGAAAGTCGTGCTACTGATCGACGAGATCGACAAGGCCGATATCGAATTTCCCAATGACCTGCTGCAAGAGCTCGATAAGATGGAGTTCCACGTCTACGAAACCGGGGACACCATCAAAGCCAAAATCCGACCGATTGTGATCATTACGTCGAATAACGAAAAGGAACTGCCCGACGCGTTCCTGCGGCGCTGTTTCTTCCATTATATCCGCTTTCCGGATGAGGCGACCATGCGCCGGATCGTCGACGTGCACCACCCGGGCATCAAGGATGCATTGCTGACCACAGCGCTGACCCAGTTTTACGAAATCCGTGAAACGCAGGGGTTGAAGAAAAAACCGTCAACCTCGGAAGTGCTGGACTGGCTCAAGCTGTTGCTGGCCGAAGACCTGACCGCCGAGGATCTCAAACGCGACGGGGCCAATGCGTTGCCCAAGTTGCACGGCGCGCTGCTGAAAAACGAACAGGACGTTCACCTGTTTGAACGTCTCGCCTTCATGGCACGCAGCAAACGCTGAGAATATTGAACACTTGGGGATCCCCGCTTGCCTTGCGGGGGGCCGGGTGTCAGCATTGGCCAAAAGGCCGTCCGGCGTCGTCGGGCAGTCCGGCCTGACGACATAGGAGCCAATGCTTGTCTGACACCCTTAATATCCGGGCGCTGCAGCCCGAAGATCGCGCCGAATGGGCCGAGATGTGGCGCGACTATCTGGCGTTCTACGAAACGACCGTGCCAGAGCAGACATATGACAGCACCTTCGCACGGCTGCTTGGGGATGATCCCAATGATTTTTCCTGTTTCGTGGCCGAAGCGGATGGTCATCTTGTTGGCCTGACCCATTACCTATTTCACCGCCATGCGTGGAAAGAGGAAAGCGTTTGCTATCTGCAAGACCTGTTCGCCCGGCCCGAGGCGCGCGGAACCGGCGTTGGCCGCGCCTTGATACAGGCAGTCTATGACGAGGCCGACCGGCAAGGCGCGCCTTCTGTCTATTGGCTGACACAAGAGTTCAATCACACAGCGCGCAAGCTCTATGACCGGATCGGCAAGCAAACGCCCTTTATCCGGTATCAACGCCCATGATCAGGGTCGCTGCGGTCCTGTTTGGCTTTGCCGTCGCCGGATGCACCGCGGTCACCACCCCTGAACCGCCAACACGCGTTAAGGCGATCGAGGCAAACCTGCCGCCCGCCAAAGCGTTCACGTCAACCCGACCAAGACCACCCGCTAGGTCGAACGCTAATATTGCAGCCGATTTCCTTTCTTTGCACTTCGCGCTCGAAGGCGGCGCCACCCTGCCCGTATTCACCCGGTTCGAGGGCCCCGTCACCGTTCGGCTTACTGGATCACCCACACCGTCAATGCAGCGCGATCTGACCCGGTTGTTGACGCGTCTACAACGCGAGGCCGGGATCGACATTCGCCAGATAACGGAGGGCCAGGCCAATATCACCATTGAGGCCGTCAGCCAGGAGCAGATCCAACGCATCCTGCCCCAAGCCGCCTGTTTCGTGGTTCCCAACGCCTCAAGCTTTGAGGAATACCGACAGGACCGGCGCAAACGCAAAAGCAGTTGGACCGCGCTGCGCAGCCGTGAACGGCTGGGCATTTTCATTCCCTATGACGTCAGCCCGCAGGAAAAACGCGACTGCCTGCACGAGGAACTGGCGCAGGCTCTGGGGCCGCTGAATGATCTGTACCACCTGCCGGATTCTGTGTTCAACGACGACAATATCCACACCATTCTGACCGGCTTTGACATGCTGATCCTGCGCACGGCTTACTCACCCCAACTGCACAGCGGCATGACACGCGAACAAGTCCAGGCCGTCCTGCCCGGCATCCTTAGCCGGCTGAACCCACGCGGCGACACTTTGCCCGCGCAACCCGTTTCGGACACGCCGCGCGAATGGATCAACGCCGTCCAAAAATCGCTTGGATCAAGGCCAAACACCCGCAACCGGGTGAAAGCCGCAGAAAGAGCGGTTCAGATCGGGCAGGAACAGGGCTGGACCGACCATCGGCGAGCATATCCGCATTATATTCTTGGCCGAATGGCGCAATTCGACAATCCGCAAGAAGCAATCCGACACTACGAAATTGCCATGCAATTTCTGCGCTCAGCTCCGGGAACAGAAATCCATCAGGCTTACGTGACCACGCAAACCGCAGCCTTCGCGCTTTCGCAGGGAAAAGGACCAGAGATCCTGCCCGAATTGGACAAGGCAATTGCTGTCATGTCGCGGGCTGAAAACGCCTCTCAATTGGCAACTCTGTTACTGTTGAAATCCGAAGCGCTCAATCAGGCCGGACGTCCGAAACAGGCACGTACCGTCAGACTGGACAGTCTGGCATGGGCGCGATACGGCTTTGGCTCGGAAGTCGTGGTCCGGTCGCTGATGCAGGAAGTTGCCGAAGGTCCGTCCACCAACAACAGAGGCGGGTAACGCATGGTCGTAGTTTTGGGAATGGCGTTGTTAGGGGCGATCCTTGGCGCGATGAAGGCTCGCAAACGCAATGGCAGCGGCGCGGATATTGCCCAATATGCGGCCGGTTACGGCATCGCATTTGCCATTGTAGGTCTGGTGCTTTCCCTGATCCTGGTTCGTTTGGTGGGTTAACGCATGTTTCTGCCCTTTTTCGAAAACCTCCGCAAAGCTGGCATTCCCGTATCACTGCGCGAGTATCTGACTTTTCTGGAAGGCATGAAAAAGGGTCTGGCGACCTATGATGTCGAGGCGTTCTATTACCTCGCTCGCGTTTCGATGGTGAAGGACGAACGCAATATCGACAAGTTCGATCAAGCTTTTGCCGCCAGCTTCAAAGGTCTGGAAGAGATCAGCTTTGATCAGGTGCTCGAAGCTGTCGATATCCCAGCCGAATGGCTGGCCAAGATGGCCGAGAAACACCTGTCAGACGAAGAAAAAGCCGAGATCGAGGCCATGGGCGGCTTTGAAAAACTGATGGAGACGTTGCGTGAGCGTCTCAAGGATCAAGAAGGCCGCCACCAGGGTGGCAACAAGTGGATCGGCACCGCCGGGACGTCGCCGTTCGGGGCTTATGGCTATAACCCCGAAGGTGTGCGGATCGGCCAGAAGGAAAGCCGTCATCAGCGCGCCGTAAAAGTGTGGGACAAGCGCGAATTCAAGAACCTGGACGACACGGTTGAACTGGGCACCCGCAATATCAAGGTCGCGCTGAAACGCCTGCGTCGTTGGGCCCGCGAAGGTGCGGCCGAGGAACTGGATCTGGACGGCACCATCCGCGCCACCGCGGAACATGGCTATCTGGACGTCAAAACCCGCCCCGAGCGTCACAACGCAGTCAAAGTGCTGCTGTTTCTGGATGTGGGCGGCTCGATGGATCCACATATCAAAGTTGTCGAAGAGCTATTTTCCGCTGCAAGAACCGAGTTCAAGCATCTGGAATATTACTACTTTCACAACTGCCTGTATGAAGGCGTCTGGCGTGACAATCACCGCCGATGGGATCAACAGACCCCGACCCACGAAGTACTGCGCACCTATGGTTCAGACTACAAGTGCATCTTCGTCGGCGACGCCTCGATGAGCCCTTATGAGATTGCCTATCCCGGTGGCGCGAACGAGCACTGGAACAAAGAAGCCGGTCAAGTCTGGCTGCAACGTGCGCGCGAGCAGTGGACATCAAACCTGTGGATCAATCCGGTTCCGGAAAAGTACTGGGAATACACCCATTCCATCGGCATGATCCGCGAGGTTTTCGAGGACCGCATGGTGCCGATGACGCTGGCCGGTTTGGAACAGGGGATGCGGGAACTGACCCGCTGACCGTCATATCTGCAGGACCGGCGCCCAGGCAATACGGAACGAAACCGCAAGGAAAAACAACACGCTGCCTGTCAGAACGAAGACATGCCAGATTGTGTTGTGGAACGGCAACCAATCCAGAAGATAAAAGGCGATGCCCGCGGTATAGACGATGCCTCCGGTGATCATCAGCGCCACAACTGGTTGCGACAAGTCGGCGAGAAGTGATTGACCTGCCCAAACGGACGCCCATCCCATCAACACATACAGCGCCAAACCGAACCAACGGAACCGGTGCGGGTCGATCATTTTCAGGATTGATCCAAGGGTCGCAGATGACCAAAGACCGATCATGAGCCCAGTCATTGGGGCACCGGAAAGCAAGATGAACGGCGTGTAAGTGCCTGCAATCTTGACGTAAATCCCAGAGTGATCGAGGCGGCGCAGCAGCTCACCCCATCTGTCTGATTGCACCATGTTGTACAAAGCCGAAAACGACAGCATCAGGATGAGCGTGAAGCCGTAGACCGAGACCCCAAGAACCGCGGCAGGCTCGGTCCGGTATAGGGCAGTCAACGCGATCAGCACCGGAACGGCAACAATTGCCGCTGCAACGCCAAGGACATGAACAACGCCATCACTGACACGTTCAGCCCTGCTATAGGCCGGGCGGATATCGGCAAATGACCACATAATTTCAAAGTTATGGCGCAACCTGCCCTGCGACAAGTCTGGCAGCTACTGTGTTTCACACTGTGACGATATGTTGATTGTAAAAATGCGCCGCGCAAGCCGCCGAGACGACGACTAAGCCGATATGAATGGGCGCGTTTCTTCAGTACTCATCGACTCATACGGGACTGACGTAGGCTTCGCAAATCAGCGCTTGTAGTCGGTGGCGGCGGAGGTACTGCGCTGGGCAGCGGTGAAGGACCGGGCTGGCTTTTGACTGGCAGAATTCCATAAATTAGGGCGGTCCAGCCCAAACCAACCCCCAAAGCCCATGCGGGAAGGGCGATCAGAATAGAAGGCGATTTACCCAGTGAAGCGTCTAGTTCCATGGGCAGAACTACGGTCATACTGACGATCCCGAATAGAAGAACGAGCGGCCCCGAGCCCACAAAAATGACAAAGGCTTTGATCATTCCAGCGGGGTCAGCCAGCCAACTTGGCGTCAGCTTCGAAATGGCCATCGCCAAACTGATAGCTAACGCAATCGATGTGGACAAAACCAACGGTCCAATGTGGAACCCCTTAGAAAAGCCGACGGCCAGCGCCCCGGCCGATGCTACAGACACAAGAATGCCGTACATCCCCAATGATCGCAGGCAAAATATGTACATCCGCAAACAGAAACTCTTCATAACAAAATCTACCTTGTTGAAAACCTTGCATCGAATTCGTGCTATGCGGGAAAATGGGCGAGAATTGGACCCATTCACCTTTATGGCACAAAAGCTCAAGCGCGGTTGCCTAATCCCCGGCCCGGAACCATATTTGTAAGATGCTACGTCTGACCCCGATCCTGCTGGCCATTGCCTATGCCCTTGTGATGTACCGGATTTCCGTCTGGCGCACACATAAGGATCTGGATGCAAAATCCACCGAGCTGGCCGACCCAGCCCTGAAACGCATGACCGACCGGCTGGCTGCAGCGTTAGAGATCGACCGGGTGCCGGTCTACATCTATGAGATTGACCCGGTGAACGGTTTGGCAGCACCTGACGGGCGGATTTTCATCACGCGTGGATTCTACCGCAAATTTCGCAGTGGCGAGGTTTCCGCCGAGGAAATGGCCAGCGTCATCGCGCATGAATTGGGTCATGTGGCACTGGGGCATGCGCGCCGCCGGATGATCGATTTTTCCGGGCAGAATGCGCTGCGGGCCGCTTTGATGATGCTGCTGAACCGCTTTATCCCGTTCATCGGCGCGTGGATTGCCAATATGCTGACACACCTGTTGGCGTCGCGCCTGTCGCGCAGTGATGAGTATGAGGCTGATGAGTATGCCGCCGCATTGCTGACCAAAGCCGGGATCGGGATCGGGCCGCAGAAGTCGTTGTTTCACAAGCTGGAAGACCTGACGCAGCAGCGTGCTGGCGTTGTGCCCGCCTGGTTGATGAGCCATCCAAAAACAGACGAACGGATCGCGGCCCTGGAGGCATTAGAGCAGCGTTGGACCCGTGGCTGATTTAAAGGCAGCGAGAGGCCAGCCTCTCGCGCTCTCCGGGATATTTTTAGCCGGATGAAGCTGAATCCCGATTACGTAGAGAGCGCTTTGCCCAGACGTGGGAGACGGGCTTTTTTCATCAACGGGCGCAAGGTCCATTGGTCGCCCGACAGGCGGTTGGCCTCGGCCAGGACACGGTTGGCTGTGTCGCTTATGCCCCCGGGATCGGATTGCCAGAATCCGTGCAGCAGACTGTCCGGATCGCGGCGGTCCAGCCCTTCCTCGGACAGGATGTTTCGGGGAAAGTCTTTGGCGTTGACGGTAACGATCACGTCCGCCGACGATGCAACGGCCGTTGCCAGAACGTGGATATCCGCGCTGTCCGGCAGCCAGAGCCGCTGTTCGACATTGGTTGCTGCAGGAAACTCGGCTTTCGGCCAATTGGCTTGCGCCAGTGCAATTTCAGCACGAGCCTGAGCCTCGCCTGTAGGGCCCAGCTTGCGGGCCGCGCGCGCCCATTCCTCGAGGATGCGCGCCGACCACACGGGGGTGAAATGGCCTAGTTTGGCAGCGCCGAGCAACATCTCTCGCATCACCGTGGGGTAGATGACGCAGGTATCCAGAACCGCCTTCACAGCCGGTAGAACACGGCTTTGAGATAGCCGCTTTCCGCCAGTTGCGGCAGTTGCGGATGGTCGGGTCCCGCAAATCCCGTATGGATCAGTTGCGCCTGTCGCCCCGCCCGACCAATCCCCCGAGACGACGCGTCACGGAACCGCCCCAGATCAGCCGCGTGCGAGCACGAGCACAGGCCCAGATAGCCGCCGGGTTTGACCAGAGCTGCCGCCAAGCGGGCCACACGTTCATAGGCGCGCAGGCCCGCGTCCAGCGCTTGTCTGGAAGGTGCAAAGGCTGGCGGATCACAGATGACGACGTCGAACTGTGCGCCCTCTTCACCCAATTGGGTCAGGACCTCGAAGGCGTCGCCTTGACGGGTTTGGAATGTGTCCGCAAAACCAGAGGCCTCGGCCCCTTTGGTCGCGAGATCCAGCGCGGCTGCAGATCCATCCACAGACAGCGCCTGCCCCGCGCCACCGGCCAGCATGGCCAGTCCGAAGCCACCCACGTGGCTGAAGACGTCCAATACCTGCGCGCCGGGTTGGACCAGTCGCGCCGCGAAGGCATGGTTCGGGCGTTGGTCATAGAATAGACCGGTTTTCTGACCGCCGGTCAGATCGGCCATGTAGGTCGCGCCGTTCATCGGCACCGGCAGCGGCGCATCGGGCGCAGTGCCACGCAGGGTGAGGTTCACATCGTCCAGACCTTCCAGCCCTCGGGTTCGCCCCGAGGCGTTTTTGAGCACGGTTGTCACGCCGGTGACAGTGACCAGAGCCTCGGTCAGAGTTTCCAGATGCGCCTCGGCCCACGCGGCATTGGGCTGGATCACACAGGCATCGCCGAACCGGTCGATAATGACGCCGGGAAAGCCGTCCGCTTCGGCGTGGATCAGGCGATAATAGGGCGCGTCGAACAGGCGTTCGCGCATCTCAAGCGCGCGGCGCAGGCGGGTTTCGAACCAAGCTGCGTCCAGTTGCCCGTCCAGATCGCGGTCCAGAACGCGGCACATGATTTTGGAGTCAGGATTCACCGCAACCAGCGCGATGGGCGCGCGTTTGTCATCCTCAAGCACTGCCAGTGCCCCTGCTGGGATCTTTCGTGTCCGACGGTCCGTCACGATGTCATTGGCATACACCCACGGAAAACCGTGGCGCAGGCCACGTGCGTTGGCTTTGGGTTTCAGGCGGATACGGGGGTGATCGGCAGTTTGGGTCATGAAGCCCTCATAGTCGCGAATACCCCGGGGGAAAAGCCCTAGCGGTCGCGGGACCGCCAACCGCCCCGGCGCTTGGGCGCTTGGGCAGTTTGTAATCCCTCTGCCAGAACCTGCGTCATCGGGTGATCGGCGTCCTGCTGGGAATAGGCGGCATGCAGGTCGATCAACGCCTGGGATTGGTCCCGTTCAGCAGGCAGGCTGAGAGCCCAGTCCAGAAAGATGCTGCGGCATTCAGGCAACGTGATGCCTTCGATCCGGTACGCTTCGCGGATCAACCCCTTGTGATCATTTGGATCTTTACTCTGCGCCATCATCTTCGTCCCTGATCACGCCGCCAATAATCTCGGCGGCCGTGCTGTAGTTGTCTTGCAGCGCGCTTTGCAGCTGTTCAACCTGTTCAAATCCAGTCGCGCGGCACAGGAAGGCAGATCCGCCCTCGCCGACCTTGTCAGCTTCGATGACCTTGCCGGACAACAAGCGCGCCGCGCATTGTACGGACCAGCATAGGTCGTAGCAGTCCTTCAGCGTTTGCGCCTGAGCGACGTCCAGCAAACCAGCAGCGACGGCGCCATCCAAACCAGAATGCACATCGCGCTGTACGACGCCTGACAACAGCGCCCCGGTTTCGGCCATCAGTTCGATATCCATCATCCGGCCGGGGCCGTTTTTGGCGTCCCAGATCCCCGCAGGTGATTTGGCTGCGGCCAAGCGGGCGCGCATCTCGGCCACTTCGCGCAGGGCCTTCTGCTGGTCACGCGGTTGCGACAGCAGGTTTGTGCGGAACGTCTCGATATCTTCGGCCAGACCTTCGTCTCCGGCGATCACGTGGGCCCGTGTCAGGGCGAGATGTTCCCAAACCCACGCTTCGTTCTGCTGATAGTTGGTAAAGCTGGCCCAACTTGTCGCCACCGGCCCCTGATTGCCCGACGGGCGCAAGCGCATATCTACCTCATACAATCGCCCCTGTGACATCGGCGCGGACAGCGCCGTAATCAGCGCCTGCGTGAACCGGGCATAATAGGTGCGGGTCGCTAATGGACGCGGTCCCTCGGACATATCTTGATCCAGAGGGTCATAGATCACGATCATATCCAGATCGGATTGCGAGTTGATCCGCCCAGCCCCAAGTGACCCCATGCCTAGCACGGTTGCACCGCGCCCCGGGGCCGGACCGTGTTTACGGGCAAACTGTTCGGACACACGCGGTAGGATCGCAGCGATCACAGCGCTGGCAAGCTGAGCGTATTGCTGCCCCGCCTGTTCACCATCGATCAGCCCGCGCAGGTGATGAACGCCAACGCGGAAGTGCCATTCCTTGCACCAGCGGCGGGCCAGATCCAACTGGCTCTCGTAATCCGCTTCCTCCGAAAGGGCCTGATCCAGATCCGCCTGCAGCGTGGCCTGCCCCGGCCAGTCGCTAAAGAAACTCCCGCCGATCACCGCATCAAACACCGATGCATTGCGCGACAGATGCGCCGCAAGCGCGTGGGATGTCCCGACAATATCAATCAGCAGGTCGATCAGGTGGGGGTTGGCCTCAAACAGTGAAAACAGCTGAACGCCGGCGGGCAAGCCTGACAGAAAACCATCCAGCGCCCGCAGCGCCTCGTCCGGTTGCGCCGTTTTTGCCAAACGCGATAGCAACTCGGGCTTGAGGCGTTCGAAAATCCGCGCGCCGCGTTGCGATCGCAGTGCGGGATATGTCGTCCAGCGGGCCAGAACGTTCTGGTCAAAATCCACCTCGCCAATTGGCGCGCGCCTCGAGGAACCGGGCGCAAAAAAGCCTTCGGTCAGGTCGTGCACTTCGGTCAGCCTGTGGGTCAGGTCACGGGTCAGTTCGTCGACGTCGATCCCCATCAGGCAAGCGACGCGTTCTATCCCGTCCGGCGATTGCGGCACCTTGTGGGTCTGAGCGTCATGGACCATCTGGATACGGTGTTCGACCTCACGATGGGCGCGGTAGTGATCGGTCAGCTTGTCGGCCACGTCCTGCGGGACCCAATCCTTTTCGGCAAGCGCCGCCAATCCGGGCACCGTACCGCGCACACGCAGGTCAGGGTCGCGACCCCCAGCGATCAACTGGCGGGTCTGGGTAAAGAATTCGATCTCGCGAATACCGCCCTGCCCCAGTTTCATGTCATGACCCGGAATAGTCAGAGCACCGCCGGTTCCCTTATTTTCACGTATGCGCAGGCGCATGTCGTGAGCGTCCTGAATCGCGGCGAAGTCCAGATGTCGCCGCCAGACAAAGGGGCGCAGCGTATCCAGAAACCGTTGTCCGGCCGCAATATCGCCCGCGCAAGGGCGCGCCTTGATATAGGCCGCGCGCTCCCATGTCCGGCCCAAGCTTTCATAGTACCGCTCGGCTGCCTCGGCCGCCATACAGACCGGCGTCACAGCCGGATCCGGGCGCAACCGCAGATCGGTGCGGAACACATACCCATCCGCCGTCTTATCGCTGAGCGTGGCGCAGAAATTGCGTGTCGCCCGCACCATGCCCTGCCGCGCTTCGTAGAAGTCATCGGGATCAAACCGCGTCTCATCGAACAGGACGATCAAGTCGATGTCCGAGCTGTAATTCAACTCGTATGCGCCCATCTTGCCCATCGCCAGAATAATCATCCCTGCGGCGGTCTCGATATCGTCCGGGCCCATCCCCGGCAGTTTGCCGCGCCGGATCAGGTTGGCGATCTCGGCCTTGGCCGCCACATCCGCCGCCAACGCGCCAAAATCGGTTAGCGCCGCGGTCACCTTTTCCAACGGCCACGCGCCCGCCAGATCG
The DNA here is from genome assembly GCF_059611125.1 of Ruegeria sp. CDSB029. Taxonomy (NCBI): domain Bacteria; kingdom Pseudomonadati; phylum Pseudomonadota; class Alphaproteobacteria; order Rhodobacterales; family Roseobacteraceae; genus Ruegeria; species Ruegeria sp. CDSB029. Next base: position 175,203 of record NZ_JBXWOX010000008.1, read on the forward strand.
GCCAGAGCGGTTAGCAACGCCATCCGTCGCTTGGCCAGCCGCAGCCCCGGTTTCAACTGATCCGGCGGTAGCATTCGCGCAGCCTGCAAAACGTCGGCCAGCGCGTCATCGGGGTGTTGGAGCGCTGAGGCCAACCAATCGTTTTCGTGATCGATCAAGTTTTTCAGATAGGGGCTGGACCCTGCTGCCCCAGCGATCAACTCGCCCTGTTCGGATGTAATGCCGCTGACCGCCGCGCGCGCATCATCGCCAAGCGACTGGTCGAATGCACGTGGCAGGCGCTGAATGGAAAGAGGCCCAGTCATTTCCCCTCCAGGGGCGTATCCTGACTGAAACTGTTGACCCAGACGTCATGCCGCCTTTCCCAAAGCGACGAGATTAGCATTGCCTCCCAACCCTCGGCCTTGGGTCGCTGATAGTCGGCCCGGTACGACAGCAGAACAATGTCCGAGGTCAAAACGCGCAACCGGGTGTCTCTTAGTTCATAGCGCGCCATCGTCGGCGCGTCGGCAAACTGCCCCACATGATCATCCCGGTTCGCAAACCCCGTCGGGTAAACCCCAAGAAAATCTGGGCTCAGCAAGGCCCGGTCTGCAGCCGCATTGCCTTCCATCAGGGCGGTCCAAACCTGCTTTTCCAGGTTTAGAATTTCATCCAGCGTCGGAGGTGTCGTATTTTCAACATGTTGCATAGGCGGAAAGTGCGCCCGTTCCGCAGCAAGGTCAACCGTCGCAAAATCCAAAATGTAAATCATTTTTACATCGACCCCTTGCAACCCCCGCTTCAGTCCCCATCTAGACAATGTGAACGTAATTTACATCAAACCCGGAGAACCCAAATGACCGCATTGTCCGACCACGCCGTCCCACAAAATCCGGGGTGGCTCTCTCGTGCCGAAGCCTGGATGGATGACAAGGGCAAAGGGGCCTGGATCGCCGCCATGGTCCTTGGTTTCATCTTTTTCTGGCCCGTTGGCCTGGCGCTTCTTGCCTATATGATCTGGAGCAAACGCATGTTCAGCAAATCCTGCAGCCGTCGCAAATCCTGGCACAGCCACATGAGTGCGATGAAGCCATCCGGCAATAGCGCGTTTGACGCCTACAAGTCCGACACCCTGGCCCGGCTCGAGCGCGAACAACAGGAATTCGAGTCCTTCCTGCGCCGCCTGCGCGACGCCAAAGACAAGGCCGAGTTTGACCAGTTCATGGACGAACGCGCCCGTGAAAACAACGATGAGGCTGAAAACGGCGAACGCGCCTAAGCCGACCTTGCCCTGTCCCGCCATTCGGGACAGGGTGTCCTAAATTCTCAGCCGGAAATCAAAATATGACCCACCTGCCCGACCCAGACCGACAGCCGGAGTTTTACCAGTCTGTCGCAACCAAGCGTTTTATCGCCTGGCTTTTCGACATCGCCTTTATCTCGCTGTTGTGTACGGTGGCCATCCTGCTGACCTTTGGTCTGGGCTTTTTCGTTCTGGCCTTGATCTATGCCGTCGTCAGTTTCGTCTACCGCGTGATTACCATCGCCAATGGCTCGGCCACACTAGGCATGCGCTTTATGGGGATCGAACTGCGCGATTCATTCGGATCCCGGATGGATTTTGGCAAAGCGGTGGCCCACACGGCCGGTTATTTTGTCAGCATGGCCTTTCCGGTCATACAAATCATCTCGGTCATCATGATGCTGACCAGCGCACGTGGCCAGGGACTTACTGATGCGTTCCTTGGAACTGTCATGATCAACCAGCGCGCGTAAAAAATTCAACGACGTGAATCACTTGGCGGTTTTAGGATCGGTTGTTATCATCCGGTCCAAGGAAACACGGAACGTTCATGCGACACACGCTGCCAATCGCGCCACAATTCTATGTGACGGCCCCACAGCCTTGCCCTTATCTTGAGGGCAGGATGGAGCGTAAATTGTTCACTGCCCTTCAGGGGGAAGGTGCGGATCAGCTGAATAACTCATTGTCCCAACAAGGGTTTCGCCGATCGCAAAACGTGCTGTACCGCCCGTCCTGCTCCGATTGCGCAGCCTGTCTGTCGGCCCGGATCGACGTGACGGCCTTCTGCCCAAGCAAAAGCCAAAAACGCGCGGCGAAGCGCAATGCGTACCTGCAACGCAGGGCGAACTCACCCTGGGCCACGGACGAGCAATACGAACTCTTCCGCCGCTATCTGGACACTCGCCACGCGGATGGTGGAATGGCCGATATGGACGTTTTCGAATTCGCCGCGATGATCGAAGAAACCCCGATCCGCAGCCGGGTCGTGGAATATGCCGACCCTAAATCCGGGGATCTGATCGGCGTCAGCCTGACAGATGTCCTGGATGACGGCCTCAGCATGGTCTACTCGTTCTACACCCCCCAGCAACCGCAGAACTCGCTGGGCACGTATATGATCCTCGATCACATCGACATCGCGCGCGAAGCCGGGTTGCCATATGTCTACCTTGGATACTGGGTGCCGGGCAGCCCTAAGATGGGTTACAAAGCGCGCTTCTCGGGGCTTGAGGCCTATTACCAGGGCGAATGGATCAGCGTAAACAACCCATCTGAACTGACGGATTCCAGCCGCCACCCTTTGTCCACCGCGCCAATCGCGGAACAGGTTGCCAGCATCCAACTGCCCGACCGCCACCCCACCAAAGGCTGACACTCCATGACCCAAAGTTTATTCGCTGTCACCCTCGTGGTGCCGGACTACGACGACGCGATCGCCTTCTATACCCAAACACTCAGTTTCACCCTGCTGCAGGATATTGACCTCGGCGGCGGCAAACGCTGGGTCCGGGTTGCCCCGCCGGGTTCGGGTGACGCATCCCTGCTACTGGCAAAGGCCGATGGCCCAAGCCAGACCGCCGCCGTTGGAAACCAAACCGGGGGGCGCGTCGGCTTTTTCCTTCAAACAGATGATTTCCAACGTGACCACAACGCAATGGTCACAGCAGGCGTCCATTTCGAAGAAGACCCGCGCAATGAGCCCTATGGCACCGTCGCCGTCTGGCGCGACCCGTTCGGCAATCGCTGGGACCTGATCCAGTTCAAATGAGCAATTACAGATCACGCCAGCGCGGCAAGCCTGCCTTTTTCGCACGAACTTTATGGTAAACAGAGAACCCGATCGCTGTAATCACAGTTATCAAGTAGACGCCTTGCCAACCTACCCTGTACAGGCCGGCTACGGGCCCTCGTTTTATTGTCGCCCCAATTTCACTGTACAGCACACAACCAAATATCAGAAAAACGACGCCGCCACCTATAATCATCAGCCAAAGAAAGCTCATGTAAAAAAACGGTTTCGGTGTAAACCCAAGCCTGAATAGGAACTTATGAAAAGGTGGAAAGGATTCCGCCCGGGAAATTCCTGCTGCGTCGGTTGCTTCAAGTGCGCGTTGTAGTCTTTCGCGCTTATCACTTGCCGGTGGACGTTCAACTTGAGGCGCTGATTTATGCTGTTTTTCTTCGAGGCGCCTCAACCGCTCCTGAAAATCGGGTTTGGACAAACGAAATTCCTTTTCTGAAAGCACTTTGCTTTAGGTACACAGGCGCAAGGAGGGCCATACGGCCCTCCTTGTCAATTTGTCTTCAGATCTTGAGATCAATTCGGGATCAGATCCGGAACGATGGTTACGATCGACGGGAAGAACCACAGGATCGCAATCCCGACCACCTGAATGATCACGAACGGAATGATCCCACGATAGATGTGGCCTGTTGTGACCTCTTTAGGCGCAACCCCCCTGAGGTAGAACAGCGCAAAACCAAACGGCGGCGTCAGGAACGACGTCTGAAGGTTCACGGCCACCATGATCGTCACCCATTTCGGATCGAACGAGCCACCATAAATCACCGGTCCCACGATGGGGATCACGATGTAGATGATCTCGAGGAAGTCCAGCACGAAGCCCAGAATGAACAGCACCAGCATCACGATCAGGAAGACCGTGAACTCGTTGTCAAAGCTGCGCAGGAACTGCTGAATATAGTGCTCACCCCCGAACGAGATCACCACCAGGTTCAGCAGTTGCGATCCGATCAGGATGGTGAACACCATCGAGGTCACCTTGGCCGTCTCACGCACCACCGGCGTCAGAACACCGCTGGTGAACAGAACCCAGCACCCAAACAACAGACCGAATAGGGCATACAGATAAGCACCGTAAGCAATTATGAAGGCGACCCAGGTCTCAAAGTTCACATTGCTCTGATTGATGCGCAGATCAAAGTTCACGCCCATCAGCAGCGCAATGATCACGGCAAAAGTGGCCCAGATGATCACCTTGCCGGAACGCTCCTGATCCTGCAGCTTGCGATAGGCTGCCAGCATGATCGCTCCGCCCGCTCCCAACGCGGCCGCTGGTGTCGGGTTGGTCACACCGCCCAGAATTGATCCTAGCACCGCGATAATCAGAACCAATGGCGGAAAAACCACCCGGATCAAATCATTCGTGGCACACCGGGCTGCCGCCTCCTTGCAGCCGTACATTGCCAAGGCAAAGGGCAAAGCCAGAAGGACGAAGGTCAATCCCGAAGACGTTGTTGGTGCAATCAGCAGAACATCAACCAGCAACATCAACAGCAGACCGATAGCGCCCAAAATCAACGGCTGCGTCGGTTTGGACGGCGCAATGCCGCGGCCCATGACCAGTGTCAGACCCAGCAGAACCACAATCACCGCAACACCAGTACCAATCGGCGCCGCAGCGGCGATCTTGGCCTCGCGCGCTTCGACCAGCGCCTCTTCGCTCAATCGTTCGGCGTTGGCGACACCACCTGCGGCGTCAATCGTTTCCTGCTCGGATACGGCCTGATCCCAGGCGGATTGCCCGTGCAGTTCGATCATCGACACTTTGCACTGCTCGGACACATTGGTGCGCAGCGACGCGCCCGCACCGATGTCTGAAAACGCCGAGACGTTGATATTCTGGCTACCAATGACCCCCGAGCTGCCCAGCAGGACTGCGCCAACGATCAGGGCAACAGGTGCGCCAAGCAACCAAGTCAGGCCTTCACTGCGCGTGATCGGCTCACCACTACCGCCGGACATCGGCACCGCTGGTGCCTTATCAGGGTTCAGCAGTGCATAGCAAAATGCATAAATCGCATAGAGCAACGCCAGCATTATCCCGGGCAACAAAGCGGCCTGGAACAGCGTCCCGACCGAAACCACAGCCGGTTCGCCCAGATAGGTCAACGCATCGGTACAGCCTGCGTCCTGAGCGCGCGTTTCCTGCGCAGTTGAATAGAGATCACCCGCCAAGGTGCCCAACAGAACGATCACGATGGATGGCGGAATGATCTGCCCCAACGTGCCCGATGCCGCAATCACACCCGTCGCCAGTTCAGGCGAGTAGTTGTTGCGCAACATGGTCGGCAGCGCCAGCAGACCCATGGTTACCACGGTCGCACCAACAATACCGGTTGAGGCCGCCAGGAATGCACCTACGACCACGATCGACACGGCCAGACCACCCGGCAGCGGTCCAAAGACCCGCGCCATTGTTGTCAGCAGATCGTTCGCGATCTTTGAGCGTTCCAGCGTGATGCCCATCAGAACGAACATCAGAACGGCCAGCAGGGTCTCAATAGACTGACCCGCCAGAACGCGTTCGTTCATGCGGTTCACGATAAACGACACGTTGCGATCCAGCGCGGTTTCCCAACCAGCGGGGAAGACCGCCTCGCCTACCCTTGGTAGATCCGGGTATCGGAATATGGATACGGAATCCGGTTTGACCCCGGTATTCACCAGATCACGATAGGCTGTAGAGCCGGTGTCGATGGCCTGATGGATCAGCAGACCGGCACTGTCCAGCGCGGCGATGATCCCGAATGAGATGATACCGGCCCCACCGATGGCAAAAGCCACCGGGAACCCGGAGAGGATGCCCCCAAAGAGGCAGAAGAATACGATAATGAGGCCTATCTCGACGCCATCAAGTCCGAATAACATAGTCTGGGTCTCCGTCCCTAATGTGCGCCTTCGTAGGCTTCTTCACCCTCGCCAAGGCTGTCCTTGTCGAGGTATTTTCCAACGCTGTCCGGTCCTTCGACGTATTCCAGATACGAGCGGTACAGGAATGCGATTGCGTGCAGGAACACCATTCCGGCAAATGCAATCAGCAGGATCTTGAACAGGAAGTATCCGTTGAACCCATTTGGGCTGAACCCGATGGTTTCGATGTTCCAGCGCAGCGCACGGGATTTCATCACCAGACGATCCAGCGTGTCACTGGCCGACGGTTTCGGTACGATCAGGTGCCGCCACATGAAATACCAGCCATACATCCACGTCAGCACGGCCATCGGCATCATGAACAAAAGCGCGCCCAACATGTCCACCACACGCTTGGCGCGGTGGCTGATGCCGGCATAAATCAGATCAACACGGACATGGCCGCCCTGCACAAATGTGTAGGTGCAACACAGGCAGACGACCATCGCGTTGTAAAGCTTCAGCTCTTCGGCAAACCAGCTGATATCCATTTGAAACGGGATACCCAGACCAAAGGACATATCCGGGCGGGTAAACACGCGTTGCATGAATACGATGACGATTTGCTGAATGACCATCAGCAAACCGGCCCATGCAAAGAAGCGCCCGGTGGTGTTGGCGAACCCTTCCAGGCCCCGCACCATCCCCCACATGAAATTCCGGTAGTACAGCCCGATGGCCGTCAGAACCAGAAAGAGGGTGAAAACCACAAAGAAGAACTCGACCGAGCCGCCATAGTAGACAAAGCGCATGATGGCTTCATTGTCCGACCAGTTCAGCCAGAGTTGCGGATGCGTTATGGCGTATCCGAAATTATAGAAGGCTTCGGCAATGTTTTGAACGAACCACACAAGTCCGTTCCACAGGGCGCCGAAGAACGAGATACCGTTTTCGTCCTGCATGTTGTCCCCAGGTCGTATCAGTTGCACTGCTGATTATAGCGGTTTGATGGGTCCGCGCATACGCAACAGAGAAAGGTTTCCCCGCGAAGGCGGGGAAACCAATGGAACGTTTGGAAAACGTTTAGCCGCGGACGCGGTTACGCTGCGTGGTGTAAACACCCGACGACAGGTCCAACCATCCAGCCGACGAGGCCGACGACGCCATGGCGCTGTCGTGGATTTTCTTGAACAGCTCGTCGCCCATGTTTTCGTCCAGCACTTCCTGGCTGGCCGCACCAAACGCATCCCAAACGCTGTCCGGGAATTCCATGACCTTGACGCCGCCTGATTGCAGGCGCTGCAGAGCGGCACCGTTGTTGGCCAGGAATTGTGCCAGGTTCCACTGGTGTGCTTCGGCAGCGGCAATCTCGATGATCTTCTGCTGAGCAGGTGTCAGACTGTCGAACACGTCGCGGTTGGTTGCCAGCGACAGGCCTGCGTTCGGCTCGTGGAAACCGGCGGTGTAGTAAACCTTGGTGATTTCCTGGAAACCGGCTTTTTCGTCAGCCCACGGACCGATCCACTCGGTACCGTCGATCGCGCCGGACGACAGCGCCTGATACACTTCCGAACCCGGAATGTTCTGCACGGACGCGCCCAGTTTACCCAGAGCTTGGCCACCCAGACCGGGCATACGGAATTTCAGACCTTGGAAGTCTTCTGGACCGTTGATCTCTTTCGAGTACCAGCCACCCGCCTGCGCGCCGGTGTTACCTGCCAGGAACGACTTCAGACCAAAGATCTGGCCCAGCTCGTCATGCAGCTCCATGCCGCCGTCCTGATAGTACCAGTTCACCATTTCCTGAGCGGTCATGCCGAACGGAACAGCGGTGAAGAAGGCATAGCCCGGGTGCTGGCCAACAAAGTAATAGTCCGCCGCGTGATACATGTCGGCCTGACCCGACGAAACCGCGTCAAAGACTTCAAACGCACCAACCAGTTCACCGGCAGCCTTGATGTCAACGGTCAGGTTGCCGTCCGACATCGCAGTGATGCTGTCGGCGCAACGCTGTGCGCTGTCGAAAACACCCGCCAGGCCGCGACCCCACGAGGTTACCATGGTCAGCGTGCGCTTGCCCTGCGCATATGCCGGTGCCGCCAGTGTGGTGGCTGCAGCTGCCGAGCCGCCCAGAGCAGATGTTTTCAGAAATGAACGACGATCCATATGAGTGTTCCTCCCCTACATATTCAAAACCCGAGCGATTGCCGGGCGTAGTCGTTTTCAGTGCGCGTCAGCCTAATGACCAAGATGTGAATGTGAATACCTAGTACTACGTAGGGCATCGCGTTTTTGGTGTTTTACCGGGTGCAAACCGTGACAAATGCAAAATAATTCTGCGCGCCGGCCCTCTCATATGCGCCAATTCACCAAAAATTTTGCAATTTCCTGCCTGCTTGCGTATCGATTCGCCTATGAGGGGATTCCGGAACCTGATCTCGCTGACCTATGGCCAGAAATTGTCGCTTGTGGCGGCGATCCCTCTGGTCGTCGCAGTGGCCGCGATTGCTTTCTTTGTGGTTCAGGAATCCCGGGCAACCGCCGAACGCGAAATTGAAGCGCTTGAGCGGCGACTGATTGAAGCCAAGAAAGAAGAGCTTAAGAACTATGTCACGCAGGCTCGAAACGGGTTTGCCTATATCTACGGACGGGCATCCACAGAGGATAAGGTTGCGCAGAACCTTGTGACGCAAATCCTGTCAGCGATGATCTACGGCAAGGACGGGTTCTTTTTTGTCTATGACTATGACGGCAACAATCTCGTCAGCCCGCGCCAGACCGAATTCATCAACCGGAACTGGGAGGGGCTAACCGATAGCGACGGCACCCCTGTTGTGGACGAATTCATCAGCCTGGCCCGTCAAGGTGCGGGCTGGCACAGTTTCATGTGGCAAAAACCTTCGACAGGCGAAGAGGCGCAAATGATCGCCTATGTGGTCGGCCTGCAAGATTGGCGGTGGGCTGTCGGCACAGGAGTTTTCATCGACGATATCGTCGCAACAGTCGCCAACGCGCGGGCTGAGGTCGAGGCCCGCGTGCAACGGACGTTCTCGTATATTGGCGCAATTGTTCTTGCTGCGGTGTTGGTCGTCTTCGCCTCGGGCATGTTGCTGAACGTCCGCGAACGCCGTCTGGCAGATGCCAAACTCAAGGAACTGACACAGCGGGTTTTCGACGCGCAAGAAGAAGAGCGTGGCCGCGTGGCGCGCGAACTTCATGACGGCATCAGCCAGATACTCGTAGGCGTGCGCTATACCCTGGATAATGCGCGCCGCCGTTTGTCGCGCGGTGATGACGACGGTGCGCGCGAGCCGCTGGACAAGGGGATCGATACGCTTGGGTCCGCCATTACCGAAGTCCGCCGCATCAGCCGAGATCTACGGCCCGGCGTTCTGGACGATCTGGGCCTTGGCCCTGCCCTCAAGGCTCTGACCGACGATTTCTGTGAACGCACCGGGATCGAGACCGAATTCTCAACCGTGGTGTTCCGCAATCGGCTGGATCAGGATAGCAAGATCGCCCTCTACCGTATTGCCCAAGAGGCATTAACCAATATTGAACGCCACTCCGGCGCGACCCGTGTTACAATCGACCTGCGCGGCCACAAGAAAGGCGCAACAATGCGGATAACCGACAATGGCCGTGGGTTACGCACCACTCCTGATCCGGCCAACCCCGGTATCGGCCTGCGCAACATGCAGGAACGGATCGAACAGCTTGACGGATCGTTGCGCATTCTGTCATCACGCGCCCCACGCAGCGGAACGGTGATTGAGGTCAGCCTGCCCCTCAGCCACATGCTGCCGCCGCAAGAAGACGCAACGCCTAACCGAAAGGCCGGTACATGAGCGATCAGACAATCCGGGTTCTTATCGTCGACGACCACCCGATGGTCGCCGAAGGGATTCAGTCGATCCTTGAAAGCTATGACGAGATCGAGGTGGTTGGTACGCTAAGCAGCGGACAAGAGGCCGTTGATCGGGCCGCCGATCTGGCACCGGACGTGATCCTGATGGACCTCAACATGCCCGGTCTTGGTGGGCTCAGCGCGACCGAGATCATTCTGGAACGACTGCCCCAGACGCGCATCCTGATCCTATCCATGCACGACAGCCGCGAATACATCTCGACCGCGCTCAGCCACGGCGCCAGCGGTTACGTTCTCAAGGACGTTCCCACGGACGAGATCAAACAGGCCATCGACGCGGTGATGCGCGGCGAGCAGTACCTGTGCACCGGGGCCAGCGGATCGCTTCAGCCCAAAGGCGATAGCGCCCGCGAGGCGCTGACCACGCGTGAACAGACAATCCTGTTGGAACTGGCGCAGGGCAAATCCAACAAGGAAGTCGCCGCGGCGCTGGATATATCAGTCAGAACCGTTGAAACGCACCGCAAGAACATCAAGCGCAAACTGGGGATTTCATCCACCGCCGGCCTGACCCGCTACGCGCTTGAACATGGCGTTTTGCAGGGCACAAGCCCCGGCTTTTGATCCCGCAGCGCGGAACGCGCTGCCCGGCCCAACCGGAGGAGGTGCGCCAATGGCGCATCGACGACGGGCGGGAGCTTTTGATTTCAGGGCCTTGGCCGAATGTCCTCACCAAAAAAAACCAGTGTTCCATCCTCATCCAGGACGTGAAACTCGCGTTGCTGATACGGCTGATCAAACGGCGGACGCACGCGCCCCTCTGGTAAATCAGCCAACCCTGCCCTGAGGGTTTCATACAGATCATCAATCCCTGCAACATCGATATAGAAGGACTGATCATCCCCTAAAGCACGCCCATCATCGCGCGGCGGGCATTCAAGTAAGCGGATGGCGACCTTACCACTCGACAGAAAGGCATAATTGTCCTGCCTGAAACCGCAGGTAAATCCCAACCGGTCGCAATAGAAGTCAATCTGCTTTTGCAGTGACGAGCACAGAACAAAAGGCGTAAGCTGTAGCAATTCCGGCATATGCCCCTCCGACGGTAGCCTCTGCTCTCGATTGTAACCTGCAGCCGGTCAATCCAACAACTGATCCTTGCGCAATCCCACTCGCTGGTGATGATGCGGCAGAACCCGCCCATACAGCTGCCTGGTACGTTCAATCCCACCACACATACCTTCGGCTTCGACAAAGGAAAAGATACCGACATACCGGCTACGCGCCCCTTGGACCGGGGCGACCCGGTGCAAGGCGTATCTGCCCTTGAAGATCTGCAAGTCTCCGGGCTGCAGCTCCAACGTCCTGACCAGTGCCCGGTTTCCATCCAGCACCGAAGCCACGGACGAGAAATTCTCGTATTCGGTGCTGCGCAAGTTCGGCACGTATTCAAAGGCCCCACCCACCTCGCCATTCTGGATGGCCAGTGTCACGGTGTAGTTGTTGGTATCAAAATGCCAGGGAAAGCCCTGCCCTTCTTCGACCACGTTGACGATCACATCCGCCAGCGGGTCGTCATAGCGAAAGAACCGATCCTCCGGCTCATCCAGCCCATCGCGTATGAACGGCAAAAAGCCCTCGAACTCATAGATTCGGCGCAGTGGACCCGATTTGGGAAAGTTGTCTGCCGGAACGAAGGCGTTCGACCGGTCATAGAATCTGCGTATTGGGTGATTCAGGTCCAACCGGGGATCGTCCTTTGAGAAATAAGCGTTGGTGCGGTTGAAAGAGCGGTGCGCCCGGTCGGCCACGGCATCCGCCTCTTTCAATAGCTGCGCCAAACCTTCGGGGTGGATAAAACCGGGTAAAACGGCGCAGCCGTCCTGATCCAACTCGCGGCGGAGATCACCGATCAGTCGTTCATGTGCGCGCGAGTCCGGGCAATCGATCGGATACCGCCCCAGATCAACGAGATCATGGATCATCCTCCGCCTCCCTTCCTTGTTCGGTCACTCTCAGCGTGCCGCAGTCAAAACTACTCATCATGCTTGTTTCGGACATAGCGATGCCGCTTTTTGACTACCCTCAAGGCAGAAATTTGGAGGTGAAAGGGGGTATCTTTCCTGAATATTCCCTGCATGCGTCAATCTGCGCAATAAAATGTCGCAAAATTCACCCTCAGAGTTAGAAAATTGGTGCAAAAGCCTGTTGACGCCCCTTGCCCCGGCTCATAATGTCCCTGCACGCAAAGAAGGAGCCTCTGGCGATGAGAACGCTAGTCGTAATCGTAGGAACCACGCGCATGGGCCGGTAACGGTAAACCATAATCGAACCCATGCGCCTCCGAAAATCTCGGGGGCTTTTTTTTGTCAAACGCAAGACACATGTCGCGAACGGAGCAAAGCAGATGACACGTGAGATGACCGGCGCAAAGATGGTAGTTCAGGCCCTCAAGGATCAGGGCGTGGACACGGTATTCGGATACCCCGGCGGTGCTGTGCTACCGATTTATGATGAGATTTTTCTGCAAAACGATATTCGTCACATTCTGGTGCGGCATGAACAAGGCGCAGTTCACGCAGCCGAAGGTTATGCTCGCTCGACCGGCAAGCCCGGCGTTGCCCTTGTGACCTCTGGCCCCGGCGCGACAAACGCCGTGACCGGCCTGACGGATGCGCTGCTGGATTCGGTCCCGATTGTGGTTTTGACCGGACAGGTTCCGACGTTCATGATTGGCTCGGACGCGTTCCAGGAAGCGGACACCGTCGGCATCACCCGCCCCTGCACCAAGCATAACTGGCTGGTCAAGGACACGGACTCGCTGTCCGACACGATGCACGAGGCATTCCATGTCGCCACCTCGGGTCGCCCTGGTCCGGTTCTTGTCGATATCCCCAAGGACGTTCAGTTCGCAACCGGTGACTATAGCGCTCCAAAGCCCTCGACCTCGCACTACCAACCGATAGTGAAGGGCGATTTGGAGGAGATCACCGAACTGGTCGCCGCAATTGAGACCGCCAAGAAGCCCGTCTTTTACACCGGCGGCGGCGTCATTAATTCCGGCACAGCGGCCAGCCAGTTGCTGCGCGAACTGGTCGATGCAACCGGCTTCCCGATCACCTCGACCCTGATGGGCCTTGGCGCATACCCGGCGTCGGGCAAAAACTGGCTGGGCATGCTGGGCATGCATGGTCTGTATGAGGCCAATCTGGCGATGCATGACTGCGACCTGATGATTAACATCGGTGCGCGGTTCGATGACCGGATCACCGGGCGGATTGACGCGTTCTCGCCCAACTCGAAAAAGGCCCATATCGACATCGACCCTTCCTCGATCAACAAGGTGATCCGCGTGGACATCCCGATTGTTGGTGATGTTGCACATGTGCTGGAGGACATCCTGAAGGTTTGGAAAGCGCGTGGCCGCAAGACAGATGAGGCGTCGGTTGCCAAGTGGCAGGATCAGATCACCGAATGGCGCAAGGTCAATTGTCTGGCCTACACCAACAGCGAAAAGACGATCAAACCGCAATACGCGCTTGAACGGCTGGAAGATCTGACCAAAAAGCACGACCGTTACATCACCACCGAGGTCGGTCAGCACCAGATGTGGGCCGCGCAGTATCTGGGCTTCGAAGATCCGAACCGCTGGATGACGTCGGGCGGATTGGGCACGATGGGCTATGGCTTCCCGGCCTCCATCGGTGTGCAGATGGCGCACCCTGACGCGCTGGTCATCAACGTCGCGGGCGAGGCCTCGTGGCTGATGAACATGCAGGAAATGGGCACCGCAGCGCAGTACCGTCTGCCAGTAAAACAGTTCATTCTGAACAATGAACGCCTTGGCATGGTCCGTCAGTGGCAGGAACTGCTGCATGGCGAGCGGTACTCACATTCCTGGTCCGAGGCCCTGCCCGATTTCGTCAAACTCGCCGAGGCCTTCGGGGCCAAGGGCATCCTGTGTTCCGATCCGGCCGATCTGGATGACGCCATCATGGAGATGATCAACTATGACGGTCCGGTGATCTTTGACTGTCTGGTGGAAAAGCACGAGAACTGCTTCCCCATGATCCCGTCGGGCAAGGCACATAACGAAATGCTGTTGGGCGAGGCCGAGACACAGGGCGTAATCGATTCCAAAGGTTCGGTTCTGGTCTGACACAATTCGACAGATTTTGTCGGGTGCACCGGCACCCGACCATCACAGGATTATGAAAGGGACATAAATGTCTGCCCTACATATCAAAAAAGGTGCAACGCGCCATTCCGCCTATAACCTACGCCCCACGTTTTCGGACGTGCAGGAACGCCATACGATTGCTGTCTTGGTCGAAAACGAACCGGGTGTGCTAGCTCGCGTGATCGGGTTGTTCTCGGGCCGGGGTTACAACATCGAAAGTCTGACCGTCGCCGAGGTGGATCACACTGGCCACCTAAGCCGCATCACCATCGTCACCACCGGCACCCCTCAGGTGATCGAACAGATCAAAGCCCAATTGGGCCGTATCGTTCCGGTGCACGATGTTCACGACCTGACTGTCGAAGGCCCATCGGTCGAGAGGGAACTGGCGATCATCAAGGTTGTCGGCGCGGGCGACAAGCGGGTCGAGGCGCTGCGTCTGGCCGATATCTTTCGCGCCAGCGTTGTCGATAGCACGTTGAATTCGTTCATCTTCGAGCTCACCGGTGCCCCTGACAAAATCGACGCCTTTGCCGATCTGATGCGCCCGCTGGGCCTTGTCGAGATTGCACGCACCGGCGTGGCCGCCCTGCTGCGCGGCGACTGACTTTTTCGCCTCGCCCCCCCCTTTTGATACCGGGGCGAGGCGCAGTCCCAGGACATGCTCAAACAATACTGCTGTATGTTGCTTATGAGCATGGTTACCCAAAAAGATCATACAAATTGACGTAAAGCCTATTGCGTTTGCCTGCCCCAACGTTAACTTCGGGGGCGTAGCGTGGTGTTGGGATGCGCCAGCTGGGGTCACCAGTACGATTGTGAATGCATGCACGGCCAAAAAGGTCGGGTGCGTCGCACTTTTTGAAATGACACTCTGGAACCTGGGACAGAAATGACCATGAGTATCCGCAGTCCTGATGAATTGCGCCGGATGTTCGGCGACAATCTGCGACAATTGTCGCGGCAATATTCGTCCGTGTCCGAGCTGTGCCGCCAGCTGGGCATCAACAGGACCCAATTCAACAGATATCTGGCCGGTGAGAGCTTTCCCCGCCCCGATGTTCTGGATCGCATGTGCCGGTTTTTCGAGGTCGACGCCCGTATCCTGTTGCGGCCTCTGGAGGAAATTGAAACGCCACCGGAACATCCGGCTGCTTCGGCCCTGACTGAATTCCTGGGATCCGGCCCCTCAACGCTGACCGAAAACCTGCTGCCGGCGGGCTTTTATTATGCGACGGAAACGGGACTGGACGGATCTCCCATGACCAGACACCGGCTGATCCACACGCGCCGTTTGCCGCAATGCACGCTGGTGCGCAGCTATGAGCCCGAAAATGAGGGGATACCGGCCGACACCACCAGACGTGAAGTACAAGGCATCGCGGCTTGCGCCGGACGGCAGATTTTTATCCTTATGTCCAGCCGCGCAGCCCAAAACAGCCGTATCTACCTTGTAACGCGCGGCGCTGAAGAAAACTCCGAGCGATGGCGTGGCATTGCAATTTGCCTGTCCAAGACCAACGCTCAGGCGACCACAATGCGCCGGATTTCGCTGAACTATTTGGGCAATCAGGCAAAGGCCGCCCTTCCTGCGGCGCGCGCTGCCAAACGGCTCAAGCAAAGCGCTGCATAGGCTCTTCAAGCGTCTTTCCCGGCTCCTGCCAGAGTGATCAGACGATACAGGTGCCAACTGGCATGCCCCAGCAAAGGCAAGACGATCAATAATCCCAAAAACCACGGGATCATGGCCAAAAATGTCACGACAGCCACGAACACACCCCACCCCAGCATGATCTTCGGGTTCGACCGAACATAGCTGAAACTGGCGATCATCGCAGTCACGAAGTCCAGTTCTCTATCCAGCAACATCGGGATCGAAAGGACGGTGATCATGTATAGAATAAGGGCGAAAATGGCCCCCACGATGCTGCCGACGGCCAGCATAGTCAGGCCATTGGGTGTCATAAAGACCTCTAGCGAACTGGAGACGTTGGTCATGGTCGACAGCCCCATGAACAACGCAAAGATCATATGACCCAAGAAAAACCAGAACAGGAAAATCACCACGATAATCGCGCAGATGGATGGCAATTGACGACGGCTCTGCTGGAGGACAACGCCGAAAACCTCTTTGAAATCCAAAGGTTCACCCTGTTCCAACCGGTGTGACACCTCATACAACCCTACTGCCGCAAAAGGGCCGAGCAATGGGAACCCTATGGTGGCCAGCACCAGCCAGAATGACGTCTGCGTCTGCACCGTGACCCACGCCATGGCCAAGCCAGCCAACACATAGAACCCACCGAACAACAGGCCAAAAACAGGTGCCCGACGAAAATCAGCCCAGGCATGGCGCAACGCCTCGCGCAGCATTCCGGCATCCACAGGTCCCATATCCGGAACCCCAAAGGGTTTTTCCATGCTCTGTTTCTCCTCCTGTTTCCGGCGCTCTCCTCAAGCCGGTCGGTTTTGTGGCCACCCGGTCGCGTCGTGATACGCGGCTCCGATTGACAATATATCCGTATCCGCGCCGCGCGGGCCAAAGACTTGCATGCCCATCGGTAACCCGCCTGCCCCAAACCCTACCGGCACCGACATACACGGCAAGCCAATCAAGCTGACTGGAATCATGACCTGCATCCAGCGGTGATAGGTATCCATGCTTTTACCGGCAATCTCGGTGGGATACGGGAGCTCAAGTTCAAACGGCCAGACTTGAGTAGACGGCAGGATCAACGCATCAAATCCTTCGAACAGTTCAGCCGCGCGCCGGAACCAATCCGATCGTACAACACTTGCCTGATGCACCTGCATCGCCGTCAAGGCTTGCCCCTGGTCAAGCTCCCATTGCGCCGTGTCCTTCAACTGCGCCCGCTGTTCAGACTGCGGGGCGAGACTTGCCGCCACGCTCCAGGATCGTAAGGTCGACCAGCTTTCGAATATGCGTTCGGCATCAAAGGGCGGCGCAACAGCTTCAACCTGCGCCCCCTGCTGTACGAAAACGGACAGCGCATCCCGGCACAGGTCCAAAATACCATCCTCAAACGGGAACGCCCCACCCCAGTCGCCCAGCCAGCCAATCCGCATACCGGCCAGATCGGCCGCCTGAACAGGAGACACTGCAGCATTGTGCGGGGTTGCAGGATGC
The DNA here is from genome assembly GCF_059611125.1 of Ruegeria sp. CDSB029. NCBI lineage: Bacteria > Pseudomonadati > Pseudomonadota > Alphaproteobacteria > Rhodobacterales > Roseobacteraceae > Ruegeria > Ruegeria sp. CDSB029. The sequence continues at coordinate 192,341 of NZ_JBXWOX010000008.1, forward strand.
CGCGGGTCCGGCCCTGAAATCACGTCCAACAACACACCCAGATCTTCCGGGGCTCGTGCCATTGGGCCAAGCGTGGACAGTTGGTGAAGGAATATGTCGCCCACCGGTTCAGGCGGCACACGTCCCCAACTTGGGCGAAACCCATAGACATTGTTCCAGGCCGCGGGATTGCGCAGACTGCCCATCATGTCAGAGCCATCCGCCAGCGCCACCATCCCGGTGGCCAGCGCAACCGCTGCCCCACCCGATGATCCACCGCATGTCTTAGAGTGATCATACGGGTTACGCGTGGCACCATAAACGGGATTGAACGTGTGCGAGCCCAAACCGAACTCTGGCGTATTTGTTTTACCGATCAGGATTGCGCCGGCCGCCCGCATTCGTGCGGCTATCAGATCGTCCTGTTCGGGTACATGATCGCGATACAGCGGTGATCCCTGCGACGACACCACCCCGGCGACATTCACCAGATCTTTGACCGCAATTGGCAACCCATGCAACGGGCCCGTCACTGACCCCGCATCCAGCGCACGCGCCTCGGCCATCAGCGCCTCTTCATCACGCAGCGCAACAATCGCATTCAGCGGCGGGTTGACCGCCGCAATGCGATCCAAGGTTTCACGCATCAGATCAGCGGCTAAGAGACGCCGGGCCGAAAGCGCCGCCAACAAGGCAGTTGCGGTTGTCTGACTTAAATCCATCCGGGATCCATCGCATTCAGTGTTACCAAGTCGCGATCAGCCTAGCGAGGCAGCAACCCCATTTAAACCCGTGTTTTACATATATCTTTTACCTTGCGCACCGCAGTGCACAGATCCGCGTCATCTGGCCAAAATCATCCCGGGGGAGTCTCCGCCTGCGGAGACGGGGGCAGTGCCCCCTGGCGGCGTCTCAGCCGTCGCCTTGCGCCTCGGAGCGGCTCTTGCCCGCCACATCCATCGCAAGGGTGGCAGCCATGAACCCATCCAGATCGCCATCCAGAACACCCTTGGTGTCAGACGTCTCATGGTTGGTGCGCAGATCCTTGACCATCTGATAAGGTTGCAAAACATAAGACCGGATCTGGTTGCCCCAGCCCGCATCACCTTTGGCCTCATGTGCTGCGTTAATGTCCGCGTTGCGACGGTCCAATTCCTGCTGGTACAGGCGCGATTTCAGGGCTTTCATGGCAATATCACGGTTCTGGTGTTGCGATTTCTCAGAACTGGTCACGACGATCCCGGTCGGAATGTGGGTAATCCGAACCGCCGAGTCCGTGGTGTTCACGTGCTGACCACCCGCGCCCGAAGACCGATATGTGTCGATACGAATTTCGGACGGGTTCACCTCAATCTCGATATTGTCGTCGACCACCGGATAGACCCAGACCGAACTGAAGGATGTGTGCCGCTTGGCCGCCGAGTCAAATGGCGAAATGCGCACCAGACGATGCACGCCGCTTTCGGATTTCAGCCAGCCATAGGCGTTGTGACCCGAAATCTTGTAGGCGGCGGATTTGATGCCCGCCTCTTCGCCCGCAGTCTCGGACTGCAGCTCTACCGTGTAGCCCTTCTTCTCGGCCCAACGGACATACATGCGCGCCAGCATCGAGGCCCAGTCACAGCTTTCGGTGCCACCGGCGCCCGAGTTGATTTCAAGGAACGTGTCATTGCCGTCGGCCTCGCCATCCAGCAACGCCTCAAGCTCCTTCTTGGCGGCCTTCGCCCCCAATTTCTGAATGGCGTCTTCGGCGTCGGTGACGACCTCTTCATCCTCTTCCATCTCACCAAGTTCGATCAGCTCGATATTGTCGCTCAGATCGGTCTTGATCGACTCATAGGTTTCAATGGCGTCCACCAACATCTGACGCTCGCGCATCAGTTTCTGCGCATTCTCAGGGTTGTCCCACAGGTTGGGATCTTCGACCCGCGCATTGAATTCCTCAAGACGATGAGGAGCGGTCTCATAGTCCATACGCTGCGCCAGCAGCTCCAGCGACTTTTCGATTTCCGCCACGGTGTTCTGGGTTTCGGCGCGCATGGTCTTGTCCCAACTTGCTCAATCAGGCCTGCGTGATAGCAAGAGGCGCGGGCCACCACAAGACAGGCGAGACGGAATGCAAAACGCGTTGAACGAGTTTCTGACCAGATGGGATTTGGAAGACGCACAGCCCGTCGCAAATACCGGGCATGCACACGTGTGGAAGGTCCGAACTTTGGACAACACGCCTGCCACCCTCAAGATCTATCGCCGCCCAAACCGTGGCAATGAAACAGCTGGCCCGCACCTGATGCACCTGTGGCGTGACCGGGGTGCTGTGCACATACTGGCCGAGGCCCCCAACGCCGTTTTGACGGAATGGCTTGAAGGACCGTCACTTGGGGATATCGCACGGTCAGGTCGCCCGGATGAAGCAGTGCGCGGTCTGGCGACGGCAGCGGATCGACTGCACCAAAGGTCGACCATCGACACGACCCGGCTGAAACCGCTTCAGGAAGTCTTCGCGCCAGTTTTCGACTGTCAATTCTCGGACGATTGCCCGATCCGACTACGGCACGACATGATGCAAGCGATCAGCATTGGCCGTCACCTTCTGGACACGCAGGATACGGTTGTTCCGCTGCACGGGGACCTGCATCATGACAACGTGATCGCAACACCTGCCGGGCCTCGGGTCTTTGACGCCAAGGGGTACATCGGCGACCCGGCATTCGAGCTGGCCAATGCCCTGCGCCACCCCAAAGGCATGCCAGAGTGGGTTCGCCGACCTGAACAGATTGAAACTGGCCTGGCGCTATACGCGACCGCCATGCGGGTAAAAAAAGGACGACTTGCCCAATGGGGTGCCGCAAAATGTGCTCTGTCGATCTTCTGGCGCGCAGATGGCACCGTCACACATGACCCGGAAGAAGACCTGTTGAACCTTCTCCTGAAAGCAGCGGATCAGTAAAGACCGCCGCCCTGCAGATCACCCTGGCTGGCGTTGGGGCCAACAGTGATTGTGTTGCCGGTCGACGTGGTAACCTGACGGCCCGAGCTGGCCTCTTCGAACAGAGGCAGGTCGGAGCCCATCGCAAAGCCACCGTCGTAGACACGGTCGATAAAGCCGTCGACGCCATCGCGGAAATATTCGGCCACGACATAGTCACCGGAAGCATCGGCAGGCAGGCGCGCGCCACTAAAGCGGTCGATCTTGATGAAGTGGCCGCCTTCGGGCACATCAAACGGACCACCGCCGTATTTCTCGACGGCTTTCTCCATGAAGCTCTGGAACACTGGCCCGCACAACGTACCCCCATAGGCCCCCCGCCCCATCGGACGCGGGCGGTCATAACCGATATAGCAACCAGCAACGATGTTCGAGGTGAAGCCAATGAACCACGCATCCTTGGATTCGTTCGTCGTACCCGTTTTACCCGCAGTAGGCACCGGCAGATTGACGACACTGGACGCGGTCCCGCGATCAACCACACCTTTCATCATCGACGTCAACTGATAGGCGGTGATCGCATCCATGACCTGAGAGCGATTGGTCTCGATGGTGGGCGACTCGTCCGGCTCAAGCCAGGCCGAGTTACAATCCAAGCACTGACGGTCATCATGGCGATAGATCGTCTTGCCGAACCGATCCTGAATACGGTCAACCAGAGTGGGTTCCACCCGCTCCCCGCCATTTGCGAACATCGCGTACGCGGCGACCATCTTGTACAGCGTGGTTTCTTCCGACCCCAGCGAGTTCGCCAGGAACGCGCCCATACGGTCATAGACACCAAACCGTTCCGCGTAGCCAGCGACAACAGGCATGGTCACCTCTTGCGCCAGACGAATGGTCATCAGGTTCCGTGACTGTTCGATCCCCGTGCGCAGCGGCGTTGGGCCGTAGAATTTGTTCGACGAGTTCTTGGGTCGCCACAGACCTTGGGGGGTGTTCACCTCAATCGGGGCATCCACAACGATGGTTGCAGGGCTATAGCCACTGTCCAGCGCGGCGGCATAGACGAAGGGTTTGAAGCTGGAACCCGGCTGGCGCTGCGCCTGTGTGGCGCGGTTGAACACCGAATCCTGATACGAGAACCCGCCCTGCATCGCCAGAACACGGCCCGAGTTCACGTCCATCGCAACAAAGCCGCCCTGCACTTCCGGTACCTGACGGGCGGACCACTGGCCTTCCTCTCCAGCCATGACCAGAATGACGTCACCGCGCTTGAAGTTTGCCGCAAAATCACCTTGCATCCATTTGATGTCAGCACGCGGGACGATGCCGTCTGCCGGACCGTCCTCGATCCCTACGGTCAATTGCTGTTCACCCACATTCAGTACAACGGCCGGATACCACTGGGTCGGCAGCACTACGTCGCGGGGAATTTCCATGATGGCCAAGGCTTCGCGCCATTGCGCCTCATCCGCCAGTTTTTCTTCTGGGATCACCTCGCCCGTACCACGCCACTTCCCACGTGAACGGTCGTATTTCTGCAATGCGGTGCGCAAGGCCTTGGCTGCCTCAAGCTGCATTTCCTCGTCAACCGAAGCGCGAACCGCGAAACCCCCAGTAAAGAATTCGCCCTCGCCGAAATCCTCGCTCAGTTGGCGGCGGATCTCGTCGGTGAAATAGTCACGCGGCGGCAACGCCGTACGGAAGCTTTCGAAATCTCCGTTCTGGACCGATCGGAGGGGCATTTCGACTTCGACCTCATAGGTCGCCTGATCGATATACCCATTCTGGTTCATCTCGCGCAAAACGTAGTTGCGGCGCGCCAGCAGGCGGTCCTTTTGCCGAACCGGGTGATAATCCGACGGTGCCTTGGGCATGGCGGCCAAAGTTGCGGCCTCGTGCGGCTCCAGTCCCTGCAAAGTCTTGTTGAAATAGGTCTGCGCAGCAGCGGTCACGCCATAGGAGTTCTGACCCAGAAAGATCTCGTTCATGTAAAGTTCGAGGATCTGTTCCTTGTCCAGCGTATCCTCAAGCCGGGTGGCGAGGATGATTTCCTTGATTTTCCGCTCGGCGCGGCGGTCGCCGGACAGCAGGAAATTCTTCATCACCTGTTGTGTAATGGTCGATGCACCGCGAACGGTTTCGCCCTTGGACTTCACCGCCTCGACACCGGCGGCAATGATACCGCGCGGATCGTAACCTTGGTGGGTGTAGAAATTCTTGTCCTCAGCCGAGATAAACGCCTGCTTCACCAGATCTGGAATCTCTTCGGACGGCGTGAACAAACGGCGTTCCTGCGCGAACTCGTCGATCAACTGGCCTTCGCCCGAATAGATTCGGCTGATCGTGGGCGGTTTGTACTGCGCCAACGATTCATGGCTGGGCAGGTCGCGCCCATACATCCAGAAGATCGCGCCGACGACCAGCGCGGCCATGAAGATACCCAATGTCACGAGGCTGAAGATCGCCCCGAAAATCGAAAGAATGAAACGGATCACGTTACTGCCTTTTACTCGCGGTGACGCCTATATAGTGATGGCCCGGCGCAGGGTCAAAACACGATGGCCAATAATAGCCGGTTTACGTCGCAGGGTCACTGACCAATCAGGGATCTTTTGATCAGGTCATCTTGCCGCCACTTCTGCAGACCATCGACAATGCCCTGCGCCATTCCAACGCGCCATTTCGGGTTCCTGATATTCTGCAGGTCCCGAGGGCTGGAGAGAAATCCAAGCTCGACCAAAACCGAAGGAATGTCCGCTGCCTTGAGAACCGAGAAGGAGGCCGTGCGGATCGGCCTACTGTTCATCGGGCCGCCCTGCTGTGTCATGCCATCAGCCAGCGCACGGGCCAACGCATCAGTTCGAGGCTTGGTTTCCTGCCGAGCGATATCCAGCAGGATATCGGCCACTTGGTCATCCGCACCGCTCAAATCAATCCCCGAGATCAGATCACCGCGGTCATGACGTTCCGCCAGCTTGTCACTGGCCACATCTGATGCTTCGTCTGACAAAGTATATACTGCGGCACCATGCGCCCGCCCTTCAGACAGGATATCTGCATGCAGTGAGATAAACACATCGGCACCGGCTCTATGCGCCAGCGCGATGCGCCGTTCGAGCGAGACGAATTGGTCATCAACCCGCGTCATCACCACTTCGAACCCTCCGGTCCGCAACAAATGCTCGCGAAGTTCGCGCGCGAAGGTCAGCATCAGGGTCTTTTCCTCCAACCCGTCGACCTCGGCCCCCGGGTCGATGCCGCCATGACCGGGGTCAAGCATGACCCGCAACGCGCCTGCCCCGCCGCGGCGCGGCTGGGCAGGGGTTACTGCGGGTTCAGGCAGATCCCAACCTTGTTGACGGGGTGCCCCTGCACCGGCAGCGAATGAATCGAATTCGGTTCCTTGCAGAAGCAGCGACAATTGCGCCCCTCCAGCCGTTTCATCAATTTTCATCTCGGCGCGGTCGACGGCCAAAGGCGCGCCAAGCTCCAGAACCATCCGAGACCAGCCGGGAACATATGCTCCGAACTGAACACCGCTGATACGATCGGTCTGCAGAAGTGTTTCGCGGTCAAGCCCGGTCCAGTCAACCTCTTGAAAATCAAGTACCATGCGGTAGGGATCTTGCAATGTGAACACGCGGTAAGGCACGCCTTGGCTGAGGCCCAGATCGACCCTCACCCCTGCGCGACCTTCGTCCACAATGCGACTGTCATCCGGCAACACGCGCGCAAGCGCGCTGAAGTCATGCGCGACTGCAGCCGTCGACAGCGCCCAAAACAGCGCAATGGCGTAAATGATCCTGCTCATGGCCTCAAGTTTTCCCGAGATCGTTTGTCTGGCACCCTATCGCATCCGGAGCCCGTTGTGAACGGCTCAGGCCTGCTCCGTAATCGCACCGCAATCCGCCATAAAGCGGTGCAGTCGCTGCAGACCCTCTTCGATGTCCACCGTCGAGCGCGCGTACGAGAACCGAAGCGTCGTATGACCGCGCAGCAGGTCGAAATCCAGCCCCGGCGTGACGGCTACCCCGGCCTTTTCCAGAATTTCAGCTGCAAAGGCGCGGCTGTCGTCGGTCAGGTCCGAAACGTCGGCGTAGACATAAAACGCCCCATCCGGCGGCGCGATATTGGTGAAACCGGCCTTGGGCAGCCCTTCCAGCATCAATTGGCGGTTGCGGCGATAGACATCCAGATTAGCCTGCAATTCATCGTTGCAATCCATTGCCGCCAGCGCAGCCACTTGGCTGGCGTGCGGCGCACAGATGAACATGTTCTGGGCAATCCGTTCAACCACCCTCACCTGATCTTCGGGAACCACCATCCAGCCAACGCGCCACCCAGTCATCGAGAAATACTTGGAAAACGAGTTGATCACATAGCAGTCATCAGTCAGCTCCAGCGCGGTGACGGCCTTGGCCTCATATTCCAGCCCATGGTAAATCTCATCGCTGATGAACGAAGCGCCCTGCCCCTGTGCGGCGTCTATTAGCGAACCCATGGCTCTGTGATCCAGCATCGTGCCCGTGGGGTTCGCAGGCGACGCAACCATCAGGCCCTGCAGGTCGAGCCCTGCGAAATCGGATGGCACGGGTTGCAGCCGGTTCTCAGGTGCAGTGGGCAGATCGACAGGGACCAGACCTAACGCTTTCAGAATCTGCCGGTAAGACGGATAGCCCGGCGCGCCGATACCCACGCGGTCACCGCTATCGAACAGGGCAGTGAAAGCCAGCAGAAACCCGCCGGACGACCCTGGTGTAACCACGACGCGGTCGGGGTTGAGATCGACGTTGTACCACTCACCGTACAGGCTTGCGATCCGTTGCCGCAGCGCGGGTAGACCCAAAGCCACGGTGTAGCCCAGCGGGCCTTGATCCATTTCTCTGGCCAAGGCCTGAACGGCCCCCTTGGGCGCGCCCGTCCCCGGCTGGCCGACCTCCATATGGATGATGTGCCGCCCGGCCTCTTCAGCGCGGCGCGCGGCCTCCATCACATCCATCACGATAAAGGGATCGACCCCGGATCGGGTTGAGTTTCTCATGCCCATCTCCCATGTTGCAGCCATGGCTTTTGAACGCTTATCCAGGCTGGCGTCAATCCCGGCCCTGTTGCTGATTGCAGTGACATGGATGGGCAGTGCGTTTCAGTCCAGCGCTCAAAGCCTGATCCGCGACCCCGATATCGAGCACGGGTTGCGCGAACTGGCCTTTCCCATTCTGCGGGCCGCTGGGCTAAACACAAACCGGGTGAAAATTCTGGTCGTCAACGACAGCACCTTCAACGCGTTTGTCATTGATTACAACGCGATATACGTAAACTACGGACTAATCCTGACCGTCGAAAGCCCTGAGATGCTGCAGGCCGTGATCGCGCATGAGGCGGCCCATATCGCCAACGGCCATCTGGCCAGACGGGTTGAAAACATGCGCGCCGCACAACGCAAAGCCCAGCTGGGTACTGCGCTGGCCCTGATTGCCGCAGCCGCAGGTGGTGGCGAGGCCGCAGCGGGAATCGCCGCCGGCACATCCGCGTCTGCCCTGCGCAGTTTCCTCGGGCACACACGCGCAGAAGAGGCATCGGCCGACCGCAGTTCTGCCAGCTACCTGCGCGCGGCGGGGATCTCACCCAGCGGGATGGTTGCCCTTCACCAAAAGTTTGCAGGTCAGGAGTTGCTGAACACCGCCAACCAAGACCCCTATATGCGATCCCATCCCACCAGCCGCGAACGGCTGCGCGCCGCTGAAGCGTTTGTGGGCGAGTTCAGCGATCATGCGTCATCCAACCCCAACGCCGACTACTGGTTCGCGCGGGTCAAGGGCAAGCTATCGGCCTTCCTGCGTTCGCCGGGCTGGACCTTGCGCCGGTTGAAAGAGGAAAGCGCGCAGGACATACGCCTGATGCGCGAAGCTGCCGCCCATCATCAAAACCGCGATCTGGCCCGCGCAAGGACAGCGATCGACGGCGCGCTGGAAATCCGGCCCGATGATCCGTTCTTTTATGAGTTAAAAGGGCAGATTCTATTGGAAAACAGGAAGTTGACCGATGCAATTAAAGCTTATGGACAGGCTGTTGAGATGTCTCCGAATGATCCATTGCTTCTAGCGGGGTACGGGCGCGCCTTGCTGGCAGATGGGCAGACGACCGACGCCCTGAAGGTGCTTGAAAAGGCGCGCGCGCGGGACTATCGCAATGCACGACTAATGCAGGATCTTGGAATGGCTTATGCCAAGGTCGGAAATAACGGCATGGCCTCGGCTGTGACCGCAGAACGCTATGCCCTGCAAGGCCGCTTGGTCGATGCAGGCATTCACGCAAAACGCGCCGTCGGGCAATTGCCCGAAGGTTCACCTGGTTGGCAACGAGCACAGGATGTGTTGATTGCCTCGGAACGAGCTAAGAAAAAGAAAAGGAACCGGAAATGATCCTCAGACATGCTGCACCCGCCCTTCTGGGGCTTTCCCTGATCACCGGCCCCGCGCAGGCCCTGGACCTGAGCACCATGAGCGATGCTGAACGCGAGCAGTTCGGTGAGCAGGTGCGCCAGTACCTTCTGGAAAACCCCGAAGTGATCATCGAAGCGATCAACATCCTTGAACAGCGCAACGCCGTTGCCGAAGCCGCCGCAGATAAGGATCTGGTCGCGGCCAACGCAGACGAGTTGTTCAACGACGGCTATAGCTGGGTCGGCGGCAACCCTGATGGCGACATCACTCTGGTCGAGTTCATGGATTACCGTTGTGGCTATTGCCGCCGCGCCGTGCCCGAGGTCGCGAGCCTGTTGGCCGAAGATGGCAACATCCGCCTTGTAATCAAGGAATTCCCGATCCTGGGCGACGCCTCGGTCCTGTCTTCGCGTTTTGCGGTCGCAACCAAACATGTGGCTGGCGCTGACGCCTACAAACAGGTCCATGACGCGCTGATGGAATTCGGTGGAGAGCCTTCCGAAGTCTCCCTGCGCCGGATCTCGGATGGCCTCGGCCTGGACAGCGATGCGATCATTGCGGCCATGGACAGCGAACAAGTTACGGATGAAATCGGTAAGACCCGTGCGCTGGCGCAGCGTATGCAGATTTCAGGAACACCTTCATTTGTTCTGGGCACCGAAATGCTGCGTGGGTTCCTGCCAGCGGAGCAGATGAAGCAGATTGCGGACGGTGTGCGCGCAGAACAGGGTTGATGAACAAAGAGTATCTCTCGCTGAGGTGCTCTTCACCCAACGGCCTATTGGGGTTTTCACAATGAAGCGTAGGGAAGTTCTGCTGTCCGGCGGGGCGATTGGGTTAATGAGTGTCACACAGCAACCTTTTGCCCAAGCTGGCTTGGGCTATTTTGTCCCCGCGGAAGAAACACCACACCAACGCACTTTCATGCAGTGGCCGGTAAGCAGCAATGTGTATCCAGATGCCCACTTGCGTGATCTGGTGCAGCAAGCAATCGCCGATATTGCCAATGCGATATCGCCATTTGAACCGGTGACGATGCTGGCCGCTGCCGAATACCATTCGGCAGCGCGTGAAAAACTTTCAACGGATGTTGAATTGTGGGACGTCCCAACCGAGGACCTTTGGTGCCGGGATTCCGGACCGATCTTTGTGATTTCAGACACCGGTGACATGGCGATCCGCAAAATCCAGTTCAATGGCTGGGGTGAGAAGCAAGCACACAAACAGGACGCTCGTGTCGCTGGTCGCGTTGCTGAACGACTGGGCCTGCCGCTCCTTCCGTCCGGCCTGAACGGTGAAGGTGGAGGTGTTGAGCAAGACGGGCACGGCCTGCTCATTGCGCATGAAAGCTCATGGGTGAATGACAATCGCAACCCTGGCCAGTCCCGTAACGAGATCGAAGCCAAACTTTTGGCCGCCTACGGAGCAAACCGCATGATTTGGTCCGAGGGTGTTTGGGGCGAAGACATTACCGACTACCATATCGACAGTCTGGCACGCCTTACCGGACCGGGTCGTGTTCTGGTCAACCTTCCAGACGAACCTGATTTTCAGGACCCCTTCCACCTTGCGGCATTGGACACGCATGACCGATTGGTTGCGGAAGGTTTACAAGTAGAGGTTATTCCGGAACCAGTCAGAAGGCGGGTCAAAGATCCAGAGTTCGTGGCGTCCTATGCAAACTACTATGTTTGCAATGGCGCGGTCATCATGGCCCAATTCGGTGACAAAGAAACCGACACCATCGCGCGCGACGCCCTGTCCCGACATTACCCGGGGCGCGAAGTTGTGGCACTGAACGTCGATATTTTAGGCGAATTTGGTGGCGGTATTCACTGCGCAACGCAACAAATGCCCGCCGCCTGAAGTGACCCAAGGGTCAGTGACATCAACTATTCCGCCGCCTCAGCCACGGCGTCCAGTTCCGCCGCCTTCTTCTCGACCTCTTCGACGATGTGATCAATCATCTGGTCGTTCGACATCTTGTGGCTGGCTTTACCTGCCAGATAAACCATACCGGATCCGGCCCCGCCGCCGGTGAAGCCTACATCGGTCATCAGCGCCTCACCCGGGCCGTTCACTACGCAGCCGATGATCGACAGGCTCATCGGCGTTTTGATGTGTTCCAAACGCTGTTCCAATGCCTCGACTGTTTTGATCACGTCGAACCCCTGCCGCGCGCAGGAGGGGCACGAGATGATGTTCACGCCGCGATGGCGCAGGCCCAGAGATTTCAGAATCTCGAAGCCCACCTTTACTTCTTCGACCGGGTCAGCGGACAGGCTGACACGGATCGTGTCGCCAATACCCATCCACAGCAGATTACCCAGCCCGATGGCCGATTTGATGGTGCCAGACACCAGCCCGCCCGCCTCGGTGATGCCTAGGTGGATCGGCGCGTCCGTAGCCTCGGCAATGCCCTGATAGGCCGCTGCGGACAGAAAGACGTCGCTGGCCTTCACGCTGATCTTGAATTCGTGAAAGTCGTTGTCCTGCAGGATGCGAATATGCTCCAACCCGCTTTCGACCATCGCCTCGGGACATGGTTCGCCATATTTCTCAAGCAGGTGCTTTTCCAGACTGCCCGCGTTTACCCCGATCCGGATCGAGCAATTGTGGTCGCGCGCGGCGTTGATGACTTCCTTCACACGCTTTTCATCGCCGATATTGCCTGGATTGATGCGCAGACATGCAGCCCCCGCTTCGGCAGCTTCGATGCCCCGACGGTAGTGAAAGTGGATGTCGGCCACGATGGGAACCGGGCTTTCGCGCACAATCTCTTTCAACGCCTTCGATGACGCCTCATCTGGGACGGACACGCGCACAATATCAGCGCCCGCTTCGGCGGCGGCTTGAACCTGCGCAACGGTCCCAGCAACGTCTGTTGTCAGCGTGTTGGTCATGGTCTGAACAGCAATGGGCGTGTCGCCCCCGACCGGAACATTCCCGACCATGATCTGGCGGGATTTGCGGCGATAAATGTTTCGCCACGGGCGGACATGATTAAGGGACATGAGGACGGGTCCAGAGCTGCCTGAGTTGCGTCTTTAAATAGTCCGCCTACCCGGCCACCGCAATGGCCAGATCACTCAGCAGACGTTTCAGGTACTTCCGCCTGAAGTTCGGCCACCAATTGTTTGAGGGCGCTATTCTGTTCGGCTTCCAGATCGGCAACCTCATAGCGTTCGGCAACCGCGTCTTTGGACAGCAGAACACCTTTGGTCACTGTGCCCGGCGCGCCAACAGGCCCGAAATGCTCACCGTTCATCGAGAAATAAACGGACCCCGAAGCCCCTGCGCGCAGCTGCGGCGGTTCTTCGGTCAGAGGTATCTCGAATGTGTTGCCCTGCTCGACTGTTCCTAGCGTACCCTCGAACAGGACGCTTCCATCTGCGGCGCGAATACGCATCCAAGATGGTGCAACGGCAACAATTTTCAGCGTGGTATCAACCTGCTCGACCACCTGCGGCAATGCGAGGCGTTCAACTGTGTGCACCTCGGCCACTTCAATCCGGGGTGCCTCTGGTGGACGGAATGTACCCACGGTACGCGGGTCCAGCGTAGCAATCGGAGCGTCACGTGCCACAAGAACCGGAACATCCAGCGCCTGTGGGCGATAAAGGCGATCCAGCGCCTCAGGGGTCGGTGCGGTGGTATCTGCGGCTTCGGCAATTTCTACCGGTTCGCGGGCTGCATCCAACGGGTCGAGATCGGACAGAACCACCGGAGCCTGTTCAACCGGGCTCACCTGAACCTGTTGGATTTTGTTCAGAACCGCCCAGCCGCCATAGCCAATGCCGCCAATCACCGCCAGCAGAACCAGAGACGAGCCAATGGCGCGGGGTTCGATCTGGCTGACCAGAGATTCCCTGCCTGGAATGTAAGGGGTATTTGGCGAAATGAACGGATCGCGCCCCATCGGGCCCCGCGCGGGCAACCCGCCAGATGGTTTGCGCACAACCGAAGCCTCGGCTGACATACCATGGGCAACTTCGAAGCCGCTCTCGGCGCAGAAGGTGGCAAAAGTATCATCCGGGTTCATGCCCAGATAGCGCGCATAAGAACGCACATACCCGGCGATGAAGCCGGGTGTGTCAAACGCATCAGGATCAGCGTCTTCAATGGCAGCTATGTAGTTGGCCTTGATCCGCAGTTCGCGCTGAACATCCAGAAGAGACTTGCCCATCGTCGCGCGTTCGCCGCGCATCCTGTCGCCAAGCCGCACCTCATAGTCGTCAAAGCCCTTTGGCCGGACGTCTGTGTCTTCTTCGGAATCGCGCTGCGATCTGCGCCCAATCATTCCTGCTGCCCCATTCTGCCTTGCGCGTGTTACACGCCAACGGCGAATCGCCTACCTAACGATTCGTGCGTCTCTTTTGTTAGCGTAAGCTTAACACGCGACAAACGCATTGCACACTTTGGCGTGAGGTTATCCTGCAAGTTCGGCGCGATTTAGCGCACAATGTGACCAAAGTTCGTCCATCGCATGGATCAGTCGGTTCATTTCACCCGGTCCGTGGACCGGTGACGGGGTAAAACGCAGGCGTTCCGTACCACGCGGCACAGTCGGGAAGTTGATGGGCTGGACGTAGATCCCATGGTCATCCAACAGCTTATCGCTAAGGATCTTGGTGTGCACCGGATTGCCAACGATCACCGGTACAATGTGGCTGCCGTGATCAATCAGCGGCAGACCCATCCCTTTCAGTCGCAGCTTGAGCACCTTGGCCTGAGTCTGGTGCTGCTCGCGCAATTCCGACGCACCCTTCAGATAGGCGACAGATGCGGCAGCACCTGCGGCAACGGCCGGCGGCAACGATGTCGTGAAGATGAAACCCGGCGCGTAAGAACGCACAGCGTCACACATTTTCTCACTGGCGGCGATATAGCCCCCCATCACACCATAGGCCTTGGCCAATGTTCCGTTGATGATGTCGATACGATGCGCCAAGCGATCACGTTCGGTCACGCCACCACCACGGGGACCGTACATGCCAACCGCGTGCACCTCGTCGATATAGGTCAGCGCGCCAAATTCTTCGGCCAGGTCGCAGATCTCTTCGATCGGGCCAAAATCGCCGTCCATCGAATAGACCGACTCGAAAGCGATCAGTTTGGGTGTCGCAGGATCGTCGGCCTCAAGCAGCTCGCGCAGATGCGCGACGTCGTTGTGACGGAAGATTCGCTTGTCGCCGCCATTGCGGCGCACGCCTTCAATCATCGAGGCATGGTTCAGCGCGTCAGAATAAATGATCAGGCCGGGGAACAGCTTGGGCAACGTGCTGAGCGTCGCGTCATTGGCGATATACGCGCTGGTGAACAGCAACGCCGCTTCTTTGCCGTGCAAATCCGCCAACTCAGCTTCAAGTTGCTTGTGATAGACAGTGGTGCCCGAAATGTTGCGCGTTCCGCCGGAACCTGCACCGGCAGCATCAACGGCATCATGCATAGCATTCAGAACAACCGGGTTCTGGCCCATACCCAGATAGTCGTTTCCACACCACACCGTGATATTCTGCTGCGAGCCGTCCGGACGCGTCCGTACAGCATGCGGGAAATGACCGTTCTGGCGTTCGATATCAATAAAGGTCCGGTAACGACCTTCGTCATGCAGCCTGGCAATCGCTGAATCGAGCTGAGCAGTATAGTCCACCGGTTTCTCCTTCTGTGCCCGGCATTGACCTGCTGGTTGCCGAACCCGTTACTCCCCCAGATGACCATACATTCTGTCTCTGCGGTTTGCTTCCCCTTGAATGCCTTGAGTAGCGGCATTGTCGGAGTCGCGACATTGATTTGCATCAATTATCCCTGATCTTGCCACGGGACAAGTAAAGTTACGGCCATCAGACGCGAGGAAACGACGCAGGCGTTCCAAAGTCACATGTCCCGTTTCCGATAGTATACCCCAAATCCTGCCGATACGCACTGGACGGCGCCGCCGGTGCTGTTAGGTTCCGCAGCAGTTCACGCCATTCAGGAGAAGCTCATGTCGCTAGACGCTGTTCTGAGCAGGATCGACACCGATCTGTCCACGTCCATCGACCGATTGATGGAATTTCTGCGCATCCCGTCGATCTCAACCGACCCAGCCTATAAAGAGCAGGTCGATCAGGCCGCCGACTGGCTGGTCGCCGACCTGCAAAGCATAGGCATTGCGGCCGAAAAACGCGAAACCCCCGGCCACCCGATGGTCGTTGGCCATGTGGGCGAGAACAACGACGGCCCTCACGTTCTGTTTTACGGTCACTATGACGTGCAACCCGTTGATCCGCTGGAGCTTTGGAACCGCGACCCGTTTGACCCAGCCTTGGAAGAAACCGAAAACGGACAGGTGATCCGCGGTCGCGGCTCGTCGGATGACAAGGGCCAGTTGATGACCTTTGTTGAGGCCTGCCGCGCATGGAAGGCGATCCACGGCACCCTGCCCTGCCGCATCACGTTCTTCTTCGAAGGAGAAGAGGAATCCGGATCACCTTCATTGGTACCGTTCCTCGAAGCCAATAGGGACGAATTGAAGGCCGATCTTGCGCTGGTTTGTGACACCTCAATGGTTTCGCGCGGCGTGCCATCCATCGCCTCGCAACTGCGCGGCATGCTTAAGGATGAGTTCACCATCGTCGGTCCGCGCATCGATCTGCATTCCGGTCATTACGGTGGCCCTGGTCTGAATCCGCTGCGTGAGCTGTCGAAGATCGTCGCCTCGTTCTATGACGACGAAACCGGCCGCGTGGCCGTTGACGGGTTTTACGAAGGTGTACACGAAGTGCCCGCTGAGCAGCTCCGCCAGTGGGAAAATTGCGGGTTTGATGAGGCGGAATACCTGAACTCTGTCGGTTACTCGCAACCGCATGGAGAAAAGGGCTATTCCACACTGGAACAGCAATGGGCACGTCCAACGCTGGAAGTGAACGGTTTGTGGGGCGGCTATAACGGTGCAGGATCGAAAACCGTGATCCCGTCCGAAGCGCACTGCAAGATCACCTGCCGCTTGGTTGGGGATATGAACCCTGACAGCCTGCGCGACAAAATCCGCAAACACGTCGAAGACCGCCTTTCACCCGACGCAAAAGTCGTCTGGGACAGCGACCTCGAAGGGGCTCCGGCATCGGTGATGAACCTTGATCGCCCCGAATTCGAGGCCGCGCGCGGCGCACTATCAGATGAATGGAACCGCGAAGCTGTCTTTACCGGCATGGGCGGTTCGATCCCGGTGGTTGGCTATTTTGATTCGGTTCTGGGATTGGATTCGATGCTGGTTGGCTACGCCAATGACGACGACGCCATCCACTCACCGAACGAAAAGTATGACGTGAAAAGTTTCCACAAGGGCATTCGCTCGTGGGCGCGCATACTGGACGCATTGAATACATAAGATACTTACGAGGCTCTGCCTCGCGCTCCGGGATATTTAAAGGCCAGATGAATGAAGGATCCTTGCTTCATCTGGCCAAATATATCCCGGGGGATTCGCCCGGTACGGGCGACGGGGGCCGAGCCCCCATTCTTACATGTGGATCACGCGCCCGTAGGCATCCAACACGCTTTCGTGCATCATTTCCGACAGAGTCGGGTGTGGGAAGACAGTGTTCATCAGGTCTTCCTCAGTAGTCTCCAATTGCCGTCCCACTACGTAGCCTTGAATCAACTCAGTAACTTCCGCGCCGATCATGTGTGCGCCCAGTAGTTCACCTGTCTTGGCGTCGAAAATCGTTTTGATCAGGCCCTCGGGTTCACCCAGCGCGATGGCTTTGCCGTTGCCAATGAACGGGAACTTGCCGACCTTGATGTCATAGCCAAGCTCTTTCGCCTTGGCTTCGGTGTACCCCACCGATGCGACCTGAGGCTGACAATAGGTGCAGCCGGCGATGCTTTCGGGTTTCACTGGATGAGCGTGTTTACCGGCAATCAATTCAGCGACCATAACACCTTCATGGCTGGCTTTGTGCGCCAGCCAGGGCGCGCCTGCGATGTCACCAATGGCAAAAAGGCCATCAACACCTGTGCGGCAGAATTCATCCGTGACGACATGGGTACGGTCAATCTTAACGCCCAAGGCCTCGAGCCCAAGATTTTCGACGTTACCGACAATCCCCACGGCAGAGATCACTGTGTCAAAGTCGTGCTTTTCAACCTTGCCCTTAACCTCAATATGCGCGGTGACCTTACCCTTGGCGCGGTCCAGTTGCTTGACCATCGCCTTTTCCATGATGGTCATGCCCTGTTTGGTAAAGGCCTTCTTGGCCAGCGCGCTGATTTCTGCGTCCTCGACCGGCAGAACCCGGTCCATAACCTCGACCACGGTCGTGTCTGCGCCCAACGTATTATAGAAGCTGGCGAATTCGATTCCGATTGCGCCAGACCCGATCACCAACAGCTTTTTTGGCATCCGCGGCGGCTGGAGTGCGTGCTTGTAGGTCCATACCAGATCGCCATCCGCTTCCAATCCGGGCAGTTCCCGCGCCCGTGCACCGGTGGCCAGAACGATGTTCTTGGCGGTCAGTTCCTCGGTGCCCTTGTCGGTTTTAACGGTGACCTTGCCTTTAGCAGGGATCGTGGCCGCACCCATGAAAACGGTCACTTTGTTCTTTTTCAACAGATGGCCAATGCCACCCGACAGCTGCGCCGCAACGCCGCGCGAACGCTTGACGACCGCATCCAGATCAAAACCGATCTTGTCAGCGCTCAGGCCGAAATCCTTGGCCCGCTCCATCAGATGGAACACTTCGGAGGTTCGCAGCAGCGCCTTGGTCGGGATACAGCCCCAGTTCAGGCAGATACCGCCCAAATGCTCGCGTTCGACCACGGCGGTTTTCAGGCCCAGTTGCGCGGCACGGATAGCGGCCACATAGCCACCGGGACCGGCGCCAATTACGATCAGATCAAAAGATTGTGCTGCCATGTTTCCCTCTCGGCGCAGGTCGATTCAGAAATTAGTTTACCATTAAACTAATTTTAAGAACGCATCAACATATTGCTCCCGCGACAAAACGGACGCAGGGTAAACCGGCGCGGAATGCGCAATTTTCAGCCTATACCGCGCGCGAACCTATGGCTAGAAGATACGCACCTGACCTGCCCGGACTTTGTGAAACCCAAGTCATTCGAAAGGCTTACCATGGCCAAAACGCTTAAAGATCTGTTGCTTGCACTGTTGAATGCGACGCTTATCCTGATTGCACTATGCCTGTTTCTGGGGTGGAAGCTGGCTTCTACAGTTGACGACATTACCGTCAAGTTTGCTGAGAAGGTCCAGATCGTAGCGCCGCTGAAGGAAGACGTACAAGGGATACGCGGTGAACTGACGGCATTACGCAGCGACCTGTCATCCCTTCAGCTTAGCGGAACGGCAGCCGACAGCGCGACCGCCCGAAAACTGTCTGAGGCTTTGGAAAAGCTAAATGGTTTGGAGAATAACCTGCAAGCTGCGCAGGCGAGAATAGCCGAGTTGACCGAGGCCCCGGACCAGTTAATCAACACTGCAATTGAAAACTCGGCCGACATTGTTGCCGACCGGATCATTGCAATCCGAGGCTGCGTGCCGGCGTCCTAGCCGGCTGTCTGCAGCTCGCGCACAGTCGCGCCATATCCGCCCATGTCGACATAGGCGGCCTCGTGCTCGGTCATGGGCCGCGAGAGAGCGTCGTTGCGGTATGGGAACCGACCGAACTTGCGGATCACTTCGCGATGTGCCCTTGCGTGCAACAGATTGCCGTCGTCGCCATCGGTCATGTTTTGACACATCAGGCGCACACAGCGTTCCTGGTCACACAGGTTTTCCGAATGCATCAATGGAAGATAGAAGAACTGGCGGGCCGGTTCGTCGATCTTCATATCCCACCCTTTGTCCACCGCGCATTTCGCTGCTGACAACGCTGCACGGTCTGAGGCGAAGGCCTCAGCGCTTCCTCGGAACATGTTGCGTGGGAACTGATCCATCAGGATGATGTACGCCAATGCACCGCTGGGATAGGTCAGCCAAAGAGAGAACTTGCCTTCATTCGCAGCCTCCCATGTGGTCAGGAACCTGTCGCGGATTTCTGCATCCAATGCGTCATCCTGCAGATACCAACCCTTGGGACCAACCTCATCTAACCAAAAACTCAGTACATCTTCAGGACTTGCCATGCCCTTAACTCCGTCGTGTTTCCCCCCCAAGGGACTTAAATTCATTTAAGTGTGTTTTACAGAATTGTAACAGTAAATTATTGCAACACTTGCGACATAAATTCGTGTTCTAGGCAACATCTTGCGTTTCCTGCTCGGCTTCTGCGGCCTCGATGGCCACTTCCTGCGCCAATTCCATCACAACCGGAGACGCCGTTGGATAGAGCGGCGACATGGTGCCCGTTTCGTCGACCGGGATCGCCGCGCGCTGGGTCATACGGTAGAGCGCATAGCCGGCCATAACGACCAGCAGGATAGCGATGAAAAGGAAAAAGCCCGGAGGACCAAAGACCGCATCCCCCATGAGCCAACCGGTGATCAACGGGCCCGCGATGGCCCCCATGCCGTTGATAAACAAGAGACCCCCTGACGCTGCGGCCATGTCTTCGTGTTCCAGAAAGTCATTCGCGTGCGCGATCAGCAATGAGTAAAGCGGGTTCGACATACCGCCGATCACAAAGGCCGCGCCCAGCAGGATCGGAAACGTCACCCCGAACACCAAGCCCACAACTGCCGCGCAGCTGCCGACCCCTGCAACAAGCATGATTAGGAAACGGCGATCCATGCGGTCGGACATCCATCCCAATGGATACTGCAAGACCAGGGCACCGATATAGAATGCGGCAATAAAAGTCGAAATCTCAACCAGTGTCAGGCCCGCGCGGGCACCGTATACCGACGCCATCCCGAACTGTGCAGAGAAAACGCCACCCAGAAGAAACATGCCAACACAGCCCAATGGCGAATATCCGAACAATTCGCGCAAAGTCATCGGTTTGGTTGTGTCAAACGCAGGTGTCGGTGAGATCGACAAGAGAATGGGCGCAAAAGAGACCGAAACCAGAATGGAGGCGATTACAAAGGTGTCGAACCCGGCCGGGTCGCCCAACAGAACCAATCCTTGTGCGCTGATGATGCCTGTCATCTGGAAGATCATGTAAAGAGACAGCGCCTGGCCGCGATTTTCGTTGCTGGCAGCATTGTTGAGCCAGCTTTCCGCAGTGACGTACACTCCGGAGAAACAGAACCCGATCACGACACGGCCCAGAATCCAGATAACCGGGTCGGTCATCAACGGGTACATGATCATCACGGCAGAAATGAACGATGCCAGCGCTGCGAAGACACGCACATGTCCGACACGCCGGATCATTTCGGGTGCAAGGCGTGATCCACCAAGGAAACCGACGAAATAGGCCGACATGACGAATGACATCTGAAGGGTCGAAAACCCCTCGATCTCGCCCCGGACACCCAGAATTGTCCCCTGAAGGCCGTTTCCGACCATTAACAGGCCCATACCAAGCAATAGCGCCCATGCGCTGGAAAGGACCTGTATCATTGGGGCCTCCGAAAAATTCCGACCTAGACTGTGACACCGTTTTGCAATCAAAAACGGCTTTGGTCATGCTTGTCTACGACATTGAAAAGATTCGATCCCGACAACACGTCCCTTACGGGATCAAAAGCGACGCATCGCCGTAAGAGAAGAACCGGTATTTCTGTTCAATCGCATGCGCGTACACCTTCCGCATTCGCTCCTGCCCCATCAGGGCCGACACCAGCATCAACAAGGTGGATTTCGGCAGGTGGAAATTGGTCATCAACGCGTCGGTCACGTGGAACTGAAAGCCGGGGTAAATGAAGATATCGGTCTCACCTTCCCATGGTTCGATCTGGCCTGACCGGCTGGCGCTTTCGATCAGCCGTAACGCCGTTGTGCCCACCGGGATGACCCTGCACCCTGCGGCTTTGGTCTCGCGGATTTCTTGCGCGGCGGCGGCGCTGACATTGCCCCATTCAGCGTGCATCTTGTGGGTCGTCACGTCCTCAACCTTGACCGGCAGAAACGTTCCCGCGCCCACATGCAGCGTGACATGAGTGACTGCGACACCGCGCGCGCCCAGCTCCCGCATCAACGCCTCATCAAAATGCAGCGACGCCGTCGGGGCGGCAACTGCACCGGAATTGCGGGCCCAGATTGTCTGGTAATCCGTCTTGTCCTGCTCATCCGCAGGCCGCTTGGCGGCGATGTAGGGCGGCAGAGGCATTGCACCGGCCTGTTCCAACGCAGCATCAAAATCATCGCCCGACAGATTGAACCGCAGATAGGCTTGCCCGTCCTCAACCCGCTCCAGCGTGGCGCTCAGATGATCCGAGAACTGAATGTCTTCGCCCAGCTTCACTTTCTTCAGCGGTTTGATCAGGGCCGCCCATGTGCCATCAGCCTGCGGGTCCAGCAAAGTCGCCTCGATTGCGGCAGACACCGGTCCTTGTGCACTGTTGCGATGGCGCCGTCCGTTCAGGCGCGCAGGGATGACGCGCGTGTCGTTCAGCACCAAACGGTCGCCGGGCTGCAGCCAGTCGGGCAGATCAAAGACATGCGCATCCGAGATCACGTCACCATCGGCCACCAACAGGCGCGCGGATGAGCGCGGGCTGGCAGGACGTGTGGCAATCCGGTCTTCGGGCAGATGGAAGTCAAAATCGCTGAGTTTCATAGCCGCGCCATACAATTCCGCATCGGAATCAGCAACAGCCCATCCGGGTCAATTGTCCCGGGGCGGAGAACCAAAGGTCTTTTTGGGTTCATCCGGCTTTCTCGGCAGCGCATTGGGGCCATCTGATACAGTCGGGGCCGGTGCGCGCAGTAAATTTCGTAGGAACAGTGGCGCAAGGCCAGACAGCGGGTTTACGGAAACTTTTGGCTTCGTAAGCGGCCCGGTCAGGCTGTAGTTGAACCCGATGACCCCCTCGCCTTTTTTCGTAAACACACTTCCGATCGCGTTCACCAGATAGATCGGAGAAATTGCGCCACGCAGGTTTAGCATGCCCGCAACCGTGTCGATCGTGCCGTCAAAGGACAAGCCGATGGACGGGCCAACGGCGCTTCCACTGAGGACTTTGATTTCGGTCGGAGTGATCCGCATGCGGCTATCGATGGTCGCGAAAAAAATTCCCTGCCCGGTCATCTCGTCCAAAAGACCAACAAGACTGATCGCGTCTAACAGTGCGGCCATTGCCGGTGCATCGGTAATGCGTGTGTTTAGTATCTTGAGGATCACATCATAATTCCCCGGCGCGCTGACCGGTTCCAATTGCAAGTCCAAACTGCCGCCACGCGCCTGGGTGATAACACCAGCTGACCGTAGGACGGCCCCTGCGTCCTTCGACTTTATGTTCACGGCGCTACCGCTGTCGCGCGGGCTCATCTGACCGCTGACCGCCGTGCCGCCGTTAACATTGGCCGTAAAGGTGCCGTTCACCCCGCCTGTGGTTTGAAACGCGCCCCGGAACCCGGTCAGTGCAATGTCTTCGGTCACCTGCAGGCGGTCCAACAGAACATCGATCCTTGGACCGGGGCCTGACCCTCCTCCGCCACCGCCCTCGCCGAAGGTTGCGCGACCCAGATTCATGACACCGCCCTGAACGACGATATTGGGAACCGGACCGCCGGTGTTGATCAGTTCGGCCGGCACCGCCAGCCAGTTGCCCAGATCAAACGAACTGAACCGTATCCGGTCAAAGGCACCCCCGTCCCGGAAGAAGATCGAGGCTTTAGTGCGCAGCCCCGCGACATCAAGCGTCAGATCATCCACTTTGGGCTTTTCACCCAGCGTGGCGTCCAGTGTCATCTTTCCGGTCGCCCCCGTCCCTTTGCGCCAGCCAAGTTCAGGAATCGCCATTCCGACCCCGGCGAGGTCCGAGGTCGCAGAGAGTGTGACCGGTTCATCCGCGCCAATTCCAACGGTGATATCCGCTGTGCCTTTTCCAGTCAGCATGCCCGGCGGCAGCGGCACCTTCAGCTCGTTCATCAGCGACGGCGAGAGTTCGATCTGGCCCGTCAGTTCGCTGCGTTGCGGCCCATCCCCGCCAATGGGCTGACGCCACGCAACCTGCATCGGCACCTGGCCGAACAAGCCATAGCCGTCGATCTCTACCTCTGTCTGATTGCCGGACAGGTTTAATCGATCGGTGCTGACCGAATAGCCAGGTACAAGCTTGTCGCTTTGCACATTGTCGATTTCGCCGGTGTAATGGAACTCGGTGTCCTGAAATTTAAGCCCCTTTTTCAGCGGCAATGACAAGGTGCCTGACAAGCTTACGTCACCAGCCGCCAGATCGACCGGCAAGTTGGCTTTGCTCATCAGGCTTAGTGGTGGTCGGTCCAGCAGCGACAGGGCGGCCTCGACGCTGCCGCGCGCCTCGATCCGTGCAATCGCAGGCGTTCCGCCCTTGGCAGTTGTATCCGGGATAATGAACGAGGTTCCCGAGGCATCCACCGCGCCACCTTGATCGGCGATGACAACCCCTTTTTCAGCCGTGACGGTAAAGCGGTCTTTCAACAGGCTAAGCCGGCCCTGCCCGTCCTGGATCAGCGGCAAGGTCTTGGCAAACCTGATCTTGGCCTCATCGAACCCAAGGCCCAGATAGAGGTCCGGCTTACTTCCAGGATGCAAGCGCAGTGAAAATTCCACATCCGAAAACTGCCCCTCGTACAGGTTTTCCGACACCCATTTCCGTGGGTTCGGCGCCAGTCTTTCGGGCCAGTATCGCAACAGGTTCTCGGACCCCATCTTGTCCAATTGCGCATCAAACGCGGCATCCCAACCGTCCGGCTGGCCGATCAAACTGCCCGTTGCGTGCAACTCGTGTAGGGCATCGGTGATAGTCAACTGCCCCAGCTGCAGTTCGAACGGAGCAAGCTTGAGTTGAAAATCCAAGTCCGCCCGCGCCGTTTCCAGCGATTCCGGGAACAGACCACCGGGGTAGATATCGATACTGTTCAGCGTCAGCTGTGACGTCAGGCTTTCAAGAACACCATTTTCGACCCCGCTCAAATAGGCTTTGCCTTCGGCCTGCACGGCACCCACATCGGACACGACCGAAGCCTCGTTGAATTCCAGAACATGACGCCCGGGATCATAGGTAAAATAGGCGCGCGCGGATTCGAATCCGATCGGGCGCGTCTCGGGCCTGGGTTGCAGGACGCCCTCGCCCAGGTTCAATGTCGCAAAAAGCGGACCCAGCGCGGCCTGCCCATCTACACTGCCCCTTAACGCGCCAGAAATCGGAGCATTGAGCACCTGCAACCATGCCAGTGCAACGCTCTGGGTGGCAATGTCTTCCGAGGGAAGATCGGTGATCGAAACCCCAAAACTCGCCTGAGGGGTACCAAGCACGCTGGTATAGTTCGCCTCGATCGTGCTGGCGTAATCGCGCCCGGTCAGAACCGAAAACCCGGTCGCCAGCCGCATTTCATTCCCGTCCCGGATGATCGAGATATGCCCGCCGTCAAACACCCAGGCCCGCCCCAGCCGCAGATCCTGATAGTCCAGCGTCAACGATTCCAGATCGACCGCCCGCAAACCTGACAGAAACGGGGACAGGAACACATCATCCGATTCCTCGATAAGCTGTGCCAGCGTCGGGGCCTTTTGCACCGGGGCACTGCCCGACCCCACTGTCAGCGACAGCGCACCGTCCTCACCACGGGTCAAAGCAATCTGCGCACCCAGCATAGTGATCCGCCGCGGTCTGATCTTGCCGCGCAGCAATTCACGCATCGACAGGCGTGTCCGCAAATCCGAAATCTGAACGATCTGACGCCCCGCCGCATCGCTGATGGTCACATCCGTCAATCGGATACGCGGGCGCCACTTTTCGTTTACGATAAAGCTGGCGTCCCCAAAGGTGAATTTAAGACCGCCAAGGCTGCGTTCCAGACGCGCTTCTACTTTCTGTGTGACCCATTCCGGCGCGTGCAGCTGTTTTCCGATCAAAAAGAACCAGCCCGCTCCGACCAGCAGGCACATTAAAAACAAGGTTCCGATGCTCCAGCGCGCGGCGATACGACGGCGTGACCGGCGGCGGACAGGCGTCTCGGGCCGGTCGCCACTTGCGTCTTCGTGCTGAGCCAATTTTTTATCCAAGTCTTTCAACCCGCTCGCGTCGCCCTATTATGCCGGGCAGCACTTAAAATCCTTTAGCGGAGTTTCCAATGCCCGACGTAACAGACATCGCCCCTGATTTCACATTACCCCGCGACGGCGGCGGCGAAGTGACCCTATCGGACCTGCGCGGCGGTGCCGTCGTTCTGTTTTTCTACCCCCGCGATGATACGCCGGGCTGCACCAAGGAATCCATCGGTTTCTCGGAACAACTTCAGGCCTTTGGTGATGCGGGGGCTCAAGTTTTTGGCATCTCGCGGGATAGTGTTGCCAAGCACGACAAGTTTGTTGCCAAACACAGCCTGACGACTCTGAGCCTCCCCCACTGAACTGGTCCACCGTTATGTTTAGGAAACGGAGGACCACGAATGGCAAACAAGAGACCGA
>NZ_JBXWOX010000009.1:0-201621 GCF_059611125.1 Ruegeria sp. CDSB029
GTCTTGCCGTGGTCAACGTGGCCAATCGTGCCGATGTTGACGTGCGGCTTATTACGCTCAAACTTTTCCTTTGCCATGATGGCCTCCTTTTTCGGTAATGAAGGGAGCCCCTGAACAGAGCTCCCTCAAATCTTCGCTTATGCGTATTTCGCCTGGATCTCGTCCGAGATGTTCTGCGGAACCGGATCGTAGTGATCGAACTGCATGGTGAACTGGGCACGGCCCGACGACATCGAACGCAGAGTGTTGATGTAGCCGAACATGTTCGCCAGCGGAACGAACGCGTCGATCGCGATGGCGTTGCCACGGTTTTCCTGACCGGAAACCTGACCCCGACGTGATGTCAGGTCGCCGATGATGCCGCCGGTGTATTCTTCCGGGGTGATCACTTCGACCTTCATGATCGGCTCAAGCAGTTTCGCACCGGCTTTGCGCATGCCTTCACGCATACCCATACGAGCCGCGATTTCAAACGCCAGAACCGAGGAGTCCACGTCGTGGTATTTACCTTCGATCAGGGCAACCTTGAAGTCGATCACGGGGAAGCCAGCCAGCGGGCCGCTATCCATGACGGATCTGATGCCTTTTTCGACACCCGGGATATATTCCTTGGGCACCGAACCACCAACAACGCGGGATTCGAACGAATAGCCTTCACCCGGCTCTGTCGGCGAGATGATCATCTTCACCTCAGCGAACTGACCCGAACCACCCGACTGTTTCTTGTGGGTGTAAACGATCTCGGCTTCGTGACCGATGGTTTCGCGATAGGCAACCTGCGGCGCACCAATGTTCGCTTCAACCTTGAATTCACGCTTGAGACGGTCAATCAGGATGTCCAGGTGAAGTTCGCCCATGCCCTTCATGATGGTCTGACCAGATTCCAGGTCAGTTTCCACGCGGAAGGATGGGTCTTCTGCGGCCAAACGGCCCAGACCCTGGCTCATTTTTTCCTGGTCAGCCTTGGTTTTCGGCTCAACCGCGATCTCGATCACCGGATCGGGGAAGGTCATCGTTTCCAGAACCACCGGATCGCCGGTCGCACACAGAGTGTCGCCGGTGGTGGTGTCTTTCAGACCTGCCAGTGCGATAATGTCACCTGCGAATGCTTCCGTGATTTCCTCACGATCATTCGAGTGCATCATCATCATCCGGCCGATACGCTCTTTCTTGCCCTTGGTCGAGTTCAGAAGCGTGTCGCCCTTGGCCAGAGTACCCGAGTAGATGCGGGTAAAGGTCAGCGAGCCAACAAAGGGGTCGTTCATGATTTTGAACGCCAGGCCCGAGAACGCCATGTCATCATCCGCGCGGCGGGCAATGTTACGGGTTTCTTCTTCGTCACCGGGTTTGAAGCCCATGTAATCGACAACGTCCAGCGGGCTGGGCAGATAGTCGATCACAGCATTCAACAGCGGCTGAACGCCTTTGTTCTTGAACGCCGAACCACCCAGAACCGGAACAAACGCGATTTCCAGAGTACCTTTGCGCAGCAGGGCGCGCAGGGTCGGAACGTCGGGCTCATTGCCTTCCAGGTATTCCATCATCGCGTCGTCGTCCATTTCGACGGCCGCTTCGACCATTTTACCGCGCCATTCGTCAGCCATGTCTTTCAGGCTGTCACGGATCGGTGCTTTTACCCAGCTTGCGCCCAGGTCTTCGCCCTGCCACAGCCATTCTTCCATGGTGACCAGGTCGATCAGGCCTTCCAGCTCGGTTTCTGCGCCGATTGGAATACCAACTGGAACAGCACGTGCGCCGGTACGATCTTCGATCATTGCAACGCAGTTGAAGAAGTCGGCGCCGATCTTGTCCATCTTGTTGACGAACACCATACGCGGAACCTTGTAGCGGTCAGCCTGACGCCACACGGTTTCGGTCTGGGGCTCAACACCGGCGTTTGCGTCCAGAACGCAGACGGCACCGTCGAGAACCGCCAGCGAACGTTCAACTTCAATGGTGAAGTCAACGTGGCCGGGGGTGTCGATGATGTTCAGGCGGTGCTTGGGCGAGTCAGCAGTTACACCGTCTTCGGTGCGTTCCCAAAACGTGGTGGTCGCCGCCGAAGTGATGGTGATGCCGCGTTCCTGCTCCTGCTCCATCCAGTCCATGGTGGCTGCACCATCGTGCACCTCACCGATGTTGTGGGATTTGCCTGTGTAATACAGGATGCGTTCCGAGCAGGTGGTTTTACCTGCATCGATGTGCGCCATGATACCGAAGTTACGGTAATGGTTGAGTGTATATTCGCGTGCCATTTTGATAAGCCTCTGGAATTACCAACGGTAATGGCTGAAGGCTTTGTTCGCCTCGGCCATCTTGTGGGTGTCTTCGCGCTTTTTCACGGCAGTACCGCGGGACTGTACGGCGTCCAGCAGTTCGCCCGCAAGGCGCTCTTCCATGGTGTTTTCGTTACGGCCACGCGCAGCAGTGATCAGCCAGCGGATGGCCAGTGCTTCGCGGCGCTCGGGGCGCACTTCGACCGGAACCTGATAGGTTGCACCACCAACCCGGCGCGAGCGAACCTCGACCGACGGTTTGATGTTGTCGAGTGCTTCGTGGAACACTTCGACAGGAGCGCGCTTGATCTTGCCTTCAACGCGGTCAAAGGCGTTGTAAACGATGCGCTCTGCGACCGACTTCTTGCCGTCGATCATCAGGTTGTTCATGAATTTGGTCAGTACCTTGTCGCCAAATTTGGCGTCAGGCAGGACTTCGCGTTTTTCGGCGGCGTGACGACGTGACATATCAGCCTCTCCTTCTTACTTGGGACGCTTCGCGCCGTATTTCGAACGACGTTGCTTACGGTCTTTGACGCCCTGGGTATCCAGAACACCGCGCAGGATGTGGTAACGGACACCGGGAAGGTCTTTTACACGGCCGCCACGGATCAGAACAACCGAGTGTTCCTGCAGGTTGTGGCTTTCACCGGGGATGTACGAGATGACCTCGAACCCGTTGGTCAGGCGCACTTTGGCAACCTTACGCATAGCGGAGTTCGGCTTTTTCGGTGTGGTCGTATACACACGAGTACAGACGCCGCGCTTCTGCGGGCACTGCTCCAGGTGCATGGACTTCGAGCGTTTTACTTTGGGCTGACGCGGCTTGCGGATCAGCTGTTGAATAGTTGGCATTCCGGTTTCTTCCCCGTTTTGCAACACACATGACATGCACGCGCATTGCGTGCGGCTAAACTTGCTGCGTTCGTGCGTCCACAAGCGCAAAACCCGCGAGCGTTCCCATTCCGAGGTGAACGTCGCGGTTTGTTATCAGAGGGCGCGAACGATAAAAGTGTCCGGGCCTTGACCAGTTCATTACTGGAATCGGTTGTGGGGCGGCCCCCGGCACCGAGATGACGCGCGTATATGGGGAGTCGGCCCGAGTGTCAACAGCACATACCCGACAAGCCGATTGGCAGCGTTTTATCAAGACTTAGCTGCAGCTTTCAGCGCTACTCGCCCGTTGCCGGCAATTGCGGATTTCTGCATAGTGGCCACGAAACTTTTTGATGGACGAAACATGCAAGTCATTGGCCTGTGCCGCTTTTCCTACCCCGCGATCGGCGGCTATCAGGTAGAACACGAAACTGTCGAAGAGCGTCGTCAATACCTGTACAATCCAGAGCGGCTGGAAGAACGGTTTCGTCTGTTCGAAACCACCACCATGCCCGGTTTTCGGGAACAGACAGACGAGGACTTTGAACTGGTGGTGCTAACCGGTGAATGCCTTCCCCAAAAGTCCATGGACCGACTGTATGATCTCACTTCGGGCATCAGGCAGATCCGCATCGTCAAGCGCACACCAGCCCGGCATCGCCCAGTTGTCAAAGAGGTTCTGCACAGCGCCCGCACCGACCCGGATCAGCCGTGCCTCCAGTTCCGGCATGATGACGATGACGCCGTCTCGGTCGACTTTGTCGAACGTCTGCGCCTTGCGGCGATTGACGCTAAAGGACTGACCAGGAATAGCCAAACGGTCGGGCTGGATTTCAACAGCGGGTTTCTGGCGCGTTTTGGACCGGATGGCATTCGCGCCACCCAGGTGTTCCGGTCCCTTTTGGGCGTAGGGTTGGGGATGTATATTGCCGGCGGCTGCAAACACACGATCATGAGCTTCACGCACCATAAGATCGGTCGTTTCATGCCCGTGATCAGCTATCCCGACGCGCCCATGTGGGTGCGTACGCTGAACAACTTCAACGACTCCCCCCATGCCCGCGCCAGCAAGACCGGGCTGTCCCCACTGACACCGGAACAAGAAGGCGAGTTCATTGCGCGATTTGCCATTGAACAGGACAAGGTGCGGCGGGCTCACTCGGCAGGTTGAGACTGCCGTTCCCGGAACAGCGTGAACAGCCCCGCACCCACGACCAGAACAGCGCCCAACATCGTGATCGTATCAGGCCAATCGCCAAAAATGACCCAACCCAGCCCCAAAGCCCAGATCAGGCTGGAATACCGGAACGGCGCGATAAAACCGACGTCGCCTTCGCGCATGACCATGACGCTGCAAAGATATCCGGTCAGAACAAAGACCGCGGCTGAGGCCACCATTATGCCTGCGCCCGGCGTTACCGGCTCCCACCCTGTGACTGCAGTTGCGATCCCTGCGGCCACTGTAATGGAAACCGTCGTCGCCAATGTGACCGTCAAGGACGGAACATGGGTGGACATACGCCTGGTAATCAGGTCGCGTGCGGTGACGGATGCCACGGCAATCAGAGCGTAAATCGCGTAAAGACTGAACCCATCAGGCCCCGGCCGTACAATCAGCAACATTCCTGCAAAGCCCATCCCGATCGCTAGAATGCGGCGCCAGCCGATATGTTCACCAAAGAACAAAACAGCCCCCAATGTCACCGTAAGTGGCAACGCCTGAAGAACGGCCGTTACATTTGCAAGCGGCATATGCAAAAGCGCTGTCAGAAAGAAGAATGTGGCCGACAACTCGGCCAGGCAGCGTGCAGCAACAAGCCACTTGTCGTGGCGCGGAAAGTTCAGGTGCAGCGCCCCAAGATGACGCGCCATCAGAAACACCAATAACGTCGCCAAGAGGCCACGCATCGCAACCATCTGAAACAGCGGCAAGTCTGCCCCCGCAACTTTGATCAATGCATCATTAACGGTAAAGGCTGCCATGCTGCCCATCATCAGCATAGCGCCCTTCACATTCGGGTTCATAGTCGCAGAATCCAATACTCAAAAGAAACACGGATCATTGGCCGTAAGTCCTTGTGAGATGTCAATATGCAACCACGGACCCGTCGGTCAGTCGGGCAAGATCACCAGTGTGTGGTCTATACCGGCAAGGGCCGCGTCTATGCGCTGGGCAATCTCAACCCAATCACCCCCAGCCAATCCTGCGCCAATCATCGGATAGCCGATCCGCGATGCGGGAAATGTGCGTGCAATCTTCGAAAAACAACCCGAGATCGCGTCATATTCCACAAGCGGCCCCGGCCCCTCCCAATGAAACTGGGTATAGGCATTAACCACCGCAAACTCGGTCGTACCCCGCGTGATCTGGACCGAAGAAATCGTTCCGAGTTTTGATCGGGACCCAAGGTCCGTCTGCTTGTCGGCCTCAAGCGCATCAGGGAATTCCACCGCAATCGCCCGTGCTATCCCGGCCCCCATCGCATGGAAGCAATTGCAACCGTGAACGATGACATCAAACTCACCATTCAGTGCAAGCTGTATCAAATCACCTTTGATTGTATGCATCATGCATCCCTTGGTCAGTGGGTCGCTGTCTTCGAGACTATTCAGTTGTATCACGATTGGGCGAAAGCGCACCAAGGGCAAAAGAAAAGGCCCCGCAAAATCGCAGGGCCTTTCCGTATTTCTATGATGAGGAAGTTACTCGCGGCTTTCCGGTGTTTCCACCAGAACGTCCAGCTCGTCACCGACCATATCGTCATCCATGACCGGCGCGGCCAGAGCAGCGGCCGCTTCGGCCTCTTCCCGGCGGGCTTCGATCACGACGTTGTCGCGGCCTTGCGCAACCTGGCGCACGGCCTGAGTGGCCCCACCGGTACCGGCTGGGATCAGGCGACCAACGATGACGTTCTCTTTCAGGCCAACCAGTTTGTCCTTCTTGCCCTGAACCGAAGCTTCGGTCAGCACGCGGGTGGTTTCCTGGAACGACGCCGCCGAGATGAACGAACGTGTCTGCAGCGAGGCTTTGGTGATCCCCAGAAGGATCGGTTCGCCCTGAGCCGGACGTCCGCCGCGGGCCAACGTCTTTTCGTTGGCTGCGTCAAACTCCTGCTTGTCGACATGTTCGCCTTTCAGCAGGGTGGTGTCGCCCGAATCCAGGATCTCCCACTTCTGCAGCATCTGGCGCACGATGACCTCGATGTGCTTGTCGTTGATCTTCACGCCCTGCAGACGATAAACGTCCTGCACTTCGTCGATCATGTAATCCGCCAGCGCTTCAACACCCATGATGGACAGGATGTCATGCGGAGCCGGGTTACCGTCCATCAGGTATTCACCCTTCTGGATGAAGTCCCCTTCGGCGACCGGGATGTGCTTGCCCTTGGGTACCATGTACTCGATGGTCTCCATGGACTCGTCAGCCGGCTCGATGCTGATGCGGCGCTTGTTCTTGTAGTCGCGGCCAAAGCGCACGTAACCATCGGCTTCTGCGATGATCGCGTGATCTTTCGGACGACGGGCTTCGAACAGTTCGGCCACACGTGGCAGACCACCGGTGATGTCCTTGGTCTTGGCGCCTTCACGCGGGATACGCGCAACGACTTCACCAGCCTCGATTTTTTCACCGTCTTCGATCGACAGGATAGCATCCACCGACATCGGATAGTGAACCGGGTTGCCCGCATCATTGCGGACCGGCTCGCCATCTTCACCAACCAGAATGATCTCGGGCTTGAGGTCGCTGCCTTTGGGGGCGGCGCGCCAGTCGATCACGATTTTCTGGGTCATGCCGGTTGCATCGTCGGTCTCATCGCGGACAGCAATGCCCGAAACAAGGTCAACATACTTCGCGGTACCGGCTTTCTCGGCGATGATCGGCAGGGTGTAGGGGTCCCACTCGTACAGCTTGTCGCCACGGGCAACCTTGGCGCCGTCCTTGACGAACAGCTTGGAGCCGTAGCCCAGCTTGTGGCTGGCACGTTCCTCGCCGTGTTCGTCCTTGATCACCAACTTCATGTTCCGACCCATGACCAGGATTTCGCCTACGGAATTGGCCAGAACCTGCGGGTTCTCGAACGACACCACACCGTCTTGGCTGGCTTCCTGGAACGACTGCTGACCACCTTGGGCAACACCGCCGATGTGGAAGGTCCGCATCGTCAGCTGTGTACCAGGTTCACCGATGGACTGGGCGGCGATGATGCCGACAGCCTCACCCGTGTTGACCCGCGTACCACGTGCAAGGTCACGACCATAGCAGGTGGCACAAACGCCTTCCTCGGACTCACAGGTCAGAGGCGAGCGGATGCGCATCGAAGCAACACCGGCCTCGTCAATGGTGTCGGCCATGCGTTCGTCGATCAACTGACCCGCAGCGACCAGAACCTCTTCCGTACCCGGACGCAGAACGTCATCGGCCGAAACACGACCCAGCACACGTTCGGCCAGCGATGCAACAACCTCACCATCGTTGACCGCGGCTTCGGCGGTGATCGCACGTTCAGTACCACAGTCGATCTCACGAACGATGCAGTCCTGAGCCACGTCCACCAGACGACGGGTCAGGTAACCCGAGTTCGCCGTCTTCAGAGCGGTATCCGACAGACCTTTACGGGCACCGTGGGTCGAGTTGAAGTACTCGAGAACGGTCAGACCTTCTTTAAAGTTCGAGATGATCGGCGTCTCGATGATGTCACCGTTCGGCTTGGCCATCAGACCACGCATACCGCCCAGCTGTTTCATCTGAGTGACCGAGCCACGCGCACCCGAGTGGGCCATCATGTAGACCGAGTTTGGTTCTTGTTCGGAGCCATCCTCTGCCCGATCCGAAGACGAGATCGTGCCCATCATCGCATCGGTTACGCGGTCGTTACACTTTGACCAGGCGTCGACAACTTTGTTGTACTTTTCGCCCTGCGTGATCAGGCCGTCCATGTACTGCTGTTCAAAGTCTTTTACCTGACTGCGGGTCTCATCAACGATGCCCCACTTGTCATCAGGGATGACCATGTCGTCCTTGCCGAACGAGATGCCCGCCTTGAACGCTTCTTTGAAGCCCATCGACATGATCTGGTCACAGAAGATAACCGACTCTTTCTGACCGCAGTAACGGTAGACGGTGTCGATCACCTGCTGCACTTCTTTTTTCCGCAGCAGACGGTTGACCAGTTCGAACGGTGCCTTGTTGTTCATCGGCAGCAAGGCACCCAGACGCAAACGGCCCGGAGTGGTCTCGAAACGCTTCTGAACTTCGTTGCCTTCGTCGTCGATCTGCGTGATCCGCGCGGTAATCTTGGTGTGCAGGTGAACTTCGCCTGCATCCAGCGCGTGCTGAACTTCGTCGATCGAACCAAAGACCTTGCCTTCGCCCGGCATGCCTTCGCGTTCCAGGGTCACATAGTACAGACCCAGGATCATATCCTGCGACGGAACGATGATCGGCGCACCGTTTGCAGGCGACAGAACGTTGTTCGTCGACATCATCAGAACACGGGCTTCCAGCTGGGCCTCAAGGCTCAGCGGGACGTGCACAGCCATCTGGTCACCGTCGAAGTCGGCGTTAAAGGCCGAACAGACCAGCGGGTGCAGCTGGATGGCTTTACCTTCGATAAGGACCGGCTCAAACGCCTGAATGCCCAATCGGTGCAGCGTCGGCGCACGGTTCAGCATGACAGGGTGTTCGCGGATCACCTCGTCGAGGATATCCCACACTTCGGGACGCTCTTTCTCGACCAGTTTCTTCGCCTGCTTCACGGTCGAAGACAGACCCTTGGCTTCAAGGCGCGAGTAGATGAACGGCTTGAACAGCTCCAGCGCCATCTTCTTGGGCAGACCACACTGGTGCAGCTTGAGTTCCGGACCGGTCACGATGACCGAACGGCCCGAGAAGTCGACGCGCTTACCCAAAAGGTTCTGACGGAAGCGACCCTGCTTACCTTTCAGCATGTCCGACAGCGATTTCAGCGGACGCTTGTTGGCACCGGTAATCACGCGCCCACGACGGCCATTGTCGAACAGAGCGTCCACGGATTCCTGCAACATCCGCTTTTCGTTGCGGACGATGATGTCAGGCGCGCGCAGTTCGATCAGACGCTTCAGACGGTTGTTCCGGTTGATGACGCGGCGATACAGATCGTTCAGATCCGAAGTCGCGAAACGGCCACCATCCAGCGGAACCAACGGACGCAGTTCCGGCGGAATGACCGGGATCACGGTCATCACCATCCACTCAGGCCGGTTGCCCGACTCGAGGAATGATTCAACAACCTTCAGACGCTTGATGATCTTCTTGGGCTTCAGCTCGCCGGTTGCTTCTGCCAGATCAGCGCGCAGCTGCTCGGCTTCGGCTTCCAGATCGATCTGGGCCAGCATCTCACGGATAGCTTCGGCACCGATGTTCGCGGTGAACGCGTCCATGCCATAGGCATCCTGCGCGTCCATGAACTCTTCTTCGGTCAGCATCTGGCCATAAGACAGGTCGGTCAGACCAGGCTCGATGACGACATAGTTTTCAAAGTACAGAACACGTTCCAGATCGCGCAGCGTCATGTCCAGCATCAGGCCGATGCGGGACGGCAGCGATTTCAGGAACCAGATGTGCGCAACGGGTGCTGCCAGTTCGATGTGGCCCATACGCTCGCGGCGGACTTTCTGCAGGGTGACTTCCACACCGCATTTCTCGCAGACAACGCCGCGATATTTCATCCGCTTATATTTGCCGCACAGACATTCGTAATCTTTGATCGGGCCAAAGATACGCGCGCAGAACAGACCGTCACGCTCGGGCTTGAACGTCCGGTAGTTGATGGTTTCGGGTTTCTTGATCTCGCCATAGGACCAAGACAGAATCCGCTCGGGCGACGCCAAAGAGACTTTGATCTCGTCAAAGACTTTCGGCGGCGTCAGCGGGTTGAACGGGTTATTGGTGATTTCCTGGTTCATTTTGCGTCCTTACAAATTGGGATGGGATGAGTGTGGGGCGTTGCCGCCCCTACTCTTCCTCCGCATCCAGGAGTTCCATATTCAGGCCGAGGCCACGGACTTCTTTAACCAGAACGTTGAACGATTCCGGTACGCCCGCTTCAAAGTTATCCTCGCCCTTGACGATCGACTCATAGACCTTGGTCCGGCCGGCGACGTCATCCGATTTCACGGTGAGCATCTCCTGCAGGGTGTAGGCGGCGCCGTAAGCTTCCAGAGCCCAGACTTCCATCTCACCAAAGCGCTGACCACCGAACTGCGCCTTGCCACCCAGCGGCTGCTGGGTAACCAGGCTGTACGGCCCGGTCGAACGCGCGTGGATTTTGTCATCCACAAGGTGGTGCAGTTTCAGCAGGTACTTGATGCCAACGGTCACAGGACGCGCGAATTGCTCACCGGTACGACCGTCGAACAGAACCGACTGACCGCTTTCCGAGAAGCCCGCACGCACCAGCGCATCGTTGACGTCAGCCTCTTTGGCACCGTCAAAGACCGGGGTCGCGATCGGAACACCGCGGGTCACGTTGCCCGCCGCCTCGATCAGGTGACCTTCGTCCATGCCGGCAATGCCTTCTTCATAGACATTCTCGCCATAGGCCAGCTTCATCGCTTCGCGAACCGGGGTCAGGTCGCCGGAGCGGCGGTATTCACCCAGTGCCTCGTCGATGTTCAAACCCAGACCGCGTGCGGCCCAACCCATGTGGGTTTCAAGGATCTGACCAACGTTCATACGCGAAGGCACACCCAGCGGGTTCAGACAGAAGTCAACCGGCGTACCATCCGCCAGGAACGGCATGTCTTCCATTGGAACAACTTTGGAAATCACACCTTTGTTCCCGTGACGACCGGCCATCTTGTCGCCCGGCTGCAGCTTACGCTTCACGGCGATGAAGACTTTGACCATCTTCATCACACCCGGCGGCAGATCGTCACCACGACGGACTTTTTCGACCTTGTCTTCGAAACGGGCATCCAGAGCGCGCTTGAGTACTTCGTACTGCTCGTTCAGCGCTTCGACGATCTGGGCGTCCTTCTCGTCTTCCAGTGCCAGCTGCCACCACTGACCACGGGTCAGCATGTCCAGCAGTTCCTCGGTGATCACCGATCCTGCCTTGACGCCTTTCGGGCCTTTGACAGCGGTTTTACCCAGGATCAGACCTTGCAGACGCGCATAGATGTTGCGGTCAAGGATCGCCAGCTCGTCATCCCGGTCACGGGCCAGACGTTCGACTTCCTCACGCTCGATCTGCAGCGCACGCTCGTCTTTTTCCACACCATGACGGTTGAAGACGCGGACTTCCACGACCGTACCGTAATCACCCGGCTTCACGCGCAACGAGGTATCGCGCACGTCAGATGCTTTTTCACCAAAGATGGCGCGCAGCAGCTTTTCTTCCGGGGTCATCGGGCTTTCGCCCTTCGGAGTGATCTTGCCGACCAGAATATCGCCCGGCTCAACATCCGCGCCGATGTAAACGATGCCAGCCTCGTCGAGGTTGCGCAGCGCTTCTTCACCGACGTTCGGGATGTCGCGGGTGATCTCTTCCGGGCCCAGCTTTGTATCACGGGCGGCGACTTCGAATTCCTCGATATGGACCGAGGTAAAGACGTCATCACGCGCGATACGTTCGCTGATCAGGATCGAGTCTTCGTAGTTGTAGCCATTCCAAGGCATGAACGCGACGACCACGTTCTTACCCAGTGCCAGTTCACCGATATCGGTGGACGGACCATCAGCGACAACCTCGCCTTTCGTGACAGTGTCACCCACTTTCACCAGCGGACGCTGGTTGATGCAGGTGTTCTGGTTCGAACGTTGGAATTTGCGCAGACGGTAGATGTCCACACCCGCGTCGCCCAGTTCCAGATCTTCGGTAGCACGAATAACGATACGCTGGGCATCGACCTGGTCGATGATACCGGCACGTTTCGCCTGAATCGCAGCACCCGAGTCGATCGCAACCTTTTCCTCGATACCGGTGCCGACCAGCGGCGCCTCGGCCCGCAGCAGCGGAACCGCCTGACGTTGCATGTTCGAACCCATCAAGGCCCGGTTGGCGTCGTCATTTTCAAGGAATGGGATCAGCGACGCGGCGACCGATACCAACTGTTTCGGGCTGACGTCGATCAGGTCCACATTCTCGCGCGGGGCCAGAGTGTAGTCGCCCGACTGACGGGTCGAAACCAGATCGTTGATGAACTTGCCATCCGCATCCAGCGTCGCGTTCGCCTGCGCCACTGTGTGACGCATTTCCTCGGTCGCGGACATGTAGTGAACCTCATCGGTCACCTCGGCATCTTTGACGACGCGGTACGGTGTTTCGATGAAGCCATACTTGTTCACGCGGGCGAAGGTGGCCAGCGAGTTGATCAGACCGATGTTCGGGCCTTCCGGCGTTTCAATCGGGCACATCCGGCCATAGTGAGTCGGGTGTACGTCGCGCACCTCAAAGCCCGCACGCTCACGCGTCAGACCACCGGGGCCAAGCGCCGAAAGACGGCGTTTGTGGGTGACTTCCGACAGCGGGTTGGTCTGGTCCATGAACTGCGACAGCTGCGACGAGCCGAAGAATTCGCGAACAGCAGCAGCGGCCGGTTTTGCGTTGATCAGGTCCTGCGGCATGACGGTGTCGATCTCAACCGACGACATACGCTCTTTGATCGCGCGCTCCATGCGCAGCAGACCGACGCGGTACTGGTTTTCCATCAGTTCGCCGACCGAACGGACACGACGGTTACCAAGGTGGTCGATATCGTCGATGTCACCTTTGCCGTCGCGCAGCTCCACCAACGCCTTGATGCAGGCCACGATGTCTTCGCGACGCAGGGTGCGCAGTGTATCCGGCGCATCCAGAGCCAGACGCATGTTCATCTTCACGCGGCCAACGGCGGACAGGTCATAGCGCTCGCTGTCGAAAAACAGCGTGTCGAACAGGGCCGAGGCCGCTTCGACGGTGGGCGGTTCACCCGGGCGCATAACACGGTAGATATCCATCAGCGCGGTGTCCCGGCCCATGTTCTTATCTGCCGCCATGGTGTTGCGCATGTACGGACCGACGTTGATGTTGTCGATGTCCAGAACCGGAATCTCGGTGACGCCGGCATCGATCAGCTCTTTGACAGTGCCGCCGATCAGATCGCCGTCCTTATCATATTCAAGCGTCAGCTCATCACCGGCTTCGACGTAGATCGCACCGGTTTCTTCATTGATGACGTCTTTGGCGACGAATTTGCCAACGATATGATCGAATGGAACAAGCAGGTTGGTGACAGTGCCTTCGTCGATCAGTTTCTTGACAGCGCGCGGTGTGACCTTCTTGCCTGCTTCAGCAATCACTTCACCCGATTTCGCATCAATCAGATCATAAGTCGGACGGGTACCGCGCACACGTTCCGGGAAGAACGGAGCGATCCAACCCTTCTTCTTGTCCAGCTTGTAGGACACAGTGTTGTAGTACGCGTCCATGATCGCTTCCTGATCCAGACCCAGCGCATAAAGCAGGGTCGTCACAGGCAGTTTGCGGCGACGGTCGATACGGGCGAACACGATGTCCTTGGCGTCGAACTCAAAGTCCAGCCAGCTGCCGCGATACGGGATGATGCGGCAAGCAAAGAGCAGTTTACCCGAAGAGTGGGTCTTGCCCTTGTCGTGGTCAAAGAACACGCCGGGCGAACGGTGCATCTGGGACACGATCACACGCTCGGTGCCGTTCACGATGAACGTACCATTGGGCGTCATCAGGGGCATGTCGCCCATGAATACGTCCTGTTCCTTGATGTCTTTGACGGATTTGGCGCCGGTGTCCTCATCGACATCGAACACGATCAGACGCAGAGTGACCTTCAGCGGCGCGCTGTAGGTCATGTCGCGCTGCATGCACTCTTCGACGTCATATTTAGGTTTTTCCAGATCGTATTTCACGAACTCCAGAACGGAGGTTTCGTTGAAATCCTTGATCGGGAAGACCGATTGGAACACGCCTTTGATGCCTTCGCCGTCTGTGGGCACATCTGCATCGCCGGAGCGCAGGAATAGATCATAAGAGGATTTCTGGACCTCAATGAGGTTCGGCATCTCCAGCACTTCGCGGATTTTGCCGTAATATTTACGAAGACGTTTCTGGCCAAGGAACGTTTGAGCCATGTCAGATGTCACCTTTCGATGTTCTCAGCGGACAAAGACACCGTCGGGCCCCGGTGCCTTGCACATTAGAGACGACACGTCCGGATCAATTCGTGGCCACCGTCCCGAATGGCAGCCTCCCGATCCGCGAACCGCGTCTTAGAAAACACCCCAATTATCAGAGGCCCTTTCTAAGACAGGTTCGGCTGGACCCGGATTTCTCCGGATCCAGCCAAATTCTGCGGCGCATCAGCGATGCACCTGTCGAATGGCTTAGGCCAGCTCGACTTCGGCGCCAGCTGCTTCCAGCTTGCCTTTGACTTCTTCGGCTTCGTCTTTCGACACGCCTTCTTTGATCTTGCCGCCAGCTTCGACCAGTTCTTTGGCTTCTTTCAGGCCCAGACCGGTGATGCCGCGAACTTCTTTGATCACGTTGATTTTCGAAGCGCCGGCGTTCTTCAGAACGACGTCGAATTCGGTTTTTTCTTCCTCAGCTGCGCCACCGGCGTCGCCACCGGCTGCCATGACAACTGCACCGCCAGCTGCGGGCTCGATGCCATATTCGTCTTTGAGGATGGTTTTCAGTTCTTGTGCTTCCAGCAGGGTCAGACCCACGATGCTTTCTGCGAGTGCTTTCAGATCAGCCATTTTATCAGCTCTTTCCGTTTACAGTGTGTGTTCCAACGTCAGGGTGGTTACCCTACGCAGATCATTCAGTGCCAACCGCTTACGCAGCTTCCGCCTTCTCTTCGATGGTGGAAAGGATGCTTGCGATGTTGCTTGCAGGTGCGCCAATTGCGCCAGCGATGTTCGAAGCAGGTGCGCCAAGCATGCCCGCGATAGTAGCAATAAGCTCCTCGCGCGAAGGCATTTTCGACACGGCTTCGACGCCGGCACGATCCAGAGCGTTCTCACCCATTGCACCGCCAAGAATTTCGAACTTTTGGTTCTCTTTGGCGTAGTCCTGGGCCACTTTGGCTGCTGCCACAGGGTCCTCGGAATAGGTCAGAACGGTCATCCCTGTCAGCAGGTCGGCCATGCTTTCACACGGCTTACCCTCAAGGGCGATTTTGGCGAGCCTGTTCTTGGCAACACGCACGGAGCCACCCGCGTCACGAGCACGTGCGCGAAGGTCCTGCATCTCGGCAACTGTCAGACCGGCGTAGTGAGCAACCACTACAACGCCAGAGCTTTCGAAGATTTGGCCGAGTTCCTCGACCACTTTCTCTTTCTGGGCTCTATCCACAGTTCTCTCCAAGTTTGGGGCGATATCTCACCCCGGCTCATATTTGCCGCAGCTTTCGCTCCGGCGTTCAGGTCCGTTGTTACGGGATTGGCCAAAATTCGCCCGAGGGTTGGACCCCCCAGAATTCTTTGGTCTTACCCGTCTCAGGCAGGGAATTAAGGGGCCGCATGGCACCACCCACCGTCTTGGACGAAACAAAATAAAGCGCACGACGAATCGCACGCTTTACTTCGTAGCCCTACTTAGGGCAGATGGGGCCGGTTTCCAAGGGGTAAATTGCGGTTTCCGCAGGTTCGCAACAGCACCTGTCGAAAACGATTTCCACCCCGTTTGGGGCTTAGCGTGTATATAGGCGCGGATTTGCGCAGCACAACGCGCAAACGCCAATTCAAGCAGCTCCAAGCATCGACTTTCCGTTGACACGGACATCGCACTGTTATCCTGTCCGGAGACTGGACAATAGCACTCAGGACTTGGCTCGTTGGCTGGAACGCTGCCCCTTTCAGACGAAGAAAATGCCCGCGTCGCCTTGTATATCGACGAGTTTTCAAATCAGTTCCTGAAAGAACCCATCCGCCGTTATGAATGTATCTACCGATCGCACGCATTCGACGACACGCGATCCGTCGTGATCCTGCATACCGCAGCGCAGGCTTTCGCCCTAAAGATCGATACGCAATCGCCAAGCACCGGGCGATTGAAGAACGAGTATGACCTGCTCGTCGAACTGTACCGATTTTTTGAGGGCAATGAGACCTCGCGCGTTGTCCGACCCGTTTACCTCTCGCCAGGTGGTGCTTTTCTGGTGACCGAATACATCAATCGGCCAACCGCCGTTGATCTGATCTACAACAGCAAGGACGATGATCAGGTCGCCCAGGTGTACCGTCGCGCGGGGTCGTGGCTGAACGATCTCCACAGTCGCAACCCGCCTGTTCGCTACGCCTTTCGCCCTAGGTGGATGACAGGCAGCTTGAAAGAGCTGATGACGGTCGTTCCCAATAATATCGCAAACCAAAGCCGGACAATGGTGAACCTGATGCTGTCCGAAGGGACCCGTCTGAAGGGCACCGAGGACCTGCGCGTGTTTTCACATGGCGATTATCACGGGCAGAACTTGATTGTGGGACAGGGGAAAACGATCGGACTGGATTTCACCGAAGCCCGCGACAAGCTGGCGGTCTACGATATCGTCGATTTTCTGAAGGCGGATATCTTTCGGAATGGCGGCACATTGGGTGTCGACCGAAGCGGTATCCTTAAAAGAAACAAAGACATGTTCTTTCGCCTTTACCGACATCCTGTCAATGTTGAAATCTTGGATTATTGTCTCCGCGGACGGCTATTGAAAGACTGGTTGGCCTTGTGGCGGAACGACCACGAATGCAGCGATTTCGAAAAAGACAAGCGGCAAAGACTGGGCGATCGCCTGCAGGTCGCGTTCCAACACCGTTGAGCTGGATGGATGGTCAGCGTAAATGACGAGATTGTGAGCGACATCGCGCAAATCTTAGTTGACCGAACCATCCCAAGAAACGTTATCCCAAACCATAACCCACGCGGCGTTTGTCAGTTTAGGCCGACAAAAACCGCCACACAGAAGGTAAGTCGCTTACATGGTTCTCCGCAGTTTTTTTGCTCAGGACAGCTCCAGCCTGGTCGCTACATTCGTCCCGGATACAGCTGACGCGAACGATATCGTGGTCGGAGGCTCGATCATCAACAATTCGGACACACCGGATGGCACGATCTTTACCTACTCGGGCGGCACCG
This sequence comes from Ruegeria sp. CDSB029, assembly GCF_059611125.1. Taxonomy (NCBI): domain Bacteria; kingdom Pseudomonadati; phylum Pseudomonadota; class Alphaproteobacteria; order Rhodobacterales; family Roseobacteraceae; genus Ruegeria; species Ruegeria sp. CDSB029. The sequence goes on from NZ_JBXWOX010000009.1 coordinate 17,279, forward strand.
GTACCACCATAACACTGGATGACACTGCTGGCGGCCCTGACGTTTTCAACGATGACCTGCCAGCTGGCCACGTTATCACGGATGGTGGCGGCATAGTGACAAACGGCATGCAGGTAGAATCCGAGTCAATTATCACTGTGCGAGCCCTGGATGACGATCTCAACCCGACCGGTCCAGAAATCACCATCTATGTGTTTTCCCAAGGCGGCGTGACGCAGGACGTTTGGGGCTATGCTACATCTGCCCCGCTAGATCCCGGAACGTCGTATGTCAAAACCGGCGGTTCGAATGCCGGGTCGTCGGCTTATGCTGACTATGTTACCTGCTTTGGGCCGGGAACCCTTATCGAGACTGCAGACGGTATCGTCGAGGTTCAAGACCTCATCAAAGGTCAACGCGTCTGGACACGGGACAGCGGATTTCAACCGATCCTCTGGATCGGAACGACCGAGGTTCATGGTCATGGGTCATTTGCTCCGGTGGTGATCGAGGCCGGCGCTATCGGGAACACGAAAGAGCTGGTGGTTTCGCAACAGCATCGAATTCTGATCGGCTCTCCTGCCACTGACATGCTTTTTGGATCATCCGAAGTGTTCGTGGCCGCCAAGCACCTGTGTGGCATTCCAGGGGTTTCGATCTGCCCAACGGATCGCATCACCTACACTCACTTCATGTTCGACCGACACCACATTGTCCGATCCAACGGCGCGCTGACAGAAAGCTACTATTTTGGCGAAAGCGCAAAATACGCACTGTCGTCCCCGCAACGATCTGAAATCCTGGCGCTATTCCCATCAATCGAAGATGTCAGCGATGCGTTTCGACTCACCGCAGCCCCAACGATCAGCGCGCGTGAGGCCGGTGTATTGCGCGCATACATCTAAGCCGTAGAGGTCAGACACGCGCAGTCTTAATCCGCAGCTTCCGCCTGGCGCAGGCCACTTGAATGCGGCCTTCACGCGGACAGCCTGATCATATTTAAGAATAAAAAAATCCCGGGCGGTTCGCACCACCCGGGATTTCATCTTCGCGTTGCAACAATAGGGCTTATTCGCCCGAAGCAGCGGCAACATCCAGAGTCACGCCAGGGCCCATGGTCGAGCTCAGCGCGATTTTCTTCATGTAGGTGCCTTTGGCGCCTGTCGGCTTGGCCTTGGCCACGGCCGAGATAAAGGCACGGACGTTTTCGACCAGCTTGGCTTCGTCGAACGACGCTTTGCCAACACCGGCGTGCACGACGCCGCCTTTTTCCGCCTTGAACTGAACTTCACCGCCCTTGGCTGCTTCCACGGCCGCTTTCACGTCCATGGTCACGGTGCCAACCTTGGGGTTCGGCATCAGGTTGCGCGGGCCCAGAACTTTACCCAGACGGCCAACGATCGGCATCATGTCAGGGGTTGCAATGCAGCGATCGAATTCGATGGTGCCGCCCTGAATGGTTTCCATCAGGTCTTCTGCGCCAACGATATCCGCGCCTGCTTCTTTCGCTTCGTCAGCCTTGGGGCCACGAGCAAATACAGCAACGCGCATCGCTTTACCGGTGCCGTTGGGCAGGCCAACAACGCCACGAACCATCTGGTCTGCGTGACGAGTGTCAACGCCCAGGTTCAGAGCGATTTCGATGGTCTCGTCGAATTTCGAAGTTGCGTTGGCTTTGACCAGGGCAACTGCTTCGTCCACCGACAGGTTTTCCTTGCCAGCGACAGCTTCGCGCGCGGCGCGCGTACGTTTACCGAGTTTTGCCATCTTACTTCACCTCGATGCCCATAGAGCGGGCCGAGCCCAGGATGATCTGCATTGCGCCTTCGACATCGTTGGCGTTCAGATCTTTCATTTTGGCTTCGGCGATTTCGCGAACCTGCTTCGAGGTCACGGTTGCCACGGTCTCACGACCTGGGTTTTCCGCGCCACGGGGGCGGTTACGCTTACCAACCGGCTTCAGACCAGCTGCTTTTTTCAGGTAATAAGACGCGGGCGGCGTCTTGATGTCCATGGTGAAGGACTTGTCCTGATAATAGGTGATCACGGTCGGGCAAGGTGCGCCTTGCTCCATGTCTGCGGTCTTGGCGTTGAACGCCTTGCAGAATTCCATGATGTTGATGCCGCGCTGACCCAGCGCCGGACCAACTGGCGGCGACGGGTTCGCCTGACCTGCAGGAACCTGCAGTTTCATCGTACCAGCAAGCTTCTTAGCCATTTGGTTTCTCCTTTTTCAACACCCCTCTGACGCGTCATCAGGGCTATTCAGTTGTGTGGTCTGGTCCGCGAATCGCGATACGCTCGCCTTCCACAGTGCTTGTCGCTTTCAACGACAGAGCTGCGCCTTACTCGCCTGCACGTCCAATTGCAAGCCGAATTTCTGATCGCCGATCTGCCTGACGTACGAATCTTGCAGTTTCAGCCCAAGACAGTCAGAGTTTCATGATACCGGTCTATACGCTACAGCACGCAGCCTAACGAGAAACGCATGTTGCCCGCATCGCAAAAACCCAGCCCGCAACAAACTAAAGTTGACGCCCTGATCGAATGGATGGTCGATGGGGCCCGCTCGGCAGGAAATGCCATAGGCATCATTGAGGGTATTTGTACGAGTCTAGTGGATGCTGGCGTAGCAATCGACCGGTTCGGGTTGTTCATCTGGACGCTTCACCCCAATCTGACAGGCCGCCGGTTCTTATGGAAGGCGGGTGAGGGAGTGGACAGGGTTGATGCCCCGCTGCAGTTGTTTACGACCGAAATTTACACGAACAATCCCTTGCCCCATGTGATCGAGCGTAAGGAAACTATTCGTCGGCACTTGGAAGACCCCGATTGCCCGGAAGATTACATCATCATAGGCGAATTGCGCGAACAAGGGTTTACAGACTATCTTGCGCAGCCACTGATCTACCTCAACGGCGATACCCACGTGTGCACGTGGTCGAGCGCATCGCCGGGCGGATTCTCAGAACGGGACTTGAATATTCTGGAGAGGGTCCGTGGACCGCTCGCACGCCTGACCGAGTCCTATATGCTGCGACTGGATGCAACCTATCTTTTGTCGACCTATGTGGGCCGGAACAGTGGCGCACAAATTCTGGATGGCAAGATACACCGCGGCGACGGAGGAGAAATCGACGCCGTCATTCTTTTCGCAGATCTTAAGGGGTTCACACAACTCTCGAATTCAGTTTCCGGAGACGCGTTAGTCAAGCTTCTGAATAATACTTTCGACTGCCTGGCCCCATCCGTGATGGATCAGGGCGGTGAAATATTGAAATTTATGGGTGACGGATTTTTTGCCATTTTCCCAACTCGGGAAAACATGCCCCCAGACGCACAGGTCAAAGCCGCAATTGCGGCGGTTCAAGAAGGTTGGCAAGCGCTGGACACGGCAAGCTTCGATCATAAACTGGGCGTCCGCACAGCTATCCACTATGGTCGGTTTCATTATGGCAACATCGGAGGTGGCGACCGGCTGGATTTTACAGCGATTGGGCCTGACGTGAATCTAACCGCCCGATTGCTTACAGCGGCGACAGAGTTAGATTCTGATCACGTCCTCTCTGACGCGGCTGCGGCAATTCTGCCAGAACTGTGCGAACAGATCGGAACGGCGTCCCTAAAAGGGTTTGGCGAGGATCAATCTGTCTGGAAAGTTCGCACAGCAAATTCATAAAAAGGGTGCCCAACAGGTCACCTCAACATAAACTTTCTGCGAAGCCCAAGTATCCCTGCTTCGTAACCTGCGTGAAGTCCAGCTCGGCCGACATCTCGCAGCCAAAGATCGAAACCAAGACCTTCGCTTCTGGTTCTCGTCGTCCACGCCGTCGCCCATACCGACGAATTCCTCGAACGGACCATAATTGACCCGCTCGTCCACATTTCGTGAGTTAGAAGACTTTTATACCCATCGGAAAATAGCCTGAAATTGGCAAAAGTCCGCCAACCAACCGCGCTAAGACTGGGATTCGAGCGTCACTGCAATGTCCAGGTCCGCGTTGAGCAATGAATGTGGTATACTCATCAAATTCAGGCGTTTTGTTTTGGAGGTAAGTTATGTTTTTTCGTTTGATAGTTACGCTCGGACTCGCCCTATCCTTTGCTGCAACCGCTCCTCAGGTGGCGCGGGCCGACGCCGGTGACTTCCTCGGCGGCGCTGTCGTTGGTGGGGTCTTAGGTTACGCGATAGGCCAGGACCAGCAGAAGAAAAAAGCCCAGAGAACGACGCGGTCAACTCGGACCTACCGTCCCGGCATACCGTCGACAACACAAGGTGCGCAAACTCAGACCGCACTCAACTACTTTGGTTACAATGCCGGAAGGGTCGATGGACAGGTCGGCCGCGGAACCCGGTCTGCGATCGAACGTTATCAGGTTTCAATGGGCTACCCTATCAATGGCTATGATTTTCAGCCCTATCAGCGCGACTTCCTTATGCAGGCCTACTATTGGGCGACAAGCGGAGGACAGGCATCGACTCAACTGTCCGGACAGCCTCTTTTGTTAGCGTACCGTCAGCAAGTGCATAGCGGCACCGCGCTGGCGGCGGCTCCGCAGCCACCGGCAGTGGCCGCCCCGGTCGCAACCGCGCAAGAGGTCGAACCCACGACAGACGTTGCCGAAGCACCATCCACTACCCTACCGACCTTGTTTTCTGGCGGCACAACAGGCCCGTCACTCGCCAATCGCTGCAGCGCGGTTATGCTTCAGACGTCGACCAATGGCGGCTACACGACTTTGGCCAATATGTCCGATCCTGATTTTGCACTCAGCGAACAGTTTTGCCTGGCTCGAAGCTATGCCATGGCCCGGGGCGAGGATCTGATGCAGGACATTCAGGGACTGACACCAGACCAGGTCGCAGCTCAGTGTGACGCATTTGGTGAAATGTTGGAGCCGCAAGTTGTTGCGTTGTCTCTAAACTCAAAAACAGAGTCGGAAACTCAGATGCGCAAGCTTGCTTTGGATTCTGGGCTCAGCCCTGAAGATCTTGCCGCGACAAGCAAAGTCTGCCTGGCAATGGGTTACCTGCAGGACAACATGGATACCGCTGTTGGTTCTGCACTGATGTTGGTCGCTATGGGCGAGCCAGCCTATGGAGAGTTGGTTGGGCACCACCTGCGCGAAGGCTTTGGTGTACAAGAACGCCGCGATCTTGCGATGCAATGGTACGATGCGAGCCTTTCTGCGCTGGATGCCGGATCGCAGGCTGTCTTCCTGCCATCCCAATCAGACCGCCCGCAACTCTTGCGTGCGGCTATGGTGCAGGCGAGATAAGTCGATAAACTAAACGCTATCGGCGTCTACCAAGCTGAAACAAAAAAGCGCCGCGTTGCGTGTTGCATCGCGGCGTTATCAATGTAGCCAGAAAACAACCTAGCTCTACTTCGCAAGTTGCTAGAAACCTAGTTCGACCGTGACTTCACCGCCAAAAGTTAGAACAGCAGCTTGACCGGCACGCCCCACCCGACTTGTTTCGCGCGGTCAGATACGAGACCGCGATCCCAGCAACCTCCCACGAGAGAATCTCGCCCGAAAACGGTAAAGGCGGCATGAATAGGGGAATGGTGGGGTTGGCAAGTAGCTCACACCTTGTTTCCAAAGGGCGTGTTTGTGTCCTGAACGAGCCTCTGTGACAGTTGGAAACAGCGAAACAAAAAAAATAAATTGAATGCATAAGTTGCTTAAGAAACGCAGGCGGGTATCTTGGTACGGCTTGGACACAGAAGAGGTGGTCAGGGATGGCATCATCTCGACTGAACAAGGGACTATTGGTCTGCATTCTTTTTGCTATGCTGCCGGGCTGTGGTAGCAAGGCTCAGGATCAGGGCACAGAGCCGAAGGCGGTCACCCAAACCGGCGGGTCCAACAGTTCTTCTTCATACTCCTCGACGGGAATTGATCCTGCCACCTATGCCGGTCGGTTTCAGATCAAATTGACTAAAGAAGTTCCACTGCGCGATATTCCGGTTCCCTTCACTGTCTATGGTGGCCTTGAAGAAGCCAGCCCAACCCGTTTGCAACTGCGCGCCTTTGTGGATTTGCGCGGATTGCAGGAAAAAGCGCCTCAAATCCTGACCGGTCCCCTGGAAGAAAGCTGTAAACGCCAGATCTATCTTGAGGTTCGGGACGTCACCGCCATAGACGACACCGTAAAGATTGAAGGTTCAGCCCGTGCGCAGTTTACGAGATGTAACCGCCATGAAGAACCGGGCTTTCGGTATTTTGGGGCCACGGTAGACGCGGTCGCGGTCGCCAAGGCCGAGGTGAAGGGCCAATGCCTGACATTCAGCATCGAAGGCGTTGATCTAAATCCGCGCGGTTTTATTGGCGCTGTCTCCAATCTTTTCGGACTGACCAACCGCATCAACGAAGCCGTCCTCGAAAAAGGCGGGGAATTTTTGGCTGCGCACCCGGTCTGCCCGCCATTGCCCGCGGAGTTCACTGTACTCGACCCGATTTACGAGTCCGGGGGCACTCGGGAAATTGCGCCAGGCGGGATGGGTGCTGCCATTGTCGGGTCTGCCGATGTCAGCGCTGAGACAATTGTCGAAGTCCTTGGAGGATTGAAGGAGCTTGGCGTATTGGAGTTTGCTGAATGAGACTTTGGTTGATTTTTCCAGTCTTAATGGCAGTAGTTCTGGGAGCCCGAGCACCCGTCGCGCAACAGGTAGATTTTGTCATCGACGCGACACTGCCAGTTCGTGATACGGAATTGCCTTATACGCTTGATCTGAACCTCTCCGCTGTTGCCCCTACCCGGATCGGTGTGGGTGCCCTTCTTGATCTGCGCGAAGTACAGAAAACTGTACCTGAGCGACTGGCGGAAAACGCAATAGTCGACAATTGCGGCCTGCAAGTCCGACTGGATGAATTCGGCTTTAAGGCTCAAGACGACGCGATCGATCTGGATGGGCAAGTGACCATCACAATCTTTGAATGCAGCCGAACCAGTGAGCGCGACTTTCAGCGGGGTGAACAAAAAAACTCTATCCAGGCAAACATGTCCACCGAAGCGACTGTAGAGTTGCGGGACAACTGTGCCTATTTCGAACTTATCGACCTCGTACTCACGGCTCCCGAAGCGCAGCGCGAAAAACTCCTTGAGGACGATACGCTCGAGTCCGTCAAGAAGCTGATGTTGGCTGCCGTAGACCTTGTTTTGAACGAAACCCCTTTGTGTCCGGTACTGCCGGCAGAGCTCGCGTCTCTTGATCCGGTTTATGACTCTGGTGGCCCACGAGAGATCGGAGAAGGTGGACTTGGTGTATTTTTGGACGGTTCGGTGGATGTCAGCCCGTCGACAATTCTGGACATCCTAACAGTTCTTCAACAACAAGAACTAATTCCCGGTCCGCCCTAGCTGCAAAGCTCTTACTTTCCGGTCGATTTCTTCTGCCTTTTGCCTGCGAACTTGAAAAGCTGATGCCATAAAAGCAAAAGCGCCGCGTTGCTCCTAGCATCGCGGCGCTCCAAAATTCGCTGAAGTGGGTTTTAGCCCTGCTTCGTAACCTGCGTAAAGTCCAGCTCGACCGGGGTTTCGCGACCAAAGATCGAAACCGAGACTTTCAGCTTCTGGGCTTCGTCGTCCACACCTTCGACCATACCGTCGAAATCCTCGAACGGGCCGTCGTTGACCTTGACCTTCTCGCCCACTTCGAACGAGATCATCAGTTTCGGCGCGTCTTCACCTTCCTGAACACGGTTGAGGATCTGGTTCACCTCGGCGTCGCGCATCGGCATCGGGCGGCCCTGCGGGCCCAAGAAGCCGGTAACCCGGTTGATCGAGTTGACCAAGTGATAGCCCTGATCCGACATTTCCATATGCACCAGCACGTAGCCGGGCATAAAGCGGCGTTCGGTCGTGACCTTCTTGCCCCGGCGCACTTCGATCACCTCTTCGGTGGGCACCAGTACTTCGTCGATATCGTCCTCAAGGCCTTGCTCAGCCACGGACGTGCGGATCTGCTCTGCGATCTTCTTTTCGAAGTTCGAAAGAACGCTGACCGAGTACCACCGTTTCGCCATGAACCTGTCGTCCTTGTTTGCCTTCGGTGCGTTCGGAATGCCGCAAGCACCGTCATTGAAATTCTGCCACGTCACCCGGAATAAAAAGCGGCGCACAGCCCGAATCGCCGCACGCCCATTCCGAATAGTACTGTGTCAACTACTCTGACATCCCGCGCTGTGCAAGGGGGCTGTGGCGTTTCCGCCCGGCCCAATCCGGTTTAACCGAATGCGCCCAGGATCAGTTGCAGACCGCCGCGAATACCCAGATCGACCAGCGCAAAGAACACAGCGGTCAGTGCCGCCATGATGAACACCATGACCGTGGTCAGCAGAACCTCGCGCCGGGTCGGCCAGACGACCTTCGAGACTTCGGCACGGACTTGCTGAATGAACTGGATCGGATTCATAGTTGCCATTTGGCTCGGTTCTCTCTGCTAGCGGATGGGTCGGACATAACCGGGCATTGCGGCAATTTCAAGAGTGGTCAGGACTTGGGCTTGTCATCCCATTCATCGCTGAGGATACGCCGCGCGTCACCCTCGGGATCATCATACTGGTTCGACCGCACCGTGTAGATAAACGCCACAAGGCCAACCCCGCCCAAAAACAGGGAAATCGGTATGAGATAGGCCAGAACTTCCATATCAACTACCTCAGGCGCAGGGCATTCAGGGACACGGTAATCGACGACGTCGACATCGCCAATGCCGCGATCAGTGGCGTGGCAAACCCGGCCACGGCCAAGGGTACCGCGATGATATTGTAAACCGTGGCGATGCGAAAGTTCTCGCGAATCCTTTTGGTCGCCTTCACTGCTGTGTCACAGGCATCTGCAATCGGGGACAAATCGTTGCCCAGTAATACGATATCCGACGCCACCCGCGCTGCGTCCAGCGCCGAGGCAGGTGAAATTGACACATGCGCCGCGGCAAGCGCGGCTGTATCGTTTAGCCCGTCACCAACCATCAGGACGTGGCGGCCCTGGTCGCTGAGCTCCTGTACATGGGTGGCTTTATCCTGAGGCAGCGCCTCGGCAATCCATGTTTCAATCCCAAGCTTGTCTGCCAGCGTTTGAACCGCGCCTCGTGTATCACCCGAGATGAGAACGACACTCTTTCCGCCGTCACGGAACGCCTGCACAGCCTCGGCCGCGCCCGGACGCAGAGAATCCGAGAACAGAAACGCAACCGGTGACTGCCCCGTGACCGCCAACCAAGCTGCCGTCTGATCACCTTCGGTCGCGCCGGTCCAACCGGCGCGCCCAAGGCGCACACGCTGATCACGGTAGGTTCCTTCGGTGCCATAACCCGGAACCTCGACCACATCCTCAAGTCTGGCAGGCTTGATCCCGGCATCTCTGGCGAACTTGGCAAGCGACACCGACAACGGATGCGAAGACGCCTCGGCCAGTGCCAGTGCAATCTCAAGATCCGCGCGGGAATGATCCTCAAGATTGGTCAATTCCGGAGTGCCGGATGTAAGTGTGCCGGTTTTATCAAAAACGACCGTATCAACCTCGGCCAGACGTTCCAGCGCAGTAGAATGTTTGATTAGCATCCCCTTGTGAAACAATCGCCCCGAGGCCGCCGTCGTCACAGCGGGCACAGCAAGCCCCAGCGCACAGGGGCAGGTGATGATCAGAACCGCCGCAGCGATGTTCAGCGCGGTTCGGATATCGCCGGAATAGATGTACCACCCAAGGAAACTGAGCGCGGACAGAATATGCACCCCCGGCGCGTATAGCTTGGCCGCCTTGTCAGCCAGCGACGTATAGCGCGATCGACCGGATTCTGCGATGGCCACCAGATCCGCCATACGGTGCAGTGACGTATCCTCACCGACCGCTGTGGTCCGGATCGTCAGCGGGCCCGTCAGGTTAACCTCACCCGCGCTGACGGCAAGACCGGCTTCGGCAAAGACAGGCAACGTCTCGCCCGTCAACAATGACCTGTCGAGCTCCGATTTGCCCGATACAATCTCACCATCCACAGGCATACGCCCGCCCGGGCGAACAATTATCAGATCACCAACGGCCAGGCTTGCGACGGACACCTCTTCTTCCGCCCCGTCCACCAAGCGAATTGCACGCGGCACTTCCAGGGCCGTCAGTTCTTCGGCTGCTGATCGGGCCGCAGCGCGGGTGCGATAGTCCAGATACCGGCCTGCGAGCAGGAAGAAGGTCAACGTCAGTGCGGCGTCGAAATAGGCATGCTCTCCGCTAAGCGCGGTTTCCCAAAGCGACGTGACAAGTGCCAGTAGGATCGCCAACACAATTGGCACATCCATGTTCAATCGTTTGACTCGCAGTGCACTCCAGGCGTTGGCAAAGAAGGGCTGCGCGGAAAAGGCAATCGCAGGCAGAGCAATGGCCGCTGAAATCCAGTGAAACAGATCCCGCGTCGCATCCGTAGCCCCTGACCAGACCGACACAGACAACAGCATCACGTTCATCGACGCGAAACCAGCCACCGCCAATCGCATCAGCAGATCACGCCCGGCCTTGTCGGATTGGGTTGCCGACAAAGCGCCCGGGTCCAGCTCATGCGCCTCGTACCCGGCGCGCTCCAAAACGGGGATCAGGTCGGCAGCGTGTGTCTCAGCGGCTGCTTTGACCATTGCACGCTTGAGCGTCAGATTGACCCGCGCGTCCTCGACACCCGGATGGGCGTTCAGCGCGCGTTCAACATTCGCAATACAGGCCGAGCAGCGAATGCCGGGCAGGGATAGGGCAATCTGCACATCTTCAGGAACGGGTCGCGCTGGTTCTGCCGGTGCTGCGATGCAACCGGGGCATGCCGCCGTACCTGAGCTGAGCTGAGCGGTCATCCCCTACCCTTTCACATACAACGGAACCCGCTGCGCAAATTCGGCACCGCTGTTGTCTTTGGCCACCAGACGGATGTTCCAGTTCCCCTTGCCCAGCGCTGCGGGCGTGGAATAGGCGGTCCCGTCAAAAGTGAAATCCGGGGTGAAATCCTCTTTCACATGCGTCGCCCGGCCAACAACTGCCTGCAGCTCGGCCACCTGGACCGGCGCGCCGGTTTGGTCGGTGATGTGCAGGATCAAAAGACCGCCATTGGTCTCAGCCCGGATTTCCCAACCCAAGGCCTGTTGCACTTTCAGGCGCTCGTTGAACTCCTGACTGGCGACGTAAGAGTTTTTGACCTCGAGCCCGGGAAAGGTTTGGACAGCTTTGTAGGCCAGCACGAGATTCACGGAAATGATCACCCCGAAAGCAGCGACAAAGATCGCCAGAAAGTGCTTTCCAGTAAATTGACGCTCGGCCATCTCAGTTTCCTCGTCCATTGAACGTCGTGTCCTTGTAGGCGCGCTCACCGCTTTCGATATCCTCGATCCAGATCCGAACCGGTGTCGCGTCCGCCGCTGCCGGATCCGTGTCTTTCGAGGCGATAATATAAACCCGCTGCAATTGCGCAGTATCCGCCGTGACATTCACCGTATCAAGTGGCGTGCCTTCGATCACGATCCGCATCGCCGGATCACCGGACAGAGACAGCTTGAACAGCCGTTCCTCGCCATGTTTGTTCCGCACGCGCACGTCATAAGTATTGCGGATCGTGCCGTCGGACAGGGTGACAAAGGTCGGGTTGCGAACCGGGGCCACGGTAACTTCGATGTCGGACCGGATGAACAGGGCAAACAGCAGCCCAAAGCCGACAAGTGACCAAAGGGCCGTATACAGGATGGTCCGGGGCCGCAGGATATGTTTCCAGACATTTTTGGGCGGCTTACCTGCCCGCTCGTTGGCTTCGTCGCTCAGCGCCATATAGTCGATCAAGCCACGCGGCTTGCCGATCTTGGCCATCATGTCGTCACAGGCGTCGATACACAGCGCACAGGTAATGCATTCCAACTGCTGTCCGTCGCGAATGTCGATCCCAACCGGGCAGACATTGACGCAGGCCATACAGTCGATGCAGTCGCCCAGCTCGGAGTCCGCAGTTCGTTTGCCCTTGCCGCGCGGCTCACCACGCCATTCACGGTACCCGACGACGAGTGTATCCTCGTCCATCATCGCCGCCTGAATCCGCGGCCATGGACAGGCATAGATACAAATCTGTTCACGCGCGAAGCCACCGAACAGGAAGGTCGTTCCCGTCAAAATCAGTATTGTCGTATAGGCAACCGGATGGGCGTTCCCGGTCACAAGGTCCCGCAGAAGCGTCGGCGCATCGGCGAAATAGAACACCCAGGCACCACCGGTCGCCAGACCGATCAAAAGCCAGGCAGCCCATTTCGTCAGCCGCAACCGCGCTTTGCGAAAGTCTAGCTTTTCCTGACGATGCAGACGTAACCGGGCGTTGCGATCTCCTTCGATCCAGCGTTCGACAAGGATGAACAGGTCAGTCCAAACCGTCTGTGGGCAGGCATAACCGCACCACACGCGCCCCAGCGCCGAGGTGAAAAGGAACAACCCCAACCCGGCCATGATCAACAAACCGGCAACAAAATAGAATTCATGCGGCCAGATCTCGATCCAGAAGAAATAGAACCTGCGGTTGGCCAAATCCAGCAACACCGCCTGATCCGGCAGGCTGGGCCCCCGGTCCCATCTGATCCACGGGGTGATGTAATAGATCCCCAGCGTGACCGCGAGAATGATCCATTTCAGATTGCGAAACGGCCCGGACACGCGACGCGGAAATATGGGTTCTCGTGCGGCGTAAAGGCTGGGTGCGGGGTCGGAATCGCTCACGGGCTGGCTCCAGATGTGGCTATATCACGGTGTCTTTTTCCAGAACACAAAGGTAGCCACTTTGACATGGGTCAAAAGCGCATCGTGCAGACACCTTTTGTCACATCTTACCAGCTTGCCGCCTGAGCCATGCAATAAAAGTTTTTGCCGCCGGACGCAGAGGGAAATCACCAGTAACAAGGTGATATCCGCTGTTTTCGGGCTCGCGAAACAGTTCGATGATTTGGCCCGACGTGATTTCTGCTTCGACAAAATGCCGCGCCGTGACGGTTACGCCCTGCCCCGCGCGCAACCCTTCCAAAAGCAGATTGCCGGGCAATGAGATTCGCCCTGCATTTGGCCCGTGCCCGACACCACGTCGGGCCAGCCAGTTGGTTGCCTCGGTGGTGCCGAACTCTTCAAGCCAAGGCAGTTCGCTGAGCTCGTCTGGCGTCCACAACGTTTTTTCCCCCACCAGATTGTGGGCCGCGACGATCACCATAGGGCTTTGCAGCAACATTTCTGTACGGACACCGGGCCATGTGCCTGCACCATAGCGGATGGCCACATCGACACCGCCGGGATCTAGGCTGACCAGTGCAGGTGACGGATCAAGCGCCAATTGGATATCCGGGTGTTCGGCCTGAAATGCTGGCAGGCGGGGCATCAGCCATGACGCGGCAAATGACGACGTCAAAGAAACATGAACCGGACGATCCTGTTTGGATTGGGTCAGTTCGACCAAGGCATCGCCAATCGCACCGAACCCAAGATGCACGGCGCGCGCCAACCTTTCACCTTCAGGCGTCAAGGTCATGGATTTGCCGGACCGATCCAACAGCGCAACTCCAAGAAATTTCTCAAGCACGCGCAATTGCTGGCTGATGGCAGCGTGGCTGACATTCAGTGAGTTGCCCGCTTCCACAACATTCCGTGTCGCCGCAAAAGCGGAAAAAGCTCTGAGCGATGCGAGCGGCGGCATTTCCATCCAGTTCATATGTAAGCCCTGATTACATATAGAAATGCTAATTGAGTCGCATTTTGCAGTCTGAAAATCAATCCTGATGACAGAAGAACCAAAACTCAGGAGATGTCAGATGCTCTCAATTCTTGCAAAGTCATTCATGATTGCCACCCAGACACATGAGCTGGATGAACCAAAATCATCGGATCGGCCTGACAGACAAAAGCAACGCTGGTTGCCGGAAAGTCATTGGTGGAGGCAACACAAACGCGCCAGTTTTTCGCAATGCAAATAGCAAACCGAAGCCCGCGTCTGGACCGCCTCGCTGGTGGTTTGTAAGGTAGAGAGGCAGCACCGGCTGTTCAGGAAACGCGCGAACAGATGGAACAGCCGGTGCCTCAACCTTCGGACGGCGAACCGTCCGAAGGTATTCTTTTGCGGTTACTGACCGCCACCCAACTGGTGGACATAGGCGGTGACAGCGCGGATTTGCGCTTCGGTCAGGCGGTTTTCCCACGGGGGCATCACGCCAAAGCGGCTATACTGTACCGTTTCGGTCAAAGCCTCTTCGCTGCCACTATAAAGCCAGATCGCATCCGTAAGGTTCGGTGCACCTTGAGTGACGTCACCCTTGCCGTCTTCGCCATGGCAAACCGAGCAGTTGTCCTCAAAGACAACCTTGCCTGCCTGTGCCGCCGCGTCGTCTGTCTGCGCATTGGTCAGCGACATGACGTACTGTACGACCTGCGTGATCTCCTCTTTCTCTAGGATTTCGCCAAAGGCTGGCATTTCGGAATAACGTGCATCGTCGCTTTCTTCATTCCGAATACCATAGGCAATGGTGGTCTCGATATCTTCCAGCGAACCGCCCCAGAGCCATGCGTCGTCCAGCAGGTTCGGGAAGCCCGGCGCACCCTGCGCGCCCGAACCGTGGCACTGCGCGCACCATGTCCGGAATACCGCGCCGCCCGCATTGACCGCATATTGCTGCAGCTCCGGATCTTTCGAGACATCTTCAAGCGAGGTTTCAACCAGTTTGGCGTTCCACGGCGCATTGGCCTCTTCGAAGGAAACGATCTCTTCCTGCACCAATTCTCGTGAAGACCAGCCAAGGACGCCCGCAGTTGCGGATTGAACAAGCGGCCAGGCCGGATACATGATCGTGTAGATCACACCCCAGATGATCGTGACGTAAAAGGTCCACAGCCACCAACGTGGCATCGGATTGTCGAATTCCTCGATGCCGTCCCAGCTGTGGCCCGTGGTATTCGGATCGCCCGGCTGTTTTTCAGGTATCTTGCTCATTGCCGCGCCTCCTTGGATGTGGCGGGTTTGTCGCCCCCACGGGGCGCAGCTGTTTCATCACCCTTGAGGGGCGCAGGGGCATCTTCGTGCCGGAACGGGATGTTGGCGGTGTCCTTGTATTCTTTGCTGGCTCCGGGACGGAAAACCCAGATCACGATGCCAACAAAGAAGACAAACAGTACCAACAGCATCCAGCTATCCGCGAATTGCCTCAGGATTGTGTATTCTTCCATCACACCCTCCTTTAGCGGCTCGGATCCGGGGTGAAGGTCGAGAAATCGACCAGCGTTCCCAGCATCTGCAGATAAGCTACCAACGCATCAGCCTCGGTCAGCTCGGGCTGGCCGTCGAAGTTGCGAACGCTGACCTTGTCACCGTACCGTTCCAGCAAACCGTCATAGTCGCTGTCCGGGTCGGCCTGCGCTCGGAAATCCGCCTGCGCATTTGCCAGCATCTCTTCCGTATAGGGCGTGCCCACGACGGCATTCGCCGACATGACATCACCGATATACTTGCCGTCGATCTTGCGATGCTCGAGGAAGCCGTACTTCGGCATCACCGATTCCGGAACCACCGACTGCGGGTCACGCAAGTGATCAACATGCCACTGGTCGGAATAGCGGCCACCAACACGCGCCAGATCTGGTCCAGTACGCTTGGACCCCCATTGGAACGGGTGGTCGTACATCGACTCGGCCGCCAGCGAGTAGTGGCCATAGCGTTCGACCTCGTCCCGCATCGGGCGGATCATCTGGCTGTGGCAGGTATAGCAGCCTTCGCGGATGTAGATGTCACGGCCCGCCATTTCGAGAGGGGTGTAAGGGCGCATGCCCTCCACCTTCTCGATGGTGTTCTCAAGATAGAACAGCGGGGTGATCTGCACGATGCCACCGATGGTCACGACCAAAAAGCTGAAGATCAGCAGGAGGGTCGCGTTGGTCTCGAGGATCTTATGTTTGTCGAGAATTGCCATTGCTCCGGCCCTCCTATTCAGCCGGGACCGCGACGGTCAGGCTGGCCTCTTTGGCCGGCGCTTTCCGCACAGTCATCCACAGGTTGTAGCACATGATCAACGCACCCGCGACGAACATCACGCCACCCAAAGCACGCACCACATACATCGGGAATTTGGCAGCCACGGTGTCAGCGAACGAGTTCACCAGGAAGCCGTTTGCATCCACTTCACGCCACATCAGGCCTTCCATGATACCGGTCACCCACATCGACGCGGCGTAGAGCACGATGCCGATAGTGGCGAGCCAGAAGTGCCAGCTGACCATCTGCAGCGAGTACAGACGCTCACGCTTCCACAGGACCGGCACCAGGAAGTACAGCGCACCAAAGGTGATCATGCCGTTCCAGCCCAGCGCGCCCGAGTGCACGTGACCGATGGTCCAGTCGGTGTAGTGGCTGAGGCTGTTGACCGCGCGGATCGACATCATTGGCCCCTCGAACGTGGACATGCCGTAGAAGCCGACCGAGATCACCATCATCCGGATCACCGGGTCAGTACGCAGCTTGTCCCACGCGCCCGACAGGGTCATCAGGCCGTTGATCATGCCACCCCAGGACGGCATCCACAGGATGATCGAGAACACCATGCCCAGCGTCGACGCCCAATCCGGCAGCGCGGTATAATGCAGGTGGTGCGGACCGGCCCAGATATACAGGAAGATCAGCGCCCAGAAGTGGATGATTGACAGCTTGTAGCTGAATACCGGACGCTCGGCCTGTTTCGGGATGAAGTAGTACATCATGCCCAGGAAGCCTGCGGTCAGAAAGAAGCCCACGGCGTTGTGGCCGTACCACCACTGGATCATGGCGTCTTGAACGCCCGACCAGACGATGACTGACTTCGAACCCCAAACGCTGACCGGGATGGTCATGTTGTTGACCAAGTGCAACATGGCGACGGTCACGATGAACGCCAGATAGAACCAGTTCGCCACGTAGATGTGGGGCTCTTTCCGCCGGACGATCGTACCCAGGAATACGGCCAGATAGGCCACCCAGACGATGGTCAGCCACAGGTCAACGTACCATTCGGGTTCCGCGTATTCCTTGGACTGCGTTCCACCCAGCACATAGCCGGTTGCTGCCAGAACGATGAACAGCTGATAGCCCCAGAACACGAACCACGCCAGATTGCCGCCCCATAGGCGCGCAGCGCTTGTGCGCTGGACCACATAGAAAGACGTCGCGATCAGCGCGTTACCACCAAAGGCAAAAATCACAGCCGAGGTGTGCAACGGACGCAAACGGCCAAAGTTCAGATAGCCTTGTGCCCACTCGAAGTTCAGCACCGGAAAGGCCAACTGAAAGGCGATAAAGGTCCCCGCAAGGAACCCGACCACCCCCCAGAAGGCAGTTGCGATCACGCCATAGCGGATCACGTCATCCATGTACTCGGCCGAACGGTCGACGAGGATATCTGGCTCATCCGTATTTCTCAGCGTCCAGATGAACAATCCACCGGCGATCAGCATCACCAGAATTGCATGCACCTGATACGCCAAATCGCGTGCGTAATTGGTTCCGATCGCCGCGAATATCGCGATCAGACCAAGCACGATCAGCTTGATGTAATTTGACATATTGCGTCCCTTTGCCATGCCCCGCGCGATTCTTATTTGTCGCGGAACCCTTTTGACTGGCCGTTGTTTTGTCGGACAGCGGCCAACCTCGCTTTGATCTGTATCAAGACAATAGCCCGAAATCTGTGACAATCCTAAGCCTTAGACTGAGTTGCATGGCCGCATGCCACTTAGCCCTGAAGACAAGAGGTCAAAATGGCGTACAAATCTCTTCTCACAGTCGTAACGGACTCGGGACAATCACAATCAGCCTTGGCGCAAATGGTTGCACTGGCAAATGCACAGGATGCGCATGCCGAAGCGCTATGCCTTGGCGTCGATCGCAGCCAAGCGGGTTATTATTACGCGGGTGCAAATGCTCTGGTCCTGCAAGAAACGCTGAGCCGGGCCAACGCAGACGCCGACGAACTGCTGACGCAAACTCAGGAATATCTGGGCAAATCCGATATTCGCTGGTCTGCCGAAAGCGGGGTCGCTCAGATCGCCGATATTGGTCGGCACGTAGCGCATCGTGCCCGGTTCTCGGATCTGGTTGTCCTGCCTAAACCTTATGGCAAAGACCGCAGCGCCGAGGCCGAACCAATTGTCGAAGCCGCCATGTTCGAGGGTCACGCGCCAATTCTGGTCACGCCTGATAGCTCAGCGCCCTTTGAGCGTCCTAGTACTGTGCTGATCGGGTGGAATGAAAGTGTCGAAGCCATGCGCGCCATCCGGTGCGCCCTGCCTTTCCTGACGCAAGCTGATCTGGTCCGAATTGTCATTATCGACCCGCCGCGCCACGGCCCCGACCGCTCTGACCCCGGTGGACTACTGTCTCAGATGTTGGCTCGTCATGGGGCCAAATGTGAAATTGATGTGCTCAGCAAAACCATGACCCGTGTCTCAGACATCCTGAACAGGCACGCCGAAGATAGTGAGGCGGACATGATCGTTATGGGTGCATATGGTCATTCAAGGTTCCGCGAAGCCATCCTGGGCGGGGCGACTCGCAACATGCTGGAACAAGCTTCGGTCCCAGTGTTTCTGGCACACTGATCAGGCGTGTTTCCTATTCAGGGCCTTCCGTTCGGACGGATGGCCTAGACGCGTTTTATGAGACCAATCACAAACAACAGTATGACCGCGCCGATGGTTGCGAAGAGTATTGACGAAAACACGCCGCCGCCAACCGAAAAGCCCAGCGCCGGGAAAATCAGACCTGCAAGAAAGGCGCCCACGATCCCGACTATGATGTTTCCGATCAGGCCGAACCCGCGGCCTTCCATAATTTTTCCCGAAAGCCACCCGGCGATCGCACCGATGACCAGCATTGCCAAAATGCTACTGAATTCCATGCCTTACTCCTGCGTGGTTCATTCACGGATTCAGTAAATCACGGCTGAAGGCAGCAGGATAGGCTTAAATCAGAAAGCCGCCATCCGAGTCGTCGCCAGCCTCGTCCATCAGACGCCGCATATCGGGGATTGTCACGTGGCGTTTGCCTTCCAACTCGATGACCCCCTCTTTCTTCAGGGCCGAAATCTGGCGACTTACGGTTTCAAGGGTCAATCCCAGATAATCTGCCATAGCCTCGCGTGTCAGCGGCAGGTCAAAGACAATCGGGCCAGGTTTTTGCTTGGGCGCAATTGAAGCGTCCCGCCGGGCAATGATTGACAGCAAGCTTGCAATCTTCTCGCGCGCCGTCTTGCGCCCCAGCACCAGCATCCACTCGCGCGCGGCATCCAGTTCATCCAGCGTCATCTGAAGCAGCCGGTGCGCAATATGGGGCGTGTCGTTCATCAGTTGTTCGAATGGCTTCTTGCGAAAACAGCACATGACCAGATCAGTTGTGGCCTGCACATCATAAGGCGCAGAATCACGGCCCGGCCGACCGACGAAATCGCTGGGCAGCAACAAGCCAACCATCTGGGTTCGCCCATCTTCCATCGTCTGGGTCAACGAGGCAATTCCTGACACGACAGAGCCCACAAAGTTCATCTGATCGCCCGACCAGATGACTGTCTGACCAGCTTCGAAGCTACGGTAATACTTAATGCCTTCAAGCTCTTCCAACTCATCAGCATCACAATGCGCACAGACGGCGCGATGCCGAATGGGGCATTCGGAACAATTGGTATGATCAATCTGTGCTTTTAGCATCGTTCGCGCTTTCACTTGATCTCAGTCAAGGTTTCGTAGACGGCCGTGCCTTAACGGTATCGCTATGATAGTGAAACCGCAATTATCAAAGCTTGGACTATTTGACGCGAAAGTCCCGCGTTACACAAGCTATCCCACCGCCCCGCATTTCAGCAACGATGTGGGGCCAAGTCTTTTTGGCGACTGGATTTCCGGGATCAAGCCGGGCAGTTCTGTGTCGCTGTACGTCCACGTCCCGTTCTGTCGCAGACTGTGCTGGTTCTGCGCCTGCCGGACGCAAGGCACCCAAACCGACAACCCGGTGATCGCCTATGTAGATGTCCTCAAGGCCGAGTTGGACCTGCTGGCCGCTCACCTACCTGCGGGAGTAACCCTTTCGCGCCTGCATTGGGGCGGTGGTACACCCACCCTGCTGAACCCCGATCTGATTCGCGATCTGGCCGCCCGGATTCTTGAAATTGTCCCGCTGGGGCCGGATGCAGAGTTCTCGGTCGAAATCGACCCGAATGAGATTGACGAGGGTCGGCTCGATGCATTGGCCGAGGCCGGCATGAACCGTGCGTCTATCGGCGTGCAGGATTTCGACGACGAAATCCAGAAAACCATCGGACGCATCCAAAGTTACGACACCACCCGCAACGCCATCGAAATGATCCGTGCGCGCGGTATCGCCAGCCTGAATGCCGATATTCTGTATGGTCTGCCGCACCAGACCAAGACACGGATGACTGAAAGCGTGCAGAAATTGCTGTCGCTCAACCCAGACCGGGTGGCGTTGTACGGCTATGCGCATGTGCCGTGGATGGCAAAGCGGCAGCAGCTGATCCCAACGGATGCCCTGCCCACACCCGAAGACCGCCTGGATCTGTTCGATACGGCCCGGCGCCTGTTCCTGTGGGACAAGTACGCCGAAATCGGCATTGACCACTTTGCCACGCAGGATGACGGGCTGACGCACGCACTGAACGCGGGAAGGTTAAAACGCAACTTTCAGGGCTACACCGACGATCAGTCCGACGTTCTGATTGGAATTGGTGCAAGCTCGATCTCACGATTCCCGCAAGGATACGCCCAGAACGCACCCGCGACGTCAGCACATACCAAAGCGATCCGCGAGGGCGGGTTCTCAATATCCCGTGGGCATTTGTTCAAAGGCCAAGATATCTTGCGCGCCCGATTGATTGAAGCGTTGATGTGCGATTTCCGGATAGATACCGCCGAGATTCTGCGCGACCACAACATCACCGCCGCGGAATTGCAGGAGATGTATCAGACTGCAAACGCAACCTTTGACGGGTTGCTAAGCGTCTCTGAAGACGACCTGTTCATCCCGCCGGAGGCGCGCGCGCTGACCCGAATGGTCGCCCGCACCTTTGACGCCTATGATCTGAGCAAGGCGGGACACAGCTCGGCGATCTGATATCGACGCAGGACAGGACTTGACGCGGAGGGTGGGTTTTCCCCACACTTGCAGGGCGGGTGGAAATCCGCCCCGTGCCTGAGGCAGGCAGAGTACCAGACAGTATGTGCCGACGCGTTCGCGCTCGACCGCCTTTTTCGTGCAGCCGTTCTGCAACTTGAAAGAGGGACTGCATCTATGCGCGTTTTTTCTGTCCTCGGCCCCAGCCACTCGGGCAAAACAACACTGGTCGAGGCCATCAGCCGCCTTGATGGCCGGCCAACCACATTCGACGTTTCCGGAACCGTGCATTTGCACGGTTTTTCTTATTTGGACGAACCCTGGTGCGCCATTGACGTGAATGGCGGCAGCGACACCATGGCCTATGTCGGCCCTGCCATGGCGATCTCGGACGCCGCTGTCGTCGTCGTACCGCCCGACCCGGACGCCGCCGTGCTGTGCGCCCCGTATCTGCGGCTGGTCGAAGAGGCGGGTATTCCCTGCTTTCTGTTCATCAATCGCATGGACACCCCAAACGGACGTATCCGCGATATCATCGCCGCTCTGCAAACCTACTGCACGCAACATATTGCCCTGCGGCAGGTTCCAATCCGCGATGGCGAGGCGATCATCGGCGCGGTCGACCTGATCTCGGAACGGGCATGGAAGTATCAGGAAGGGCAACCCTCGGCCCTGATCGAACTTCCGCAGTCCGTCGAAGACCGGGAACAGGAAGCCCGAACCGAATTGTTGGAGACGCTTTCAGATTTCGATGATCATCTGCTGGAACAACTGATCGAGGACAAACAGCCGCCCAGCGCAGAAATCTATGATCTGGCCGCGCAGGTTCTGCAAAATCACCAGTTGATCCCGGCCTGCCTGGGGTCTGCCAGCCACGGCAACGGGCTGACCCGTTTGATGAAAGCGCTGCGTCACGAAACCCCAGAATTCAACATCGCCGCCGGGCGGGACGAAGCAGCCGAAGACGCGCGCGCAATTGCCGGGTTCGCGGATGTCAAAAAGCATATCGGAAAAATCATCGTGCTGCGCGGTCTGGGCAAGGGCGTCAAAGCGCATGAAGCCCTTGGTGGGGAATCGGTTGGCAACCTGACGACACTGGATGCCAAAACCCAAATTTCGGAATTGGAAGCTGGCCAGATCGGGCTGGCCGTGAAATCCGACCACCTCAACCCCGGCAACCTGTACGATAGCACCGGAACCACACCGTTACCGGAATGGGCCGAGGCCCATCCGGCCGCCCACCGGCAAATTGTGTCGCCGGCACATGAGCGTGACGATGTACGCCTGTCCAACGCGTTATCCCGACTGGTCGAGATTGACCCCGGACTGCATCTGCAGCACGATGAACTGAGCGGTCATGCCGTTCTGGGATCGCAAGGGCCTCAGCATATGCGCCGGGTCAGCGCCAAACTGGCTGAAGATTTCGGTATCGAGATTGAGACCCAGACGGTTGAGACGGCCTATCGCGAGACCATCCGCGCACCTATCGAACATCGTCATCGCCACCGCAAACAATCCGGCGGCGCGGGACAATTTGCCGATGTGGTGATCTCGATCGCACCGACCCCACGCGGGGCCGGGTTCGAATTCGAAGAGATCGTCAAAGGGGGCGCTGTACCCAGAAACTATATCCCTTCGGTCGAACACGGGGCCAAGGATGCTCTGGTCCAAGGGCCAGAAGGATTCCCGGTTGTGGATGTCAAAGTCACGCTCAGCGACGGCAAGCATCACAACGTCGACAGTTCCGACTATGCGTTCCGCACTGCGGGCAAGAACGCGGTTCGAGAGGCTTTGCCGCAGGCGAAACCGGTGGTCCTGCAACCCATCCTGAACGCCGAAATCCACTTGCCCTCGGATTTCGTGGGCGACCTGGTGCCTACGATCAGTTCGCTGCAGGGTCAGGTTCTGGGCTTTGAAGGCAATCCCAACGCGTCTGGATGGGAGATTTTCAATGCCCAACTGCCTGCTGTGGCCGAAGACGAGTTACACCGCACCCTCGCCAGCGCGACACGCGGCACGGGGTGGGTAAAACTGCAATTCGATCATTACGAAGAACTTCGCGGCCCGGTTCCAAAATCCGCGGCACGCGAAACAGCGAATGCCTGAAAGCCCCAGGCGGGCTGGTTTCAGCCCGCCGCCGCAATCAGTTCGCGGGTATAGTCTGTCTGGGCGTTTTCGAACAGATCTTCGGCTGACCCCATTTCGATCACGTCACCGTTTCGCATGACAATCACATTGTGGGACATCGCACGCACGACTTTCAGATCGTGGCTGATAAATAGGTAGGCCAATCCGTACTTACGCTGCAAATCGCGCAACAGGTCGACGATCTGAACCTGCACAGTCATATCCAGGGCGCTGGTCGGTTCATCCAGAACCAGCAATTTGGGCCTGAGGACCATGGCTCGTGCAATGGCAATACGCTGACGTTGCCCGCCCGAGAATTCGTGCGGATAGCGGTCCATCGCAGCCGGGTCCAAGCCCACTTCGGTCATCACTTCGGTCACCAGTTCCCGTGGCGAGCGGTGCGGGTCGACCTTGTGGATCGCCAGCCCCTCGGCAATGATCTGCTGGCAAGTCATCCGGGGACTGAGGCTTCCGAATGGGTCCTGAAACACAATCTGCATATCCTTGCGCAAGCGCCGCAACTCTCGCGTCGACCAGCGGCGTACATCCTGATCGCGGAAGGTTATCGCCCCTTCGGACGCAATCAACCGCATGATCGCCAGCGCCAGCGTTGTCTTACCCGAGCCGCTTTCGCCCACAATCCCTAAGGTTTCACCGGCGCGTACGCTGAGCGTTGCATCGTTCACCGCCTTCACATGGCCAACTGTGCGTTTCAGGAACCCGCGCTGGATCGGGAACCAGACCTTAAGGTGATCGGTGCGCGCCACTTCTTCGGCGTCGGGTGCCACAGGATCGGGGTGACCAGATGGTTCGGCCGCCAGCAGCTTGCGGGTGTAGGGGTGTTGGGGGTTGTCAAAGATCTCCTGGGTCGCGCCAGTTTCGACAATCTCGCCATCCTTCATCACACAGACCCGGTCGGCGATACGGCGCACGATCCCAAGGTCGTGGGTGATGAAAAGCATCCCCATATTCTCAGATTTCTGAAGCTCGGCCAGCAATTCGAGGATCTGCGCCTGAATGGTCACATCCAGGGCCGTTGTCGGCTCATCCGCGATCAGTATATCGGGCTTGTTGGCAAGTGCCAGGGCGATCATGACGCGTTGGCGTTGGCCACCTGACAATTGATGCGGATAGCTGTCCAGGCGCTCCTCGGGATCGCGAATGCCAACCTTGGTCAGCAGTTCGACGATCCGGGCCCGTGCTGCATCACCTGTCAGACCCTGGTGCAGGGCCAGTGACTCGGCCATTTGTTTCTGGATCGTGTGCAGCGGGTTGAGCGAGGTCATCGGCTCCTGAAAGATGAAGCTGATATCGTTGCCGCGCACATCCATCAGGCGCTGGTCAGACGCGCCGATCATCTCCTGCCCTTCATAGGTGACCGAACCTTCGACAATCGCACTGTCACCCAGCAAAGAAACTGTCGACAGCGCAGTGACTGATTTGCCAGATCCGGATTCGCCCACCAGCGCAACCGTTTCACCCCGATCCACAGTAAAGGACACCCCCTTGACTGCTGCGCTCACCTGCCCGTCCTGACGGAACGAGACCTTGAGGTTGTTCACATCCAGCAGGCTCATGAAAAGGTCTTTCTGGGATCAAATGCATCGCGCACGCCTTCGAAGATGAAGACCAGTAGCGACAGCATGATGGCAAAGGTGAAAAAGGCGGTGAAGGCCAGCCAAGGTGCCTGCAGGTTCTGCTTGGCCTGCAAGGTCAACTCACCCAAAGACGGGGCGGAAGACGGCAGGCCGAAGCCCAGAAAATCCAGTGAGGCCAGGCCGCCGATGGTGCCCGTCACGATAAAGGGCATGAAGGTCAGCGTTGCGACCATCGCGTTGGGCAGCATGTGGCGGAACATGATTGTCATATTGCCCACACCCAGTGCCCGCGCAGCGCGCACATATTCCAGATTTCTCGCCCGCAGGAACTCGGCGCGCACAACTCCCACAAGCCCGGTCCAGCTGAACAGGATCATCAGCGCGACAAGCAGCCAGAAACTTCGACCCAGAATGGCGAACATGATGATGATGACGTAAAGCGAAGGCGTCGCTGACCAGATTTCGATGATCCGTTGGAAGATCAGGTCCAGCCAGCCGCCAAAAAATCCTTGAATAGCCCCGGCAAAAATTCCCACAAGACTGGCCACACCCGTGACCATAAGCGTGAACAAAATCGACAGTCGGAAGCCATAAATTACACGGGCCAACACGTCGCGCTTGGTGTCATCCGTGCCCAGCAGGTTTTGCCCGTTGGGTGGCAGCGGCGCTGCACCGGGGCGATCAACGCTGGTGTTGAAGGAATACGGGATCAACGGCCAGACGGCCCAGCCACGCTCGTACCCCTCTGCCTGGAATGTACCGGCCTTGATTTCGTCGATAATCCCCTCGGGATCGTCAAAACAGTCTTCGATGCCACCGCTGTCGATCAAACACTGAACCTCGGGGTCGCGATAGATCGCCTCGGTCTGGAAATCGCCGCCGAATTCGGTTTCCGCGTAGAAATTGAAGATCGGCGTATAAAACTCACCGCGGTATTTAACGAGGATTGGTTTGTCGTTGGCGATGAACTCGGCGAACAGAGAAAGGCCGAAAAGGACGGAAAAGACCATCAGCGACCAGAATGCACGCCCGTTACGACGAAAATTGCGCCAGCGGCGCTGGTTGAGTGGGGAAAGTGCCATTTACCCCTCCCGCTTTTCGAAATCGATGCGCGGGTCGACCAGCACATACATCAGGTCACTGATGATGCCGACAACCAACCCCATCAAGCCAAATATGAAAAGTGTGCCGAAAATCACTGGATAGTCGCGTGCAACGGCTGCCTCAAAACCCAGACGGCCCAGACCGTCAAGCGAGAAGATCGTTTCGATGATGATCGACCCCCCGAAGAAGACGCCGATGAAAACCGCAGGAAATCCGGCGATTACGATCAGCATCGCGTTGCGGAAAACATGGCCGTACAGAACCTGACTTTCGCTCAAACCCTTGGCGCGGGCGGTCATGACATATTGTTTTTTGATCTCGTCCAGGAACGAGTTCTTGGTCAGCAGAGTCAGCGTCGCAAAGGCCGAAATCGTCAGCGCGATAATCGGCAGGGCAATGTGCCAGAAGTAATCAACGACTTTGCCAAACAGGCTGAGGCTGTCCCAGTTGTCCGAGGTCAGCCCCCGGAGCGGGAATATCTGCCAATAAGATCCCCCAGCAAACAGAACCAACAGCAGGATCGCAAACAAGAAGCCGGGAATAGCATAGGCTACGATGATCGCGCCACTGGTCCAGGTATCAAACTGTGACCCGTCCTTAATCGCCTTGCGAATACCCAGCGGGATCGACACCAGATACGCGATCAGCGTGGACCACAGTCCCAGCGAGATCGACACCGGCATCTTCTCCAGCACCAGATCGGTTACGCTGATCGACCGAAAATAGCTCTCACCGAAATCCAGTGTCAGGTAATTGCCCATCATGTTGAGGAACCGCTCAACCGGAGGTTTGTCGAACCCGAATTCCTTTTCCAGCTCTTCGATAAACTCGGGCGGAAGGCCACGCGCACCGATGTAGCGATCATTCGTGCCGCCGGTTTGCTGCTCGATGTCACTGCCGCCGCCAGCGATTCCTTCGAACACATCACCGCCACCTTCCAACTGGGCGATGATCTGTTCAATCGGTCCGCCAGGAACGAACTGAACCAGCGTGAAGTTGACGATCATAATCCCAAGCAGGGTTGGGATGACCAGCAACAGTCGTCTAAGAATATATGCTCCCATGGGGGCGGATTACCTCAAGGCGCCGGAGGATTTCAACTCGGCTTCTTTCTCTTCGTTGATCCACCAGAGGTCTTCAACACCCAATGCATAAGGCGGCAGATTTTCCGGATATTCATACATGTCCCAGTAGGCAACCCAGTGCTTGCCCAGATACCAAGTGGGAACCATGATCCGCTTGGCGCGCAGGACGCGGTCCAGCGCCCGAACGTTGGCGAACAGCTCTTCGCTGTCTTCGGCGGATGCGATGTTGTCGATCAGCGGTTCGATGTCCGGACCATGCACACCCGACGGGTTGAAGACCGAGTATGAGGCCGCTTCGGTTCCGAATTGCTGATACAACCCTGTCGACGGCTGCAACGACCGCGGGTACCCGCCAACAATCATGTCGAAATCGCGGTCCCGGCGGCGCAAGGTGAACTGGGCGTTGTCCACCCGATTGTAACTTGCATCAATCCCCATTGCCCGCAAATTGGCGACGAAAGGTTGAATGAGCCTGTCCAGCGTTGGCTGGTCAGACAGAAATGCAATGGACAGCACCTCGCCCTTGTCGTTTCGGCGAATGCCGTCATCCCCAACAAGCCAGCCAGCTTCGTCCAGCAGTTTCATCGCCTTGCGCAAGTTGCCACGGTCATTTTGGCGGGCGGCCCGGGATTCATGCGCCGAGACGGGTTCCTCGGTCAGGATGGCAGGGTCCAGCGCGTCGCCCAGTTCTTGCAACACCTCAAGCTCGCGCCCTTCGGGCAGGCCGGTCGCCTCAAGATGCGTTCCTTCCCAGAACGAACTACGCTGCTGGAATAACCCATATTGCAGGCTCTCATTCGTCCATTCGAAGTTATACGCCAGCTGAATAGCTTCGCGAACACGGGGGTCCTGAAACTTTGGCCGGTCAAGGTTCATGATGAAGCCCGACGCCGACGGTACATTTCCGTCTGCCAGTTCAGCCCGAACGACAGAGCCATTCGCAATTGCCGGGAAATCATAGGCCGTTGCCCAGCTTTTTGAGTTGTTTTCCTGTCGAAGCGTAAATGTGCCTGCCTTGAACCCCTCCATCGCAGCGATGGAATCGGCGAAATACTCAACGCGGATGGTGTCAAAGTTGTTGCGGCCCACATTGACGTTGACGTCGTTGCCCCAATAATCGGGGTTGCGCTTGTACACGATGCGCCGGTTGATGTCATAATCATCCAGAACATACGGTCCCGAGCCAATACCCGGATCCAGCCGCGACTTGTCCAACCGGCGGTTTTCAGGGTCTTCCTCGAACCATTTCTTTGAGAAAATCGAAGTGGCCCCAACTTGGGAAATCCGGCCTCGGCGAGGGAAGTCCGGCGAGAAGTAGAACTTTACACGATGGGTATCCAGCGCCTCGGCCTTGGGGATCCGTTGGCGAATTGCGTCGGCATAAGATTTCAGCCCTTGGTCCAGCAGCAGATTATGGGAAAACACCACATCCTCGGCCGTCACCGGTGTGCCGTCGGAAAACCGCGCCTCGGGGCGGATATTGAAGATCACCCACTCATAACTTTCGGGGTATTCGAGACTTTCGGCGAGCAGTCCATAATAGGCAGCTGGTTCGTCATAGGATGGAATCAGCAGGCTTTCGTAGTGATCTGCCGACCGCGCACCAGCCCGGCCCTGCCTGGTATAGGGATTAAAGCTGTCGAACGTGCCTTGCGCCGCATAGGAGAGCTCTCCACCACGTGGCGCATCCGGATTCACATAGTCGAAATGCGCAAAGCCGTCCGGATACTTCAAATCACCGAATTCCGAGAACCCGTGTGATTTGATGATCTTTTCCTCAGCAAAAAGTTGAGTTGCAGCGGCTGCACAGAGCAATGCCCCCAAAGCCAGAATGTGAACTAAGCGTCCGAAATCCCTTGTTCGCGTTAAAGCGGTAACTCGATTGGATTTCATGTGGTTCATCCCCTGCTCGTTGACGTCTTTAATATTGTTTGCGCCAGCTAAAAGACCAGCACTGCCAGTTTCAAGTTTAGAGTGCGTGAACACTTTGTGAAGATTTACTTAGACAAAAAATAAAGCCGCTGCACGGGGCAGCGGCTTTTGAATGCGTCAAAACTGAGCGAAAGATCAGTTGATGGTCTGCAGATAGGCAATCAGGTCGGCCCGTTCCTGCGGTTTTTTCAGACCCGCAAAGCTCATCGATGTACCTGAGATATAGGCACTGGGGCGGGTCAGGAACGCATCCAGCGCTTCGGGTGTCCAATTGCCGCCATGGGCTTGCATCGAAGCTGAGTAGCCAGTGAAACCTTTGGCTGAAGCAACCGGGCGATCCACGATTGCAAACAGGTAGGGGCCAGTGCCGTTGGCGCCGTCTTCCAGCTTGTGGCAGGCAGTACACTTACGGAAAACCCGCGCGCCCTTATCTGGGTCTGCGGCGGCCAGCATATCTTCGAACACCACTTCTTCGCCGTCAGCGCTTTCACCGGAGCTTTCGGTTTCGATAATATACGAGGCCGTCTCACCATGCCCATCCGCATGGTAAAGCACTTCGGCACCCCATTTGGCCAAAAGCAGCACCAGGAAGGTGCCAAACAGGCCTGCTGCGGCCTTGGTAACTGTCATCGTGTCGAACATTGATCGCGAGTCCATTTCAGCTGTCTGCGGGGTGTCTAAGGCTTCCCCTTACAAGAGGCAAGGTATAGACACCGCGACTAAACGCCCAATTATCGAACTTGTTGCACGGAATCGACCAAATGACCAAACGTATTGCATTTCAGGGAGAACCCGGCGCCTACAGCCACGAGGCCTGCCGTAATGCCCGCCCCGATATGGAGGCCCTGCCCTGCCGGACTTTCGAAGATGTGATCGAATCGGTGCGCGCAGGTGAGGCTAAATTGGCAATGCTGCCGGTCGAAAACACCACGTATGGCCGGGTCGCCGATATCCACCGTTTGCTTCCCCACAGCGGGCTGCACATCATCGAAGAAGCGTTCGTGCGCGTTCACATCAACCTTCTTGCCGTTCCAGGGGCCAAAATTGAGGATGTCACCGAGGCACACTCGCACCTGGTTCTGCTACCGCAATGCGCCGGGTTTTTGAAAGAACACAACATCAAGGGACGTGTCAGCCCCGACAACGCGCGTGCGGCCCGCGAGGTCTCGGAACAAGGCGAGGTGCATTCAGCAGCATTGGCCAGCGAGTTGGCCGGCGAAATCTACGGCTTGAACGTACTGGCCCGACACATTGAAGACCGCGACAACAACACCACGCGCTTTCTGGTGATGTCACAGCAGGCCGACATGTCACGCCGCGGAGAACACGGCATGATCACCAGTTTTGTTTTTCAGGTGCGCAACATTCCGGCTGCGCTTTACAAGGCGATGGGTGGGTTTGCGACCAACGGCATCAACATGACCAAGCTGGAAAGCTACATGGTCGATGGCTCGTTCACTGCGACCCAGTTTTATGCCGATATCGTGGGCCACCCGGACGACCGGAACGTACAGTTGGCGATGGAAGAACTGGAACACTTCACCACGAATGTCGAGATTTTGGGCGTCTACCCAGCGGCTCAACCGCGCGGCTGAAGCGACCCCGGCTCAAGTCACGGTGAAGCTTTTGCACAGAGCAACCTCGTGCCGCCGGTAATCCACAAATCCCATCGCCGAATAATAGGCCAGTCCTTCGGCGTTTGTGGCCGAAATGGTTGCATCAATGGCCGGTAGGCCACTCTGCCGTGCCTCCAAGAGCGTTGCACGAAACAGGGCGCGCCCGACACCGCGCCGGGCGGCAGACGGGCGAATATGCGTTCCAATGACGCCCCATCCGACCGGAGCACCATATGGGTTGTTATCGACCGCCCATTTCAGTGATTGAAACCCCAGGATCTGTTCCCCTTGAACAGCGACTGAACATCTGATCCGGTCGGGGTCGGCCACGTAATGCTCGCGAGCAAAATCAACGTCGCAGCGCTTATTACGCTTTCCGGCCGCTGCGATGTCCTGCAGTACCTCTGAGATACCTTGGGCATCCGTCAACACCGCCTCACGAACACTAAAGCTATCCATCTCGTTCTCACCAAGGCATTGGGTAATCAGCCACCATGAATGTGGCGTTGTTCCAATTCCCGTGCGAACTCGGTCAGGCGCAACTGAAATTGTCGGCGAAACCGGGATTGCCCAAGCCGGAGCGATTGTAACAGCAGCCGCGCAGGCAGGGATTTGGCTGACAGGGACATATCAACACTAAGACGCGTGCGACGCTGCGACAGGGCCAAAAGCTCGATCGTGGTGATGCCGTTCATCCCCTTGCTTGCCGCTTCGAACCGCATCAGCGAAGGCGGGTCGCATTCGGCCATCTGCACGGAAATCTGACGTGGCTTTCCGCGCAACCTGAATTCTGTTTCCCAACTGGTGCCCGGAACAACGCCCAATTCGCCCGAAATCCGCCGAACCTCGATCCCACGCCGCATTGCGATCCGTTCGAATCGGTCAAAGTCGGCCACCATTTCGAACACCGAGTTGATGGGAGCTTCGATATCTTCGCGCACTGTAAACTGCATTGTGGTTCGGGGTTCTCTCGCTTTTCAGAACAGTATTTTGTCAGTCCAACGTATCCGCAAGCCAGTTCTGCAAAAGAAAATGCGCAATCGCTCCCTTGCGGGCTGGCAGCAAAACGGGGTGTTCGCCGGCAAAGGCCTGCATCATCTCGGATTTGGTAACCCACATCGCATCTTCGATTTCGACTGGATCGATGGTGATGGCGCGCGACAGCGCCTCACCGGCGCAGCCGAACATCAACGAGGCCGGAAACGGCCAGGGCTGGCTGGACAGATAACGGACCTCACCCACGGGCACCCCGGCTTCTTCCATCACTTCGCGTCGGACTGCAGCCTCAAGCGTTTCACCCGGCTCAACAAACCCTGCCAACAGCGAATACATCCCTTCTGGCCAGCCCGGCGAACGCCCCATCAGAACTGAATCGCCATGGGTAATCAACATGATGACGACCGGATCGGTACGTGGAAAATGCTGTCCACCACAGGACGGACAACTGCGCTGCCACCCCGCCTGCGCAAGTTCACTGGCTGCGCCGCACCGGGCGCAAAACCGATGCGTTTCGTGCCATGCAGTCACCGCCTTGGCCGAGGCCGCCAGTTCGGCGTCACGCGTCGACAAACGGGTCATGATCCGACGCAGTTCGGCAAAGACATGGCCGTGGGGCAAGTCCGGGTGCTGTTGCTCTGACTTATCAATAAAGCCTCCGACACCGGACACGTCCAACCCATCAGCCGTCCAGTCCGAAATATCAAAGGCAAACACAGGCGCGTTGTCTGACAGCCCCAGGAATACAGGCTGCTCGACAGAACCTCCTGGCCCGGTTTCGACCAGCTTATGTGACATCGCGATCAGCCCCAACTGATCCAGCGCCCCACCCTGAACCAAAACCTTACCGCGCCACAACAGCAGGCATTTTGCATCGGGATGCGTTCGCGCCCGCGCGACCGCATCAGCATCTCCACGAATATGCGCCGCACGATCCAGCCCCGAGCTACCAAACGTCACATATTCCGCGTTTTTCATAAGTTATCCTTAGGCTTGCTCCGCATAGGGCTGCCATGTCGGTCAATCAGTTGCAACGGTGTTTCACCCCCAAAATCACAGGTCGCCATCGAATGAACACAGCTAAGCCTTGCAATTCACTGTGATTAATCTTTTTGTTGAAAATGACTAAGACAAAACTGCCAAAAGTAGAAATTTGAAACCTTCCCCTTCTCTGCCATCGCAGACCGTGCAGATCCGAATACTGGCCACCACGGATCTTCATATGAACTTGAGGGGTTTTGATTACTATTCTGACACCCCTGAACCCACAATCGGCCTGACTCGAACCGCCAGCCTGATCCGTGAAGCCCGAACTGAGGCGCAGGCGGAAGGCTCAACCGTGCTGCTTTTTGACAACGGCGATTCGCTGCAGGGAACTCCGGTTGGGGACCTGGCCGCCGAGCAGGCTGATAAGCCGCATGCGCTGATGCAGGCCTTTGGCGCGTTAGAGTATGATGCGATCGGGTTGGGCAATCATGATTTCGGGTTCGGTCAAGATATACTGGACCGCATCCTTTCGCAGGCCCCCTGTCCGGTGGTTTGCAGCAATGTTCATCGCCCGGGTGCCAACGAGGTCTGGCAGGATCAGGCAGTTCTAACCCGCCGGGTTGAGGTCGCGGGGCACCAAGCCTCGCTAACCGTCGGCGTCTTCTCGGTCGTTCCGCCGCAGACCCGGAATTGGGAATCTCATCGGCTGGGTAATGACGTCCGGATAGACGACATTCTGACCTGCGCGCGCATTAAAGTGTCAGAGCTTCGATCCCACGGCTGCGACGTGATCATCGCGCTTGCCCATACGGGGCTGGGGTCCGTCGACCCCGCGCCCGATCTTGAAAACGCGATAATCCCCCTTGCCGCGATTGAAGGCATTGACGCCATCATCGCCGGGCACACGCATCTGACCTTGCCGGGGAAGTCACACGCTGGGCTGGAACACGTCGATGCCACTGGCGGTATGGTGCATGGCACACCTGTTGTCATGCCGGGATCTGCCGGATCTCATCTTGGCGTGATTGATCTGACGCTGTTTGCCTCGGCAGAAAAGGGCTGGTCGGTCGCGGCTCATCGCACTGAACTGCGCCCGGTCTCAGGTGCTGAACCTTCGGCCGAAGACACGCTGTTGGTGGCGCTATTTTCGGATGTGCATTCCGCAACACGAAAACGGGCCGACGAACCGATTGGGCATACGGATCAGCACCTGCACAGCTATTTCAGCTTTTGCGCCAAGGATCGAGGGCTTGCGATGGTGGCCGCAGCACAGGCTTCGGCCGTGCGCCAGATCCTGAAGGGCACACCCCATGAAGCGACACCATTGCTGTCTGCCGTAGCGCCTTCGAAATTCGGCGGTCGCGCCGGGCCTCGCTTTTACTCGGACATTCCTGCGGGCGTAATGCGCATGCGCCACGTGGCCGATCTGAACATCTTTCCAAACGAACTTCGTTCGGTCGCGGTGTCAGGAGAGCACATCAGAGATTGGCTTGAAATGTCTGCGGGCGTTTTCAATCAGGTGAAACCCGGCGCGCAAACTGAATTGGTCAATCCTGATCGAGCCGGACACAATTTCGATGTTCTGTTCGGGCTAAGCTACGTGATCGACCTCAGCGTACCGCCTCGGTTCGATGCGGAAGGGCGACTGGTAAATCCGGCATACCGGCGCATCTCAGATCTTCGTTTCCAGGGCCACGCAGTGACGGCCGAACACCGCTTTGTCGTTGCACTGAACAATTACCGCGCCAGCGGCGGTGGACATTTTCCGTTCATACAAGACGCCGAAGACATCAACGTTCCAGCCTTGCCGATCCAACACGCGTTGAAGGGCTACCTGACCGGTGCAATGCCCACAGAATCGCTGGAACAAGGTCCCTGCCCATTCCGTTTTGCGCCCATGCCAGGGTCCACTGTCCTGTTGAAGACCGGTCCAAAGGCACAGCGTCATCTCGCGGACATCGCAGAGTTCAGCCCAAAGCTGGCTGGCACGGATGCCGAGGGGTTTTTGCACATACAACTGTCACTGTGACGGGTTGTCATCTCTGCGTGTCTTCCCTATATCAAAATTCGAGAGGTTGGCGCGGGCGAGCGCCTCGCCAACCTGGTCAGGTCCGGAAGGAAGCAGCCACAACGAGCCCCGCTTGGGTCGATGTCCAACCTCTCACTTACTTGAACCGCTAGCCGCAGGAGGGCTTTTATGATTGTAGCAAAAACCCTTCAGGCAAAGCGTTTCTGAGGCCGACCCTCACACCTGCCTGAACACATTACCGCTGGATGCGCGACCGCCATCCAGACGGATTGCTGTACCTGAACACAGGCAGAACAATGTCTTTTACACTTTCGGACCTGGGATGGTCCTCACACTTTGCCGCCCAACATGCGGCCAATCCTTCGTGCGTTCCCTTTCGCATCACAGCCGTTCACCGTGATCGTCTGATCGGTGCAAACATCAACGGTGAAACACCTCTGCTCACCCTGGCCCAGCCGACGGGCGACTTCGCCGTCGGCGACTGGGTATTGGCGGATGATCATAACCGCGTTCAACAGCTGCTGGAACGCCGCAGCCTTTTGAAACGCCGCGCCGCCGGAACCGGGGCCCAGGCTCAGTTGATTGCTGCTAATGTGGATGTGCTGTTCATCGTCAGTTCCTGCAATGCTGACTTCAATCTGGCCCGACTGGAACGGTATTTGGCTTTGGCACACCAGGCCGGGTGCTATCCGGTGATCGTTCTAACCAAGGCCGATACCTGCGCCGATCCTGATAATTTCTCCAAAGCAGCCGAGTCGCTGGCTCCGTTTTTGACCGTGCTGGCTATCAATGCTTTGGATGCCCTGGACGTGCAGCAAGTTCTGTCCTGGTGCTCCACCGGGCAGACTGCCGCAATGGTCGGCTCATCCGGTGTCGGCAAGACAACATTGGTCAACGCCATGACGGGCCTGGATGAGGCAACGTCCGGCGTTCGCGCGGACGACGCGCGCGGGCGGCACACGACAACTGCCCGCGCGTTGCATCCGATGCAGAACGGCGGATGGCTGGTCGATACACCCGGCATGCGGGCTTTGCGGTTGCTGGATGCGCAGGATGGCGTCGATGAGGTCTTTTCTGACATTCTGGAATTGGCTCAGACCTGCCGCTTTTCCGATTGTCAGCATCAGGCCGAGCCGGGCTGCGCCGTGCAGGATGCGATTGCAAACGGATCACTGGACACCGAGCGGTTGGAGCGCTGGCGAAAGCTGCGGCGCGAAGATGAAAGGAACTCGGAAACCGTTGCGCAGTCTCGTGCGCGCGACAAGGCCTTTGGTAAGATGGTACGATCGGTGATGCAGGACAAGAAATCCCGCAAAAAGCTGTAAGTACCGGCTCAGGCGATTAACCGGGGCCATATGGCCGCATTTCGGCGCGCAAATGCGCCGATGTGACCGACCTCGGCCAATCCAAAGTCTTTCGGCGACAACTGATGCCGGCGGGCTTTGGGACCGTAAAGATCGGCCAGGCGCCAAACCGCGTTCGGGGGCACCACCTGATCATCGTCCATTGTGAACAGATCGACGGGTGTTTCCGACGCAGCCCAACGGGCGTCTGGAAGGCTTTTGCCGATATCCGGCACATAGCTCAGCGCAGCGGTGCACCATTTGCGCCACTGCCAGTAGACACGTGCCGGAAGGTCCGAGCCGAACCCAAGTGCCTTGCCTGGCAGGTATCCCAATGCCTTAACCAGCAATGGCGGGTGGGCATACCAGAACATTGTCGCCAGTGCGCGATACGGCCAGGGGTGGTCGGATACCGTCACCAAACCTGAACAGACACAGATCATCCGGTCGATCTGCTCAATATCGGGCTGAATTGGCCCCAGCATTCCACCCACCGAATGGCCAATGCTCCACTGCTGGGCGGCGGGAAATCTGCGCCGCATTTCGGCGCGAGCAGCGGGCATGTCGATCAACGCCCAGTCAGCCATCGTGGCCTGCGAATCGCGCAGGCGCCCGTGTAGAGAGTGGCCAAAATCGCGATAGTCATAGGTCAGACAGGCCATACCCTGTTCTTCCACCAACCACCGCGCAAAATGCTGGTAATAGTCGCGCGGTACGCCTGTGGCTGCATGGACTACAACCGCCACATCAGGTGCCGAGGCAGGCATATACAGCCGTGCCGACAGTTCGGCCTCTCCGGCAGAAAACGTGAAATCTTCGGTCAAAACGACCGGAGTGTTGTCCAACATGGTGCCCTCGCAAGCATCTGAACTATTCGGTTCACATATGGCATATCGGCGCTTTTGCGCGACTAGAGTCAACAGATTTTCAAAGTGACCAAGCGTCCACTTGAACGATGGAAAACAGCCCGCTTGACACAAGCCACCTACAACCGCTAGCGATGAGGTGATGGTTCTCGTCCTTATATTGGGGCGGGATGAAAAGGGAACTCGGTGCGGTCCAGCCCGGCAATGCCGGAACAGACCAAGGCCGCGACTGCCCCCGCAACTGTAAGCGGTAAGCAATGCCGAAATACCACTGGCCGAAAGGCTGGGAAGGTCGGCAAAGCAATGACCCGCAAGTCAGGAGACCTGCCATCAAAGTAAAAACCGAAACTCGGGCGGGGTGTCCGGGCAGGTCTTCAGTACGCTGAGTTCCCTGTTCCACGTCCCCCGCTCACCGCGCGGAGGGCGCATTATGATCTGGAAGACAACGACCCACGAATTCACCGCCACCCTGTGCCAGAAAACGGGGAAAACATGCCCCGCATTGGCCCAAATGGCTCGGGCATTGGCCGAGGCGATGGCAACAGCACAACCAATGACGACCAGCGAATTTGAGGTGGACGGCTCCAGCGAACTGACCCATTGCGATGAGGGTTGCACCGCACGGTTTCGCGCCAGCCCGGCCCGGATCAGGGTCTATTGCGGGGCAAACACGGGCGACTCGGCCGACACGTTGGACGAATACGCCGATATGATGTTCAACCCTGACTTTTCCACTCTGCCTGCTGGTGTTTTGGCGGCCTTGCCTTGCGCCATGCTTCAGGCATCGGCCCTTGCACCGCGTCCATCGCATCAGGTTGTTCAACAAGCCACGGCCTGATCCTAGTTCACCGATCGCTCTGGGCCGGTTTCATGGCCCAAGCCATCTGCTCATCCGTTTCCACCGCGCATGGTCGGGCCAAGCGCAGCCGGTTTAGCGCGTGGTTTGGATCTTCACCGCTTTCCACCATGAGCCTCAGCGCGACCATCCCCGACCGCCCACAACCGCCCCGGCAATGCACCAGCACGCGTCCACCGTCGGACAGCACCTGCCGGGCGGCTGCGCTGGCGTCGGGCCAAAGAGTTTCGATTGGCAGGGGCGGCGTGCCAAAATCCTCGACCGGAAGATGCACCCAGGTCGCGGACCTGCTTTGAACGTCTCGACCAAAACCGCCTGCGCCGACCTGCTGCATCTCAGCCTCGGTGGTCATTGAAATCACCAGATCGGGGTTCCAGTCCTGTATCACCCTCAGATCATCCACATACCCACTGCCGCCGCTAGGCAAGGGGGACAGCGCCAAGGTGCCTGTGCCAACAGGCAGCGCGTAGATTGCAAATTTTGCCAAAGCTTATGCTCCTACTGCCACCGGCCCACCAGATTTTGACAGCCTATTTATCCCGCTTACAGACGCTGTCCAAACCGAAATTCCACAAAGCATGCTGTGGACGCGGGCGGCCCGGGTCTCTACGCTGCATTTCTGACACGAATCTGACAGAGCAGACATGACCGAAACGCCCAGCCCCGCCTATCAGGTTCTTGCCCGCAAGTACCGCCCTGAAACCTTTGCAGATCTGGTTGGACAGGACGCAATGGTGCGCACGCTGAAAAATGCGTTCGAAGCGGATCGGATCGCGCAGGCCTTTATCATGACCGGTATTCGCGGCACCGGCAAAACCACCACTGCCCGGATTATCGCCAAAGGTATGAACTGCATCGGTCCCGATGGTGAAGGCAAGCCAACGACCGAACCTTGTGGTCAGTGCGAGCATTGCGTTGCCATCATGGAAGGCCGGCATGTCGACGTGATGGAGATGGACGCCGCCAGCCGCACCGGCGTGAACGATATCCGCGAGATCATCGACAGCGTTCGCTATCGTGCCGCCAGTGCGCGTTATAAGATTTACATCATCGACGAAGTTCACATGCTGTCGACCAGCGCTTTCAATGCGCTGCTCAAAACGCTTGAGGAACCGCCCGAACATGTAAAGTTCATCTTTGCGACGACCGAAATCCGCAAGGTCCCGGTGACAGTGCTGTCGCGCTGCCAGCGGTTTGACCTGCGCCGGATCGAACCCGAAGATATGATCGGTCTGCTCAACAAGATCGCCGCGGCGGAAAACGCACAGATCGCCGAAGACGCGCTTGCTTTGATCACACGTGCGGCCGAAGGCTCTGCCCGCGATGCGACCTCGCTGTTGGATCAGGCGATCTCACATGGTGCAGGGGAAACCAGCGCCGATCAGGTTCGGGCAATGTTGGGCCTTGCAGATCGCGGGCGCGTGCTGGATCTGATGGACATGATCCTGCGTGGCGATGCGGCTGGGGCATTGACTGAGTTGAGCGGCCAGTATGCCGAAGGGGCCGACCCGCTGGCCGTGCTGCGCGATCTGGCCGAGATCACCCATTGGGTTTCCGTGGTCAAAATCACGCCCGATGCCGCCGATGACCCCACCGTCTCACCGGATGAACGTGCGCGCGGTCAACAGATGGCCGAGGCGCTGCCGATGCGGGTGTTGACGCGGATGTGGCAGATGTTGCTGAAAGCGCTGGAGGAGGTCTCTGCAGCACCCAACGCGATGATGGCCGCCGAAATGGCAATCATTCGTCTGACTCATGTGGCCGATTTGCCAAGCCCCGAAGAACTTATCAAACGACTACAGGATGCGCCTCCACCCCCACCGAACGGGGGACCTGGCGGTGGTGTGGCTGTGCCAACTCATGCACCTACGCAGGCGACTTCCTCTACGCATCTCTCGGCCCAGCGCGGGCCGGCAGGGGCACCC
This sequence comes from Ruegeria sp. CDSB029, assembly GCF_059611125.1. Classification (NCBI taxonomy): domain Bacteria; kingdom Pseudomonadati; phylum Pseudomonadota; class Alphaproteobacteria; order Rhodobacterales; family Roseobacteraceae; genus Ruegeria; species Ruegeria sp. CDSB029. The sequence continues at coordinate 56,853 of NZ_JBXWOX010000009.1, forward strand.
ACCGCAGCGCTTGCTCAGGACATCCAGACCGCGCTGGCACGCTATCCAACCTTCGAACACGTGGTCGAGTTGATCCGCACCAACCGGGACGTAAAACTGTTGGTTGAGGTCGAAAACGGTGTGCGTCTCGTCTCGTATTCCCCGGGACGGATCGAGTTCACGCCGACGGACAAAGCGCCGACCGATCTGGCGCAAAGGCTTGGTTCAGCCTTGCAACGCTGGACCGGAAACCGATGGGCCGTCTCAATCGTGGCCGATGGGGACGCGGCAACAATCGCCGAGGTTCGAGACGCGGCTGATCTGGCGTTGAAAGCGCAGGCCGAACAACACCCATTGGTTCAAGCCGTTCTGATGCAGTTTCCCAAAGCGCGCATCAAACGGATCGAAACCCCGGAGGAACGCGCCGCCAAGGTAGAAACCGAAGCACTGCCTGAGGTCGAAGACGAATGGGACCCGTTCGAGGAGGATTAACACCTGCACTTTGCACACATCGATGCGGTCTACTACGAAGCATGCGAAGTATTTAACCCTGGCTGGGATGGCGAACCGGTTAGCGAATTGGTCGAAGCAGTTGCTCTCACCTTGCATCCGGTATCCATGGTCTTGCTGGTGTTGTCTGCTATAGCAATCTGGCGCGGAAACCTATGGATCGCATTGGCGACGTCCTTCGCTTGGGCGATTTGGGCGGCTCACATTTTTGTCGACGACTTGATGGATGACTCGCGTAGATCGGCGGCAGACATCGGGTGCATCGGTCATTCCAGCCTGTTCATAGGGCTGACAATTGCGCTATGTGCGTCGATGACACTTTACGCTGTATATGTTCGCCTAAGGCGATCACAATTTAGGAGACAGTAAATGCTCAAAGGACTCGGCGGTCTGGGCGATATGGCCAAGATGATGAAATCCGCACAGGATTTGCAGACCAAGATGACGGATATGCAGGAAGAGCTGAACAACATGATGGTTGTGGGCGAATCCGGTGCGGGGCTGGTGAAGGCTACCGCCACCGCAAAAGGCGAGCTGAAGGGTTTGGACATCGATCCGTCGATCTTCAACGGCGACGATAAGGAGGTTGTCGAAGATCTGATTCTGGCCGCTATCAAGGACGCGCAAACCAAAGCGGCCGAGCGTTCTCAGGCCGAGATGGCAAGGCTGACCGAAAGCATGGGTCTGCCCGCAGACATCAAGCTGCCGTTCTGATAGACACTCCTGACGACCCAAAGGCCGGGCACCCCTGTCCGGCCCTTTTGCAGGAGCACACGCCGTGAGTTCGAACAGCGATATCGACAATCTGATCGACCTGATGGCCAAACTGCCCGGCCTCGGCCCCCGCTCGGCCCGCCGCGCAGTGCTGCACCTGATCCGAAAGCGCGCCCTGCTGCTGACGCCCCTGTCGGACGTAATGCAGCAGGTGGCTGCCACCGCCCGCGAATGCCTGAATTGCGGCAACGTAGGCACGACAGATATCTGTGACATTTGCGATAGCGAGGATCGTGCAACCGGAGAGTTGTGCGTGGTCGAAGATGTGGCTGATCTCTGGGCGATGGAACGCGCTGCAGTTTTCAAGGGTCGCTATCACGTTTTGGGCGGCACATTGTCGGCTCTGGATGGGGTCGGACCGGACGAACTGCGCATTCCCCGACTCAAGGATCGGGTGATGGCCGAAGGGATTTCTGAGGTCATTCTGGCCCTAAATGCCACTGTCGATGGCCAGACCACCGCCCACTACATCGCGGATCAGTTGGAGGGACAGGTCCGCCTGACCTCACTGGCGCAGGGTGTTCCGATTGGGGGCGAGCTTGATTATCTGGACGACGGGACGATTACGGCGGCGCTGAGGGCACGAAAAGAACTCTGAGTCTTGCGATACGGCGACAACCGGAAAGGATTCGCCTCTTCCGGTTGCACACCAAGGTCTGTTCCGATTGTCAGGTGTAAGCACCCGACGAATACGTCAATTCATAGGAATGGCTGTATATCTCGAAGACGATACCAAATGGGTCTTCGACGTAGACCATGCGATAGGGTTTCTCACCGGGATAATAGTATCGGATCGGCATCCGTTGTTTGCCGCCAGCCGCCACGATTTTTTCTACCAAGCCTTCGACATCCGGGTCCTGGACGCAAAAATGAAACGTACCGTTCTGGCGAAAGTCGATATTGTTTTCAGGCACATAGTTCCCGTGAAACTCGAAAAGTTCAAAACCAACGCGATCAGCGGTCGCGAGATGCGCAATACGCAGTTTTTTCCATTCCGGACCAAACACATCAGTGCACATGACACCGATATCCGTGTCATCCTCTACCACGTCCGTTGGCGGCATGATTACGTAAAAACCAAGGACTTCAGAGTAGAACTTTACAGCCTCGTCAACGTTTGGGACGGACAATCCGATGTGAGAAAATGTTCTTGGATGTTGCGGCATGGCACGCTCCTTAATTTTATGGGGCGAAAACTATTGTGCCACAGCCGAGTTTCAAGCGTTTGCCCTGTGAGGCATAGCCGGGTTCCGCTGTGCACATAGGTCTTTGTTCGCGGCCGCATTAATCAAGAATGGCCTTTGCCTCTTGCACGCGGCGTGTACTATGGCTGCGACCTTATCCATTTGATATTGGAAACTGTTATGAAACGCCTATTTGCCCTCGCGCTTGCCACCTTTACAGCCACCGCCGCGTTTTCGCAGGAACTGATTGACAAAGGCTTTGTCGAGGGCTGGAACATTATGATGGACCCAGCGCTCGGAAACGGCTGTCTGATTCAAACGATCTACCAAGACCTCTCGGTCGTGCGGTTGGGCTATGATGCGCTGGATAATCGCGGGTATTTCGCCGTCTACAACAAGGCGTGGGGCGATATCAAACAGGGCGAGAGTTATCCGATCCGGTTCGATCTGGACGGCAAAAGCTATGACGCCACGGCCATCGGCTTCAATCAGCGTGACGTGCCTGGCGCGACTGTGTTTTTCACCGACCGCAGCTTCGTCAACGCAATTGCCCAGAACAAGACCATGACGGTTTACAACCCTGCGGGTGAGACGGTGATGGCGATTGATCTGAAAGGTACGGCCAAAGCGCTGGAATATGCGCGAGAGTGCCAGAACAGGAAACTCTAACGAATCGGATCGAAAAGCGCGTCTTTGGCCGTACAATCGCGGATCACGTCACGACCACAGGGAACGGGTTCAAGGTCGCGCGACAGGCACAGTCGGACCTCTTCTATATAGCCCTGCTTGCAGGTCACTGTGATCATATCGCGCTCAAGGCCGGGGTTGGCTTTCAGAAAGGCTTCTTCCACGACCGATGCAGGCAGTTTGACCGAGGCGTCCAGCTTGCGGAATACCTGAGGACGCTCAACCGCCTCATACGCCTGCCGGGACAGCGCATAATAGTCGGACGCACTGAGGCCCGAGCAGGTTCCATGCTTTTTCCATTGATGCCACGCCAGACCGGAACTGCCCTGAATATCGGTCATTTTGCGTGACATAGCCCGCGATGGCGGCGCCTCGGGCGTACGGCAGAAGGCGGGCCAGCCCTGATGGTACTGAGGCCACAGACCATGCAGGATCCAGCCATGGTCATGCCGGGTGTCGCATTGATCCGATCCGCGCGCGTCGCCTTCGCGGGCGCACCAGTTTGGCGACCAGCTAAGCGACAAGACGTAGTAGTCAAACTCGCCTGCCTTTTCGCCATCGCCCAGCGCCGCCATTGCACCGAAAATCCACGAAACCAGCCCCAAAACAACCCAGCGCATTCGCCTCTTCCCTTCTTGCCTTGGCGCGACTATATACGGACCAAGTTCCCCGACAACGGAAACCTGCCCCAAAAAAAGGGGCCGCCGAATTCCGGCGACGGGAAAGATGTATTTATAGGAGACGGGCTGATGGCAAAACCGCTTATGGCCAAGGCAACAGCCGTATGGCTGGTGGACAACACCACGATCAGCTTCAAGCAGATCGCGGATTTCGTAGGCATGCACGAGCTTGAGGTGCAGGGCATCGCAGACGGCGATGTGGCCGCTGGCGTGAAAGGCTTTGACCCCATCGCCAACAACCAGCTGACCCAGGACGAGATCGACACCGCGCAGAACAACCCGCTGCACAAGCTGAAGCTCAAGTTCAACCCCGCTGCAAGCGGCGAGGAAAAGCGTCGCGGTCCGCGCTATACCCCGCTGTCCAAGCGTCAGGACCGTCCGAACTCGATCCTGTGGCTGGTCAAGTTCCACCCGGAACTCAGCGACGGTCAGATCGCCAAGCTGGTGGGCACCACTAAGCCGACCATCCAGTCGATCCGTGAACGGACCCACTGGAACATTTCCAACATGCAGCCGATCGACCCCGTTGCCCTGGGCCTGTGCAAACAGTCCGAGTTGGACGCGATCGTGCAGAAGGCCGCAGCCAAGAAAGCTGCCGAAGGTGGCGTCATGAGCGATGACGAGCGCCGCAAGCTGGTCTCGACCGAACAGTCGCTGGAAATGGACGCGGCGCCGAAGATCCCGACTGCCATCGAAGGTCTGGAAACCTTCTCGCTGTCGGACGAGCCTGCGGAAGAGAAAGAAGAAGAACCAATCCTCGACGCGGACAGCTTCTTCAACCTGCCCAAAGGCGGTGCCGACGACGAAGACGAAGACGATCCGCGCCCCTAAAGCACAGACAGCCCCGGCCTGAACGGACCGGGGCTTTTTTACGAGAAAACCATGCTGAACGTTCTTTCCAAACTATTTGGACCGCATCGCGCCGTTTCGATCTATGCCTTCCTGAAGACCTGGGGTTTGCCCATGGCAGGCGGTGTTGGTCTTGTTGCCGTCGCTGCTGGTTTGCTGATCTTCAACGACAGCGGCGAGCACGAGCATGAGGCATTCATGACCGTCAACGTCTTGTCAGCGACACCCATCAACGGGGACCTCAAGAACGGCGTCATTGCTTCGGTCCGGCTGCCGGACGGGTCTGCGACCTCGGTCACTTCGACCGAAGCTCCGATCTCACAAACCGTTGGCACGACAGCCTGCATCGAGAAACGTGTGTACGTGGACAGTGGCGAGGCCCGGTATCGGTTCAAACTGCCACGCCACTGCGAAGCAGGATAAGAAAAGCCGCCCGATAAGAACACCGGACGGCTTTGGTTTCAGATCATCTGGAACAGGATGCCGGCGGTGATGGCCCCGATAATCCCCAGTCCCAAATAGGTCGCAAAAACCCTCGGTTTGACCAATGACCAGACGGCGGCCATCGCTGGGATCGAACTGACGGCACCCGCGACCATGAATGACATCGCGGCCCCAGCGCTCATCCCCTGTTCCATCAGGCCTGCCAGCAGCGGCGGCGCGACGTAGGAGTTCAGGTAAGCGGGCATCCCGACCAACGCGGCAATGACAATGGGTACAACACCGTCACCGCCGACAACGCGCGCGATCAGATCGGCGGGCACATAGCTGACCAACAGCGCCTCAAGCACATAGGCCAGAGCCAACCATTTCAACAGAAACAGGCTGTTGTGAATGAACTCGGACCGGAAGCGCTGACGGCGCTCTGGCTCCTGCCAGAACTTCCAGACAGGTTTGTCCTCTGTCTTAGGTCCACAGCCGCAGCCAGTCGGTTTATATTCGCGCAGAGGCTGGGCGAACGCACCACGTCGCATCAGGGCACGGACGGCAAAGCCACCAAACAGACCCAATGCGACCGCTGCAATGGCCTTGCCGATTGCAAATGGCCAACCCAATGCGCCTGCCGTGATCAACAAGGTCGGTGGGTCAATCAGTGGCGAGCTGAGCCAGAACGCCATGACAGCCGACAATGGCGCACCAAGCGCCAGCAGACCAGCAATGAACGGAATGACTTCGCAAGAACAGAACGGTGCGAGGCCGCCGAAGACTGCGGCCAAAAAGATCATCCGCGTTTCGCGCCCCTCAAAGGCGCGCGCAACCATCACTTCGGCACCGGTCGCCTTGAGGTAAGACAGCAGCAAGACGGCGAACAGAATATACTGGCCGGTATGTGCAAGGGCTTTGCCCGCAAAGGTTACAACCTCTCCCCAATTGCCGGGGTCAAGGACGGCCACAAGCGCCAAAATGGCCACGATCACCGCCCATGGGGTTTTGATCAGATCAACGGCCACCTTTGCCGGTGCCTTTGGGTTTTGTGTCAGCTCAGCCATCGTTCGCAGCCTTTCCCACTTCGTCCGCGCAGCATTCGCTAAGAATGAACTGCGCGAGGTCTCTCAATTCTTCGTAATTTGCGCGGTTGATGGTGGCGCGCCCGATTTTCTCTTGCTCGACGACCCCGCCGGCCGCGAGGAACCGCAGGTGATGGGCCAATGTCGAAGGGGCAATGCCTGTGCGGTTCTGGATTTCCCCAACGGTCAACCCAGCCTCACCAGCCCGAACCAATGTCTTGAGAACCTTCAGTCGCGCTTCAGAGCCCATGGCCGAGAATCCTGCTGCAGCTGTTTCCCACATTTGACTTCTCCATTAAACTAGATTTCTAGTTATTTAGGTGAGTCGTTCTTTTTCGTCAAGCGCCTTGTTCACGAATTCTCGAGACGAGATTAAGTCCAGATTGCCCTCACCTTAAGTCCACCCTATAAGGCGCTATGGGAATATCGGTCGACACATTCTTTCTGGAATTGAACGGACAGGGCACGCTGCAGGCGCAGATCCAGCAGATGATTGCCGAAGGCATCTTGTCTGGCCGGTTCCACGTTGGGGAAAAGCTGCCCTCGTCTCGCAAATTGGCGGCGCATCTGGGTGTTAGCCGGATCACGGTGACATTGGCGTATACGGAACTTCTGGCCAATGACTACCTGACTGCCAAAGGCCGGTCGGGGTATTTCGTCTCGCAAAACGCGCCCGTGCCACCCAAGTATTCGCCTGTGCAAAAACGCGATGAAAATGTCGACTGGGACACGGCACTCGCACGCAGGTTCTCGGACGGGGACGTGCTGCCCAAGCCCAGTAATTGGCGCGATTACAAATACCCTTTCATCTATGGTCAGGCAGATCGGAAATTATTCGACCACGCCAATTGGCGTCTCTGCGCGGTCCGTGCACTGGGTCACAAGGATTTTGCATCCCTGACCGGGGACTACATGGATCAGGATGATCCGCTGTTGATTGAATTTATCGCCCGTCACACGTTGCCGCGCCGTGGAATCGCCGCCCGTCCCGAAGAGATCTTGATCACTATGGGCGCGCAAAACGCACTGTGGCTGGCCTCACGCATCCTGTTGAACCACAACCGCACAGCGGTGATTGAAGACCCCTGTTACTATGCGCTGCGGGATCTGTTGAATCACTCCGATTGCAAGGTGTCGCCACTGGCCGTCGACAGCGACGGCCTGACCCCGGATGCGCTACCTGACGAAACAGACGTAGTTTTCACCACCCCCAGCCATCAAAGCCCGACAACGGCAACCATGCCCGTTGAACGCCGCTACGAGCTGCTGAAACGCGCCCGCGAACTGGACGCCATGGTGGTCGAGGACGATTACGAGTTTGAAATGGCCTTTCTGGGATCCCCGTCCCCGGCCCTCAAGTCAATGGATCGCGACGGACGGGTGATCTATGTGGGCAGCTTCTCAAAGTCGCTGTTTCCCGGATTGCGGCTAGGCTACATTGTCGGGTCCGAGCCCTTTATCCGCGAGGCACGAGCCTTGCGTTCTTTGGTGCTGCGCCACCCGCCGGGCCATATCCAGCGCACTGCGGCCTATTTCCTGTCCCTGGGCCATTACGATGCTCAGATTCGGCGTATGTCCAAGACTCTGGCCCGGCGCCGCGAGGCGTTGGATGCTGCAGTCGAACAGTACGGGCTTACCGCTGCCGGACGCGGAATCATGGGCGGCTCGTCTCTTTGGATGTCGGCCCCCGAGCGTGTGGACACGACCAAACTTGCCCAAAAGCTGCAGAGCCAGGGCGTCCATATCGAACCAGGCGCCCCGTTCTTCAATGGGTTGCACCGACCGCACAACTTCTATCGCCTTGGATACTCGTCCATTGGCCGGGACCGCATCGGGCCGGGGGTGAAACTGATCGCGGATGCCATCCGATCCGCCTAGCACGACTCTGGACATATCCCGCCTAACGTTCTGGCCCTAACGCCGCTTCGCCCCTTGCGCCAAAACCGTATCAAAGGCGGGTGCTGTGCCCGAACCTTTCTTCAATTGTGCGGAGAACACTCAGATGAAAATGACCACTGAAGAGGCCTTTGTTAAGGTTCTGCAAATGCACGGTATCGAACATGCGTTCGGTATCATCGGCTCGGCGATGATGCCGATCTCGGATATCTTCCCGGCTGCAGGCATCAATTTCTGGGACTGCGCCCACGAAGGTTCGGGCGGCATGATGGCGGACGGCTACACCCGTGCCACCGGCAAGATGTCGATGATGATCGCGCAGAACGGCCCCGGCATCACCAACTTTGTGACTGCCGTTAAAACCGCATACTGGAACCACACCCCGGTTCTGCTGATCACTCCGCAGGCAGCCAACAAGACCATCGGCCAGGGTGGCTTTCAGGAAATGGAACAGATGCGCATGTTTGCGGACTGTGTTGCCTACCAGGAAGAACTGCGTGACCCCAGCCGTGTCGCCGAAGTTCTGAACCGCGTCATCCTGCAAGCCAAGCGTGCTTCGGCCCCTGCTCAGATGAACATCCCGCGTGATATGTGGACCCAGGTTATCGACATCGAACTGCCTAAGATCGTCGAATTTGCCGCAACTGCTGGCGGCGACGAAGCGCTGGACGAAGCGGCAGCCCTGTTGTCCGACGCCAAATTCCCGGTCATCCTGAACGGTGCTGGTGTTGTTCTGTCCGGCGCGATCCCTGCGTCAGCCGAATTGGCCGAACGTCTGACCGCACCGGTCTGCGTTGGCTATCAGCACAACGACGCCTTCCCCGGCTCGCACCCGCTGTTTGCCGGTCCGCTGGGCTATAACGGCTCGAAAGCCGGTATGGAGCTGATCGCCAAAGCGGACGTTGTTCTGGCTCTGGGCACTCGTCTGAACCCGTTCTCGACCTTGCCTGGTTACGGCATCAACTACTGGCCGACCGATGCCAAGATCATTCAGGTTGACCTGAACCCTGATCGTATCGGCCTGACCAAAGACGTGACCGTTGGCATCGTCGGCGACGCCAAGAAAGTGGCCGAAGGTCTGCTGGAACGTCTGGGCGACAACGCCGGTGAAGCAGGTCGCGAAGACCGCAAGAACCTGATCGCCACAACCAAATCGGCTTGGGCGCAAGAACTGAGCTCGCTGACCCACGAGAACGACGATCCGGGCACCACCTGGAACGAGCGTGCACGTGCCGCTAAGCCAGACTGGATGAGCCCCCGCATGGCATGGCGCGCAATTCAAGCGGCGCTGCCGACCGAGGCAATCATCTCGTCCGATATCGGCAACAACTGCGCCATCGGTAACGCGTACCCGTCCTTCGAAGAAGGCCGCAAGTACCTGGCACCTGGTCTGTTTGGCCCCTGTGGTTACGGCCTGCCTGCCGTTGTTGGCGCGAAAATTGGTTGCCCGGACGTTCCGGTTGTCGGTTTCTCGGGTGACGGCGCATTTGGTATCGCTGTGAACGAACTGACCGCGATTGGCCGCGAAGAATGGCCCGCCGTGACCCAGATCGTTTTCCGCAACTACCAGTGGGGCGCTGAAAAGCGTAACTCGACCCTGTGGTTCGACGACAACTTCGTTGGCACCGAACTGGACCAACAGGTCTCTTATGCCGGTATCGCAACCGCATGTGGTCTGAAAGGCGTCGTTGCACGCACTCAGGACGAGCTGACCGCGGCCCTGAACCAGGCGATCATCGACCAGAAAAATGGCATCACCACTCTGATCGAAGCCATGATCAACCAGGAACTGGGCGATCCCTTCCGTCGCGACGCCATGAAAAAGCCGGTCCGTGTTGCCGGTATCGACGCGGCTGACATGAATACGTCGGCCGGGGCATAATCGCGTGAAGCCACTACGCACAATTCTCGGAGCTGCTAGCAGCTCCGACAAGATCATCGCCCTCGCTGAGGGCGATGATCCACGTGTTGTTGAAGGTGCTTTGAAGGCCCGCAAGGAAGGTGTCGCGCGCATCATTCTGGTTGGTGACAAAGCCAAAGTAACTGCCCTGCTGGCCGAACAGGCTGGTCAGGATGTCGACGGCATCGAAATCCACGATCCATCGGACTCTCCCCTTGCCGAAGCGTTTGCAGCTGAGCTTTTCGAGCGGCGCAAGCACAAGGGCATGACGCCTGAAAAGGCCGCTGACGAAATCAAACGCCGCCTGAACTATGCCGCGATGCTGGTTCATACCGGTAATGCCGACGGAACTGTCGGCGGAGCTGTTGAGACCACGTCGGCCACAGTGCGCGCCGCTTTGCAGATCATCGGCAAAGCCCCCGACGCGGCCATGGTTTCCAGCTTTTTCCTGATGCTCTACTGCCGCGATCACCACACGGTCCGCGGAGCGCACATCTTTGCCGATTGCGGCCTGGTTGTTGATCCGAACGAACAGGAATTGGCCGAAATCGCCCGGGCATCTGCCGCGTCTTTCAAGGCGCTGACGCATGAGACACCCCGCGTTGCGATGCTGTCCTTTTCCACCGGCGGCAGCGCCAATCATCCGAAAGTCACGAAGGTCAGCGAAGCCACGCAGATTGCAAAATCGGCTGACCCCGATCTGTTGATCGACGGCGAGCTGCAGTTTGACGCCGCATTCGTCCCCGAGGTGGCTGCAAAGAAAGCCAAGGATTCGCCCCTGCGCGGCGAGGCAAATGTCTTTGTGTTCCCGAACCTCGACGCAGGCAACCTTGGCTACAAGATCGCGCAGCGTATTGGGGGTGCCGAAGCAATTGGTCCGGTCCTTCAGGGACTGGCGAAACCGGCCAACGACCTTTCACGCGGATGCTCCGCCGAGGACGTTCTGCACATGATCGCGGTAACGGCCGTGCAAGCAGAAACATCCAAAACCCGGACAGACTCCTCGTAAATCCGGCTAAAGCGAAATACTGTTCCGATTGATCTCTGCTCATGAGAATTATCGGATCAAAAGCCACAGGGACCAGAAATGAACCAGCCAATCATAAATACCTCTCCCAAGGTCTCTGACGAGGTCAGAAAAACAACGTGCTACATGTGCGCCTGCCGCTGCGGCATCAACGTACACATGAAGGACGGCAAGGTTGCCTATATCGAAGGCAACCGCGATCACCCGGTTAACAAGGGCGTCTTGTGCGCCAAGGGTTCGGCAGGGATCATGCAGGTCAATGCCCCGTCCCGCCTGCGCGCGCCACTGAAACGTGTCGGTCCCCGTGGTTCGGGCAAATTCGAAGAGATCAGCTGGGACGAGGCGTTGGACGTCGCCGTTGGCTGGCTCAAGCCGATCCGCGAGGATAATCCCGAAAAACTGGCGTTTTTCACAGGCCGGGACCAGAGCCAGAGCTTTACCAGCTTTTGGGCGCAGAATTTCGGCACCTGTAACTATGCAGCCCATGGTGGATTTTGCTCGGTCAATATGGCCGCAGGCGGCATCTACACGATGGGCGGTGCGTTCTGGGAATTCGGCCAGCCTGACTGGGATCACACCAAGCTGTTCATGCTGTTCGGTGTTGCCGAAGACCACGACAGCAACCCGATCAAGATGGGCATCGGCAAGATCAAAGCCCGTGGCGCACGGGTGATCGGCGTCAACCCGATCCGCTCGGGCTATAACGCGGTTGCTGACGATTGGGTCGGGATCACTCCTGGTACTGATGGGTTGTTCATCCTGTCGATGATCCACGTGCTGATGAAGGCCGGCAAGATCGATCTGGACTATCTCAGCCGTTACACCAACGCGCCGGTTCTGGTCGACGCGTCCGAAGGCCCCACAAAGGGTCTGTTCCTGCGCGATGAGGACGGCAAACCGCTGGTTGTTGATCGCAACACGGGCGAACTGACGGCGTTTGACAAACCGGGCGTCCGCCCTGACCTGTCGGCGACCTTTGAGAAGGATGGCGTCACCCACCGGCCCGTGTTCCATCTGATGGCCGAACGCTACCTCAGCGACGAATACGCGCCCGAGAACATCGCCGAGCAGTGTGGCATCCCCGCCACCCGTATCCGCGCCATCGCGGGCGAGTTGGCCCGCGTTGCCTTTGACGAGGCGTTCGAGTTGGAGCGCGAATGGACTGATTTCCGCGGCGAAAAACACACCAAGATGATCGGTCGCCCGGTTGCAATGCACTCGATGCGCGGTGTCTCGGCTCATGCCAACGGTTTCCAGACCTGCCGCGCACTGCACGTGTTGCAGATCATCCTTGGCACAGTCGAAGTCCCCGGCGGCTTCCGCTTCAAACCGCCCTATCCCAAACCGGTCGAGGCGCACCCGAGACCGCACTGCAAGGTGACCCCGAACACGCCGCTGGACGGCCCGCATCTGGGCTTTGTTCAAGGGCCAGAGGATCTGGCGCTGAAGGCAGACGGCAGCCCGGCGCGGATCGACAAGGCATTTACGTGGGACAACCCGATGTCCAGCCACGGGCTGATGCATATGGTGATCTCGAACGCACATGCGGGCGATCCCTACAAGATCGACACGCTGTTCATGTACATGGCCAACATGTCCTGGAACTCATCCATGAACACCAAAGGTGTCATGGAAATGCTGACGGACAAAGATGAAAACGGCGATTACGTAATCCCGCATATCATCTATTCCGACGCTTATTCGTCGGAGATGGTGGCCTATGCCGACCTGATCCTGCCGGATACCACGTATCTGGAACGGCATGACTGTATCTCGCTGCTTGATCGCCCGATCTGCGAAGCGGATGCCGCAGCCGACGCAATTCGCTGGCCGGTGATTGAGCCCGACCGGGATGTCAAAGGTTTCCAATCAGCGCTGGTCGAACTGGCCAACCGCATGGGCCTGCCGGGCTTCACCAACGAAGACGGCAGCGCCAAATGGACAGATTACGCCGACTATATCGTCAACCACGAGCGCAAGCCCGGCATCGGCCCGCTTGCCGGTTTCCGTGGTGAAAACGGCGACAAGGAAGGCCGCGGCGAGGTCAACCCTGACCAGCTGAACCGCTATATCGAAAACGGCGGCTTCTACGTGGCCCATATCCCCGAAGGCGCGGATTACTACAAACCATGGAACACTGCTTATCAGGATTGGGCGGTCGGCATGGGCATCTATGACAGCCCACAGCCATACCTGTTCCAGCTCTATTCCGAGCCGATGCGCAAGTTCCAGCTTGCCGCCGAAGGCCATGGCGAACGTCAGCCCCCGGAACACCTACGGGAACGCATCAAAGAGACATTGGACCCGATGCCCATCTGGTACGAAACCGACCAGACCGGCAACGAAGGCTTCACTGTCAACGCTCTGACCCAGCGCCCCATGGCAATGTATCACAGCTGGGGAACCCAGAACGCATGGCTGCGCCAGTTGCACGGGCGTAACCCACTTTATGTTCCGACCAAGCTGATGCGCGAGAATGGCCTGAGCGACGGTGATTGGGCCAAGGTGACCTCGCCGCATGGCGAAATCACGGTACCGGTCATGGAAATGGCGGCGCTGAACGAAAACACCGTCTGGACCTGGAACGCGATTGGCAAACGCAAAGGTGCCTGGGCTTTGCAGGACGACGCACCAGAAGCCACCAAGGGCTTCTTGCTGAACCACCTGATTCACGAGCTGCTGCCGCCCAAGGGCGATGGTCTGCGGTGGGCGAACTCTGACCCGATCACCGGTCAGGCCGCATGGTTCGACCTGAAAGTGAAGATCGAAAAAGCTGACCCACCAACGGATGCGGAAAGCCAACCGGAATTCCCACCGATTGAATCTCCGGTCGGAACTGGACCGAAAGATTTGGCGTGGAAGGTAGGCAAATGATCCGATCCCTGCTTCATCTGGCTAAAAATATCCCCGGGTCTGGGGCAGCGCCCCAGCCCGCCATCACCACAAAAGCGGAGGCAAGGTAGTCATGACCCAGCTCCCCACATCCACCGACCGCAAGATGGGTCTGGTCATCGACCTGGACACCTGCGTTGGCTGCCACGCCTGCGTCATCTCATGCAAAGGCTGGAACACGGAAAACTACGGCGCGCCGCTATCCGATCAGGACGCGTACGGCGCCAACCCGTCCGGCACGTTCCTGAACCGGGTGCACTCTTACGAGGTGCAGCCTGCGGAAGGTCATGCCCAGCTGATCCACTTCCCCAAATCCTGCCTGCACTGCGAGGACGCACCTTGCGTCACCGTTTGCCCCACAGGGGCCAGCTACAAGCGGGTCGAGGATGGCATCGTTTTAGTCAATGAAAGCGACTGCATCGGTTGCGGCCTGTGCGCTTGGTCCTGCCCCTACGGCGCACGTGAACTGGATCAAGCCGAAGGTGTGATGAAGAAATGCACCCTCTGCGTTGACCGGATCTATAACGAGAACCTGCCGGAAGTGGACCGAGTCCCATCCTGCGTACGCACCTGCCCCGCAGGCGCGCGCCACTTCGGTGATCTGGGCGATACGGACAGCGATGTCAGCAAACTGGTCGCCGAACGCGGTGGCATGGACCTGATGCCGGAAATGGGCACCAAGCCCGTCAACAAATACCTGCCGCCCCGGCCCAAGGATAATGTCGAAGATCAGATCGACATCCTGGCCCCGCTGCTGGCCCCGGTCGCTGAAGAACCCAAAGGGTTCCTTGGCTGGCTCGACAAGACTTTGGAGAAGCTCTGATGCATCCAGCACCTTCCGTTATCATCTTCACGACACTGTCGGGCCTTGGCTTTGGACTGTTGCTCTTTCTGGGGCTTGGTCTGCCTGACGTCACTGGCTGGGTCGCTTTTGTCTTTTTCGCCATCGCCTACGCCCTGTCCGTTGGCGGCTTGATGGCGTCCACCTTTCACCTTGGCCACCCCGAGCGGGCCTGGAAAGCGTTTACGCAATGGAAGACCAGCTGGCTCAGCCGCGAAGGCTGGTGCGCGGTCATCGCTCTGATCGTCATGGGGCTTTATGCGATTGGCGTGATCTTCCTAGGCCAGCGCTGGAGCCTTCTTGGCTGGATCGGTGCGCTGTTTTCGCTACTGACCGTATTCACCACGTCGATGATCTACACGCAGCTCAAAACCATTCCCCGCTGGAATATGAACCTGACTCCGGCCATGTTCCTCAGCTTCAGCCTGGCAGGCGGTGCCCTGCTGGCCGGACAGGCACGTGTTGCGCTGCCGCTATTGCTGATCGCTGCTTTGGTGCAGATCCTGTACTGGAAAAAGGGCGACAAAGCTCTGGAGGAGTCCGGCACAAATCTGGGCACCGCAACAGGATTGGGCGATCGCGGCACCGTGCGTGCATTTGAGCCTCCTCATACCGGCACCAACTATTTGCTGCGTGAATTCGTTCACGTCGTTGGCCGCAAACATGCCGAAAAGCTGCGCATCATCTCGTTTGTGTTGGCGTTTGTCCTACCGGTTGTCCTGCTGCTGTTGCCATTCGGCCATTTCTTCGCGCTGCTGGCAGTGCTCTCCCATCTGGCCGGTGTAGCGACGTCACGCTGGTTGTTCTTCGCACAGGCCGAGCATGTCGTCGGACTGTATTACGGAAAACGATAGGGGCTCTGCCCCCCGTCGCGACAAGCCGCGACTCCCCCAGGATATTTTGGTCCAGATGAAGCCTGGATCCGGAACAAAAAAAGGCGGCGCTCGAAGTTCGAGGCCGCCTTTTTTCTCTTTTGAATTCTTTCTAGATGAGACCTGCGTGCTGAAGCGCCGCGTCTATCGCGGATTTGGTGCTGTTTTCCAGCCCGGACAGGGGCGAGCGGACTTCTTCGCTGCACAGACCCAATTTGCTGAGCGCGTATTTGGCACCGACGAGGCCGGGCTCGATAAAGATCGCTTCGTGCAGGGGCATCAGTCGATCCTGAAACTCCAGTGCCTTGGCATAATCGCCGTTCAGCGTCGCCTGCTGGAATTCGGCACATAGTTTGGGCGCGACGTTCGCGGTGACCGAAATACAGCCCACACCGCCATGCGCGTTGAACCCTAGCGCAGTCGCGTCCTCGCCAGACAACTGACAGAAGTCCGGGCCGCAGGAGGCACGCTGCTGGCTGACACGTGCCAGATCGCCGGTCGCGTCCTTTACACCGACGATGCGCGGCAGTTTCGCCAACTCACCCATGGTTTCAGGGGTCATGTCGATGATCGAACGGCCGGGAATGTTGTAGATAATGATCGGAATATCCGCGCAATCATGCAGCGCGCGAAAATGCATCAGCAGACCCTTTTGCGTGGGCTTGTTGTAATAAGGCGTCACGACCAGAGCTGCATCCGCACCCACTTTCTGCGCGAATCGCACAAACCGGATGGCCTCAACAGTGTTGTTTGACCCAGCACCTGCGATCACGGGAACACGGCCAGCTGAAGCCCTTACAACCGCATCCACAACAGTTTCATGTTCTTCGTGGCTCAAGGTGGGGCTTTCGCCGGTGGTGCCAACGGGAACCAGTCCGGTGGAGCCTTCCTGAATCTGCCATTCCACCAAGTGTTTGAGCGTCTTCAGGTCCAACTCGCCGTTGCTAAACGGTGTGACGAGGGCTGGCATAGAGCCTTTGAACATGACACGCTCCTTAGGTGCAGTTTGTAATTTTTACGCCTCGGTTTGCCAGAAATCTGTCTTTCTTGAGTTGAACCCGACGGCGCAAGCTTTATCCTGAATGGCTGTATCCTTGGTTGGTTGGGAAATGCAAGGGATGACACGCTTTCTGGCGTTTTTGACGGTCGTAATTCTGATTTCGGGCACACAAGTGCGGGCCGACGCCGCAGGTGATCTGCGGGCCGGTATGAATGAAATGCGCAAGGGGGACTGGAATGAAGCCCTGCGTGTTTCTGGTGCGCGGGGCTCAGTGTCTCGTGACATCATCGTCTGGCATTGGCTTCGCGAAGGGTTTGGCAGTTCGGGTGACGTTCTGGTGTTTTTGGATCGTCGTCCAGACTGGCCTGGTCTGGCTTGGTTGCGGCGTAAAAGTGAGCCCGCCTTTACTGGCGCCGATCCGGACCGCGTTCTTAGATTCTATGCCGAACAGCCACCGCAAACCGCAGAGGGTGCGTTGAACTATGCAGTCGCATTGAAGGCAAAGGGTCGTCAGGGAGATGCCGAGGCCGATATCGTCGCGGCATGGCGGACCATGCCCATGGGGTCTGGTCTGCAGAAGGACTATCTTGAGAACTTTGGCAAGCTGCTGAAACCCCATCACGCCGCACGCCTGGACCGGATGCTATGGGACAATCATCTTGTCAGCGCAGGTCAGATGCTGCCGCTGGTCGGCGCTGATCAGCGCAAACTGGCTGAGGCGCGGATCGGTCTTCAGAAACGGCAACCCGGTGTAGACACCAAGGTGGCGGCAGTTCCGAAATCGCTGATCGATTCTCCGGGACTGGCTTTTGACAGGTTTGTTTGGCGCGACAGGAAAGAGTTGGACGACAGCGCGATAGACTTGATGCTGGCGCGTTCTTCCGGTCCTGATGCGTTGGGGGAGCCTGACAAATGGGCCGAAGGCCGCCGCCGGTTGGCCCGGCTTGAGATGCGAAATGGGGACCAGAATCGCGCTTATCAGATTGCAGCCAATCACCACATGACTCCTGAAATGGGCTATGGCTATGCCGATCTGGAGTGGCTTTCCGGGTTTCTGGCCTTGCGGAAGCTGAATGATCCTGCGACCGCGATCCGGCATTTCCAGAACTTCTCGGACGCGGTGAAATCGCCGATCTCGAAAGGACGCGCCGGGTATTGGTTGGGTCGTGCCTATGCGGCCCATGGTGACGCCGAAAACGCCTATGACGCTTATGCGATGGGTGCAGATTATCAATCCTCTTTCTACGGCTTGCTGGCGGCAGAGCAGATCGGGCGTCCTTTCGATAGTGAGTTGGCCAACCCACGCAGGGCACCCCATTGGAAACAAGCTGAGTTCTCCAATTCAAGCGTACTGGAAGCCGGGCTACTGCTGCTGAAGGCTGACGAAGACACCCTGTCTGAACGGTTCCTGACCCATCTGGTTGAAGGGTTGGACCCGGTTCAGGCCAATCAGTTGGGCGATTTGGTGATCGAGTTAAAGCAGCCGCATCTGGCCGTGATGATCGCCAAACGCGCTGCAACAGTCGGCCTGGTTTTGCCAGCCGCCTATTACCCGGTGCATCCGGTGGCCGACATGGGTTTGCCCATGGCTAAGGAAATGACGCTGGCCATTGCCCGTCGGGAAAGTGAGTTTGACCCCGTTGTGATCAGTGGAGCCGGCGCGCGCGGGCTGATGCAGGTCATGCCGGCCACGGCAAAGCTTGTTGCCAAGGAATTGGGTATCCTAAGCGGCCACAAGACGATCAAGCTGACTTCGGACTGGCAATACAACGCCAAGCTGGGTGCCAATTACCTGTCCGGTCTGGCCGCTGATTTCAACGGAAACGTTGTGATGATGGCTGCAGGATACAACGCAGGTCCACGTCGACCGATGTCGTGGATGGATCGCTATGGCGACCCGCGCGCAGGTGAGATCGACGTGGTCGACTGGATTGAGACGATCCCGTTCAGCGAGACCCGCAACTACGTGATGCGTGTGTCGGAAAGCCTGCCGGTCTATCGCGCCCGTCTTGGCCAACCTGCCTTGCCGATCCCGTTCTCGCAGGAACTGGTCGGGTCAACGCTGGCGTCTTTCGCGCCATAGGGTGAACAGCCCGGCGGCGACAACCAGCGCTGCGCCTATGACCACTTCGGGGCGCAGCGTTTCACCAAAGACCGAGATTCCCAGGATCGCGCTCCAGACCAGGTGGAAATAGGCGAAGGGCTGCACCGCGCTGGCCTCGGCCATCTCATAGCATTTGATCAGCAACCAATGCCCCAGAACGCCGCTCACGCATAGCAGCGCCATCCAGGCCCAGTCCGTCTGGGCCATCGGCTCCCAGAACCACATTCCCACGAGCGTCATGGCGACGGCACCGCTGACGCCTGTCCAGAAAAAGCTGGTGGCGGAATTGTCCCGGCGGGATACGTAACGGGTCAGCAAACCATAGACTGCAAACATGAAAGCCGAGATCAGCGGTACAATGGCCCAAGGGTTAAAGACCCCTACACCGGGCTGCAGGATGATCAGAACACCGATGCACCCAACGCCGATTGCGGCCCAGCGTCGCCAGCCGAACTGTTCGCCCAATACCGGCCCGCTGAGAGCAGCGATCAACAACGGGTAGCAGATGAATACGGCCATCGCGTCAATCAGGCCCAGAACAGTGAAACTGAACACAGCGACGCAGATCTCGGCCGCCAACAGCAGGCCACGAAATATTTGCAGCTTAAGTTGGCTTGTCTGGGTGGTGGGTTTCAATCCGCCGGGCGCACGTGCGGCCAAAGCGATGACAAAGGCCGCAAAGAACCAATACCGGATCATCACTACCATGTAGGTGTTGTAGGTTCCTGCCAGATGGCGCGAGATACCGTCCTGCAGTGCAAAGACGATGGTCGCCCCGATCATCAACGCAATCCCGGCGCGCGTATTGTTCTGTTGCGTCATTATTTGACAGCGCAGGTCATGTGGCGCTTGCGGCCATAACCGGGTGCGCGTGTAACTATGAAACCGGCATCCTCAAGCCCCCGTCGCACGAACCCGGCGGCTGTATACGTCGCCGCCGTCCCACCAGTGGCCGTGTGGTCGGCGACCTGCTGCATCAGGTCTGCGCCCCATAATTCGGGGTTTTTAGCCGGAGAGAACCCATCCAAGAACCACGCATCGGCGGCACCTTCCCATTCTTGCAGGGTTTGACGTGCATCGCCTTCAACAACCTCAAGCCGCAGGGTGCCCAAATCACATGTGCCTCCCTCCCATTGCGCAAGGAACCGGTCAGACCAAGGCGCAAGTTCAGGAAAGGCTGCCAGCGCTCGGGACATGTCCACGGGTGCCATCGGATAGGCCTCAAAACTGGTAAAGGACAGGGGCGTCGTCTGGCCGGAATTCTCCCACTCTGACCAGACAGTCAGCATGTTCAAGCCGGTGCCAAAGCCCAATTCAGCAATGTGGAAACCAGATGCGAACCGCGCAGGCAGCTCATTACCCGCCAGAAACACATGCCGCGTCTCTTCCAGCCCGTTCTGCAACGAGTAATACGGATCGTCGAAACGATCCGAGACCGGGATCTGATCCTCAGTCCATGTCAGTTCGGCGCGCTGGTCTGCCATCGGGGAATCCTGTAGCTAAGCGGCGCGACACTGAACAAGGTAAAGGGGAATGGCAATGGTCGATGTGACGGTGCGCGGTGCAGGGATTTTCGGCCTGTCTATCGCCTGGATCTGTGCCCGGCGCGGCGCAAAGGTGCAGATCGTCGATCCCTTTGGCCCCGGCGCTGGTTCCAGCGGTGGCCTGGTTGGCGCACTGGCACCGCATGTGCCTGAAAACTGGAATGCCAAGAAGGCGTTTCAGTTCGACAGCCTGATCATGGCCGAACCATTCTGGAAACAGGTCGAGGCCACAGGCGGCGTCTCACCCGGATATGCGCGGCTGGGACGGTTGCAACCTATCATCGACACCCGAACGCTGGAACTTGCCCATGCCCGCGCCATCACAGCAGCGGAACTGTGGCAGGGTCGCGCTGAATGGTGGGTCGTCGAAACAGCCGCGGTCGGTACATGGTGTCCGCCCAGTCCTACCGGTTTTGTCATCCATGATACGCTGAGCGCTCGCATGCATCCGCGCCGGGCCTGTGCGGCCTTGGTTGCGGCATTGGCTGTGATTGGCGTCGAGGTCGTAGCCGACGCACCAGATCGCGGACAGGTTGTCCATGCCACCGGGCTTGCCGGACTGCAGGAACTGAGCGAGGCTTTTGGCAAAACCGTTGGCAACGGCGTCAAGGGTCAAGCCGCACTTCTGCGGTTTGATGCGGGAGAGGTTCCACAACTGTTTGCGGACACAATCCACTTCATACCGCATGCGGACGGGACGTTGGCAATCGGTTCGACCTCGGAGCGTGGCTATGACGACCCGACCAGCACGGATGCAGCTCTGGATGACGTTCTGGACCGGGCGATGCGGGCCGTTCCCGTCCTGCATGGCGCAGAGGTCATCGAACGATGGGCGGGTGTACGGCCGCGCAGCAAAAGCCGCGCACCAATGCTGGGCGCGCACCCGCTGTACGAAGGGCAGTTCATCGCCAATGGTGGCTTCAAAATCGGCTTTGGCATGGCCCCGAAAGTGGCCGAGGTCATGGCGGATCTGGTTCTTGAGGACCGGGATGCGATCCCGGGTGACTTCAGACCCGAAGCATCACTCTGATCGCGGGACAAACTCGGCGGACATGCATTGCCGCCCATCGGGTCCGCGCACCCACATCGCCTGGCCATACCGGCACAAGGTTGCCGTCTCAAAGTGCATCAGCGGCGATGACGCGCGAAAGGAGAACTGAGCCAATGGACCTGCCAGATCCTCAGCAAACAGCATCAATAGTTGTGCCAGCAGCGGGCCATGAACGACCAGACCGTCATACCCTTCGACATCCCGCGCGTAGTCCAGATCGTAATGGATACGGTGCCCATTGAAGGTCAGCGCCGAGTATCGAAACAGCAATGTGCTGTCGAAGGTGACGTCTCGCCTGTCGGTTTCATCGGTACGGGCCATAGGTGGCTTGGGCTTTATGTCGGAACTCGAAGGGTCTGGTCGATAAACCAGATCCTGCCATTCGCTCAGACACAATTGACCGTCCTGAGAAATCTCGTGTCGCAGTGTAACAAACCCCAGCGGTCCCGTCCGTCCGTTTTTTGCCGCCTCACTTTCAAGAACAGACCGGCGCACGGCTTTTGAGCCCGCGACCAGCGGCGCGTGAAACTGCAACCGTCCCCCGGCCCACATCCGACGTTGCAAGCCCATATCGGGAATCAGACCGTCCCCAACCTTTGGATGCCCGTCCCGCCCCAAATTGGCAGGCGGCTGAGGCGACCAAAAATACAGCTGGTGAAAGAACAGCGGCAGTTGATCGCCTGCTGCGACCCTGTCGTTGGATCCAAGCGCTACCAATAGCGCAGAGGCGCGGGCCGGGTCCATCACATCGGTCTGTATTTCGTCAGTCATGGCGGCAGACTATGCAGACCGACCAGACCCGGCAAGCAGCCTCTCGATCTTAGAACCCAGCCTCAGCACGCAGTTTCTGCATGAGTGTCCGCAGAGAACTTTCGTAACGGTCGCTCAGCAATTTGCCGTGCTCGTCAAACTCGTTCGAACTGCTGGCGAGATGAATCTCTGGCCCCTGCAGGATGCGCGGTTGGAAGGGAACCATATAGCCGCGCAGAACCATCTGCGCCCGCTCACCACCCGCACGCCCTGCGGCGGCGGACATCACGGCAACCGGTTTGTCGGCCCATGGGCGACCGTCGGTTCGACTGACCCAGTCCAAAGCGTTTTTCAGAACTCCCGACGGGCCTTTGTTGTATTCCGGGGTCGAAATGATCACTGCATCAGCCTGCGCGATCTGATCGGACAAGGTTTGCACTGCGGCAGGAATGCCCTCGCCATCCTCAAGATCACCATCGTAAAGCGGCAGGTTCAGATCGGCTTCGATATGTGTCCCCGGCTCGAACAGCCGGGCCGCTTCGCGCAGCAATTTG
Source organism: Ruegeria sp. CDSB029 (assembly GCF_059611125.1). Lineage (NCBI taxonomy): Bacteria > Pseudomonadati > Pseudomonadota > Alphaproteobacteria > Rhodobacterales > Roseobacteraceae > Ruegeria > Ruegeria sp. CDSB029. Next base: position 79,455 of record NZ_JBXWOX010000009.1, read on the forward strand.
CGGTTGGTCGCGCTTTGGCGCAATGAGCCGGACAGGCTCAGAAGGATCGGGTCAGACATTGGGAAACTCCGGTTCAGGTGTTTCCCAATAGCTAGCGTAACTTTCGCGCGCACCAAAGACCGGATGACGCGCAGTCAATGTGCGAAAAATGGGCACCCGAAAGTGACCATGTCGTTAAGTGTTTCCGTTAGGGATAATCTCGATATCAACCCGGCGGTTCTGCGCCTTCCCCTCGGGCGTCAGGTTTGACGCAATGGGGCGGTTTTCACCCTGACCGATGGTTGAGATGCGTGCACCGCTTACGCCATTTGCCTGAAGAATATCCGCGACAGACCGCGCACGGCGTTCGGACAGGCCCTGATTATACGCAGCATCGCCATCACTGTCGGTATTGCCGATGACCTGCACGTTCGAGTTGGGATAGTTTACCAGATTCTGCCCCACCCGGACCAGATCGGCCCGCAGTGCGGGGCGCACGGTCGCGCTGTCGGTGTCAAAGGTGATGTCATTCGGTACGGTCACAATCAGGCGGTCGCCCGCGTTGGTAACGATGATGCCTTGATTGGCCAGTTGCTGACGCAGTTCTGCGGCTTGCCTATCCAGTTGGTTGCCTATCAGGCCGCCTCCTGCTGCACCGATTGCTCCGCCGGCCACGGCACCCAAAAGTGGATCAGATCCATTGGCAATAGCGCCAACACCCGCACCAATCAGACCGCCAAGGATTGCACCCTGCTTGGTGTTCTGGTTCGGGTCTGAGGGCAAGTTCAGCGTACCGGGGTCCATACAGGCCCCCAAAAACAGGGCCGAACACAGCCCGGCGGCAAGAACACTCTTGGAAATCGTCATGAATTCACCTTCTGCTCTGGGGTCCGTTCACCGGACCCGCTTTGTTTGGCGCAGTATATCGCGTCACCTCAACATAGGCTCAAGCAACAATCGGGTGAAGTCGGCAAATTACCGCCGTTCGGCAGGATCCCATTGGTTTTGATCCTGCCAGATCGCCCGCAGGGGCTCTCCTTGTCCGCAGAAATGATCGTCTGTCACCTCGCAGGCCCAAATGCGATCCGTGCGAAAATGGCGAAACCCATTCCTCATCTCGCACCACGCGGCGAGCATCGTGCATTCGATGTGGTAGATCAGGGCGACGGGCCTGACGACCCGCTCGGTTCGCTCACCTTCGGCATTCACATAAGTGATGCGAATTTTGCGTTCAGAGCGGATGGCCTCGCGATAGTTCACGACGGGTACGCACCCCTTGGCCGGATCGTCCATTGGCGCCCCCCATGGGGCGACCTGCAGCCAATCCGCAGGCGCGCGCAAAGCGTCGATCTTGCGGCAAACACGGTCCGCAGCTTGTTGCAGGGTGCTATCACCGGTGCGCGCCAGCATCGACAACCCGACCCACAGCGCCTCGACCTCTTCAGCGTCAAAATTCAAGGGGGGCAGGTCATATCCCCGCCGCATCAAGTATCCCACGCCGGCTTCACCCTCGATCGGGGTTCGCTGTGCCTGCAAAGCGGCGATATCGCGATAGACGGTACGCGCTGACACTTCGAGCTTTTCTGCCAGTGCCTCCGCCGTCACAGGCATTTCGGCCGAACGCAGGATCTGGATGATTTCAAAAAGGCGGGTCGAGCGGCGCATAAGGTTCTCCGGGCGGTCTGCTGACATCCTAGCACACCCCACTGACAGGGTGGTGTCAGGAGTGATCTGCGATCTTTGGGAAACAAACCAAAGGAGGTCGACCATGCCATACCTCGACAATCACGTGATGATGACATTGAAACTGGACCGCTGGGCACAGGATCACACCTTGCGCGCGTTCGAGATCGAACGTGAAATTATGGCTGCCCGTCAGCCCTGCGCACCGCGCAAACGGACCAAGCGGTTCTCGCTGGGCAACCTCAAGATGCTGTGGACAAGCACGGCCTGAGGTCAGAAATCAGCCGGGGCGCGGAATTTCATTGAAACTCCGCCCTCGGGGCTTTTTAGGCGCAGTTCCTCAGAATGCAGCATCAGACGCGGGAATTCGAGCGCAGGTCCGTCGGCGTAGAACGGATCGCCCAGAATCGGGTGGCCCAGCGCTTGCATATGAACGCGTAGCTGATGAGACCTACCTGTTTTGGGGAACAATCGGACGCGCGTCGTCTCACCCTCGTGTTTTACAAACCGCCAATCAGTGACGGCGGGTTTGCCAGTCTCGTGACAGACCATCTGGCGAGGGCGGTTGGGCCAATCCACGATCAACGGCAGATCGACGGTTCCGGACTTTTGCTCGATGCGCCCCCAAACACGCGCAACATAGGTCTTGCGGGTCTGGCGTTTTTCAAACTGCATGCTCAGATGCCGCTGTGCGTGCGGTGACTGGGCAAACACCATGACACCCGACGTATCCCGATCCAACCGATGCACCAGCAAAGCTTGCGGAAATGCCGCCTGCACGCGGGTCAACAGGCAATCGGCCAGATGCGCGCCACGCCCCGGCACAGACAACAACCCCGAGGGCTTATTCACCACGATCAGCTGTGCATCCTCATGCAGCACATCCAACGGCGTATTCGGGGGATCATAGGTCTCGCTCATGCGCGCCTGCCTAACGCACCGCGTAGGTTCCCGCAACGTCGGGCTTGCCTGAACGAAACGGTTCAGCAACTCTCAGACCCAAAGCGGAGGAGAACCCATGCACCCCACAATCGCGCGCATGCAAGACGTTGTCGCCAAGGGCGATGAAACCCTGATCCACGAATTGCTGGCCGAAGACGTACGGTTTTCCCCGCCAACTTACTACAGCACCTGGACCGGACGCGAACCGGTGGCGGCTGTTCTGGGTCACGTGGGACAGGTGTTTTCCGACTTCCGCTATCGCCGGATTATGGGTGAAGGCAAGGATTGGGCGCTGGAGTTTCAATGCAAGGTCGGGGATCTGGACGCGGTCGGCGTCGATCTGATCACGTTGAACGATGAGGGTTTGATACAGGAATTCGAGGTCGTCATGCGCCCTTACAAGACCATCGGTGCCCTGCGCGAGGCGATGATGGCTCGGGTTATGACGGACGCCCGCTTCCTCGAATACAAAAACGCGCTCAGCTAACCATGACTGCCCCGATTGCCGCCGATCAGATATTGCGCGTCCCGCTGTTGCCGGTTCTGGCAGCACAGGCGATTTCCGTGCGTCGTAACGCTCAGCTGCTGCCCGAACCGTCCGGCCCGCGCCAAGGGCGCGAAGGGCGCGGCCCCCGATTGCGGCTGCTCATCGCTGGTGACAGCTCGGCCGCGGGTGTGGGGGCTGGGCGACAGCAACAGGCACTATCGGGGTTTCTCGTGGCGCGGTTGGCCCGCCATTACAGCGTGGAGTGGCGGCTGGAAGCGACGACGGGTCACACAACACAGGATACGCTGGAACGATTGAACCGCCTTGAAGGCAGCTATGACGCCGCCGTGACTGCCTTGGGTGTAAACGACGTCACGCGTGGAGTATCCCGGCAAAAGTTCACGGGTTTGCAGACCCAGCTTCTGGATCATCTGACGAGCAATCTGGGTGTTCGACGTGTCGTGGTTACCGCCGTGCCACAAATGAACCGTTTTCCGGCCCTGCCCCAACCGCTGGCCTGGGCACTGGGGCGACAGGCGGCCCGGCTGGATCGGGGTTTGCAAAAGGCCGCTGCGACATTCCCGCAAGCCCGGCACCTGTCATTGGAGTTTCCGGATGACCCGGCGCTGGCTGCTCCGGACGGATATCACCCAAGCCCCAAAGCCTATCGCTTGTGGGCAGAGGCCGCGGCCGACTTATTGCATCAGCGCTGACCCCGCATCTGACGAATCATCGGGATCGTATAGACCACCAAAGCCGCCCAGATCAGTGGGAAGGCGATCATCCGGCCCCGATCGATCTGTTCCCCGAACACGGTAATCGCAGTGATAAAGATCATCGTCGGCGCGATATACTGCAGGATTCCCATTGTGGACAACCGCACCAATTTGGCCCCGTTGGCATAGACCAGCAGCGGAACAGCGGTGACAATGCCGGCACAGGCCAGCAGCATGGTGTCCCCAGCGGCTGCGCCAAAGTGGCCGGTTCCTTTTGCCCCCAACCAGGTGATGTAGACCAAGGCTGGGATCAGCAGGATCAGAACCTCTAGCAGAAAGCCCTGATTGGGGCCGATGGGCAGCGAGCGTTTGAAGAAAGCATAAAACCCCCAACTGACCGTCAGGGCCAGCGCGGCCCACGGCAGCCGACCCGCTTCGACGATCAATACCAGCACACCCAAAGCAGCTAACCCCACTGCCGCCAATTGCGTACGATTCAAAGGCTCACGTAACAGGATCGCCCCTAGCGCAATGCTGAACAGCGGGTTGATGTAATAGCCCAACGCTGCGTCCAATGCGTTACCGCTGGCAATCGCCCAGACGTAAATGGCCCAATTCACCGAGATCAAAGCCGCTGTTAGACAGGCCATGCCCAGCATCTTCGGGTTTTGTAAGGCAGCCTTCAAATCCCCGGTTCGCCCTAGCGCCACCAGCAACAGCCCGGCCACAGGCACCGACCATACAATCCGATGCGCCACGATCTCGACCGGCCCGATATGCGCCAGAGCTTTCATGTACAGCGGCAGGAAACCCCATAGAACGTAGGCGGTCACCGCCAGAGCCAATCCTTTTGGCGTGTCCTCATTGTGGGGTGATGTTGCGACGTCCGCCATCATGGATCTCCGGGTGATACCGTTTGTCTATACGGCTGTTCCGGAGGGTTTGGAAACTGCGAAAACCGTGAACGGTCGCATCAAGAAAATTGATATGTACCAAGAAAACGGGGCGCCGCAGCGCCCCGTGTGTCGAACCTTGGCGCTAAACTTTAACGCGCTCGGATTTTGGATCGTACATCGGCTTGAGTGATGCCTCGGCTTTCACCTTCACACCGCAGACATCGATCTCGTAGGTCGAAGCCAAAACGTCAGCCGCTTTTTCGCCTTCGCAGGGCACATAACCCAGACCGATCGCACCGCCCAGCGTGTGGCCATAGTTGCCCGAGGAGAGGTATCCCACATACTCGCCATCCCGAATGATCGGCTCATTGTGGAACAGCAGCGGTTCCGGATCGGTCAGCTTGAACTGAACCAAGCGGTTATGCGGTCCGCTTTCCTTACGCGTAATCACCGCTTCGCGCCCGATGAAATCGCTGCCCTTATCGACCTTGACCGCAAAACCAAGACCGGCATCGACGACGTGGTCCTCGCAAGTGATGTCGTGGCCGAAGTGGCGGAAGCCTTTTTCTATCCGGGCGCTGTCCATCATATGCATGCCGCATAGTTTTAGCCCCATGTCCTGTCCGGCCTCGTGCAGGGTTTCGAACACATGTCCCGCCATGTCGGACGAGACATAGATTTCCCAACCAAGCTCACCGACATAGGTCACACGGTGGGCTCGAGCCAGACCCATGCCGATCTCGATATCCTGCGCGGTGCCAAACGGGTTGGTCGCGTTGGTGAAATCGTTGGGCGAGACCTTTTCAAGCAGCGTACGCGCATTTGGACCCATAATGGCCAGAACGCCCTCACCCGCAGTAACATCGGTGACAACGACGTTGAAGTTGCCCGCATGGCGCTGCATCCAGGTCTGGTCAGCCAAGCGGGTCGCTGCCGGGGTCACCACCAGATAAGCGGTCTCGGTCAGGCGGGTAACGGTCACGTCCGCCTCAATCCCGCCTGCGCGGTTAAGGAACTGAGTATAGACGATCTTGCCATTCGGGACCGAGTAATCGCCGCCACCGATGTAGTTCATGAATGCTTCGGCATCCGGGCCGTCAACGCGGATTTTGCCAAAGGACGACATGTCATACATGCCGACATTCTCGCGCACGGCTTTATGCTCGGCAGCCGAGTTCTCGAACCAGTTCTGGCGTTTCCAGCTGTACTGGTACTCGCGCTCCTGCCCCTCGTTCGCGAACCAGTTGGCACGTTCCCAACCCGCCAACTCGCCCATGACCGCGCCCTGTTCCAGCAGGTGATGGTGGAACGGCGTCCGGCGCACGCCACGTGCGGTGGCCTTTTGGCGATAGGGATAATGGTCGGCGTAGAGCAAGCCTAACGTCTCTTTCGAGCGCTCGAAAAGGTACTGCTTATTGCCCTGGAACGGCTGCATCCGGCTGATGTCCACGTCGCCCAGATCGAAAGGCTTTTCACCGCTGTCCATCCATTCGGCCAGCGCCATGCCAGCGCCACCGGCGGACTGGATGCCGATCGAGTTGAAGCCCGCTGCGACCCAGACGTTGTCCATCTCGGGTGCCAGACCCAGATGATAGGCGTCATCAGGGGTAAACGATTCGGGCCCGTTGAAGAAGGTATGGATACCGGCCTCGGCCAGCATCGGCATACGTTCACACGCGGCTTCGAGAATCGGTTCGAAATGGTCGAAATCCTCGGGCAGCTGGTCGAATTCAAAGGTGTCAGGAATACCGTCCATCGCCCAGGGCTTGGCATTCGGTTCAAATGCACCCAACAGGATTTTGCCTGCGTCCTCTTTGTAATACGCGCATTCATCGGGAACGCGCAGAACCGGCAACTGAGTTAAACCGTCGATATTTTCGGTAACGATGTAGAAGTGTTCGCAAGCGTGCAACGGAACATTGACGCCAGCCATCTTGCCGACCTCATGCCCCCACATACCGGCACAGTTCACCACCATGTCGCATTCGATATGACCAGATGCGCTGCCGTCATCTGCGACCCAGTCAACACCGCTCACCTTGCGGTCTTGTTTGACGATGTCGGTGACCTTCACGCGTTCCTTGACGATACCGCCCCGCTGACGGGCGCCCTTGGCCAATGCCAAGGCGATGTTGGCCGGGTCACCCTGACCGTCCAGCGGTAAGTAAACAGCACCCTTCACGCCTTCGAGGTTGATGTGGGGATACAGCTCCTGAACACGTTCATTCTCGATTTCTTCGACCTCGACGCCGAAAGCGCGCGCCATGGCCGCCTGACGGTAGATCTCTTCTTTGCGCTCTTCGGTTAGCGCAACAGTGATTGATCCACAGCGTTTAAAGCCTGTGGCCACACCGGTTTCTTCTTCGAGCGAACCATAGAGTTCCTGGCTGTACTTCGCCAGCTTTGTCATGTTCGCCGTTGCGCGCAGCTGGGCGATCAGACCCGCCGCATGCCAGGTCGTGCCGCTGGTCAGCTGCTTACGCTCCAGCAGGACAACGTCTTTCCAGCCTTTCTTGGTCAGGTGATACGCCACCGAACATCCGATGACACCACCACCGATAATGACAACACGGGCCTTGTTTGGAAGATCAGCCATTCTCATGATTCCGCTTTATGAGTTTCCACCCAAAATGACACGGAAGAGCGACACAGAATGCACGAAAAACGTCAGACCATTTGCAAAAATCAACGTTGTTTGACTTGCCGTTTTTCACGTCTCAGCACAAAGGGGGTTACGCCGAAAAAGCTTTTGTAGACTGACGAGAAACCGTTGGGAAACCCGCAGGCAAGACCAATTTCGCGAACACTCATCGTTGTGTTCAGCAGCAGGTTATTGGCCTTGGCCAGCCGCATTTCGCGGTAAAAGCCGTTTGGTGTGGTTCCGAAATAGTTCTTGAACTTCCGTTCCAGCGATCGGTTCGAAAGCTTTAGCGCTTCGACGATTTCGTTAATCGGCAGCGGGTCTTCGATATTGGCCTGCATCACCTTGATGCACTGGTCCAGTTTGGCGTCACCTGTAGCGGTGGTCTTTGATCCGGAAAATGGCTGGAGAGACGAGAAATCCCGAATGTTTTCGTGCAGCATGATGTCGGCCACGGTCATTCTTGTTGGCCCGGAAACATGACGCCCGATCACAGCCAGCGCGACATCGGTAGTGGCCTCCATCCCGGCGCAGGTCACCACGGCGCCCTGTTCTGTTGCAATCGACAGTTTGGCCTCGAACTGGGCGCGACGTTCACGCAGGAAGGACGCGTTTTCCCAGTGGGTCGACATGTCCTCGGTCCCCTGCTCGTCGATATACCGGCTTGCAGCTTCGGACAACAAAAAGACCTGTGCACCGCGGAAAGTATAATCCGACACAACACGCCCCAGCGATAGATCAGGATGATCGGGGTCGGAATTTCCGATGACGAACAAATAGTCCGCGTTGGGCTGCGACGGAATGCGCTCAGTCTGGATCGTCGCCTCGCTGCTGCTGGCGACCGGGCCACCCCTCAGAGAGCGATAGGCATAGGTGAATGGCGGGCTCGGGCATACGCGGTTGGCCAGCCGCAGCACCTCAACCAATGACGCCAGTTCCAGCAGCACATAGCCCGGTGCGACAACGATGTCGAAATGTCGCTGCGCGTTAGAAGCCGGGATGTTCGACGGCGATGGCATCACTTTCCTTTCAGACAATCCGGTGCCCGGCGGACCGCAATCGATCGGCAAGGACCTCAATGTGGTCCGGCCCGACTTCGCAGCATCCGCCAACTATTGTTGCCCCCTGTGCTACCCATTCCATCGCATGATCGGCATAAGCCTCGGGTCCAAGATCGTGGCGCTGTGTCAACACGTCGACAGTCGGCGCGTCTTTCAGGAAATCCTGTGCAATCCCGGTGAACCCATTTGCATAGGCCCCAAATGGCCGCCCCATCGTGGCGATGACCTTCAGCGCGGCGGGGACGGCCTCGGGGCGCGAACAGTTTATCAGAACAGCGTCAGGGTTAAACCGATCCACAAGAGGCGCAATATCGGCAAGCGGTTCACCGGATCGCAGCCGTGTTCCGTCATCATCCATCACAGAAAGCGCCAGCCAAACCGGTTTGCCTGCCTCCGCCGTACCACGCAGGGCCCCTTCGGCCTCTTGCACCGAGGAAACGGTTTCGATCAGGAAAAGGTCGACGTCATCGGACATGAGGTTAACCAACTCGGCAAACTTTTCGGCGGCGTCTTCCACATCAGGATTCAGATCGGGGCGATAAGACGCCAGCAAAGGACCCAGCGCCCCGGCGATGCGCCCGGAACCGCCCGTGCGCGCACGGTTCGCCTGAGCAACCGCAGCATGGACCAGGTCGGGCAGTTGATCCTCCATATCCAGACGCTCCAGCCGAGAACGATGGACCGCGTAGGTGTTGGTCGTTGCAACCGTCGCGCCACGGCGGAAATATTCGGCGTGGACCTCTTGCACCAATTCGGGATGGTCGATCATCACGCGCGTCGACCACAGCGGCGTGGGCTTGTCCCCGCTGCGTTTGACCAGTTCCTGCCCGATCGAACCATCCAGAAGCGTGATATCCGCCATTTGCCAACCTCCCTACGGAATTAGAACGAGTTTTCCCGGCAGCGCCTTGGATTGAAAGTCCTCCTGCGCCTTGGCGATGTCTCTTAGTGGATAGGTCTTGGAAACCAAAGGCTTGATGCGGCCCGTATTCATCATCTCGACAAGGCGGCCAAAGACTTCAAATGCCTGATGTGTGCAGCCATGAATCGTGATGTCGCGCAGGTAGATCTCACGCAGGTCAGCCGAAACGATTGGTCCTGCGATTGCTCCGGAAACGGCATAATGACCGCCGGGTTTCAGGGCCAGGATCAGGCCGGGCCAAACCGGGCCTCCGACAACGTCGATCGCGACGTCGAACATGTCCTTGGGCAGCGGCGCGTTGCGATCAAAGGTGTCCACGGCCCCCTGCGCTTTGACCACCTCGGCCTTGGCTGAACCCGTAACGCCCCAAACCGTCGCCCCACGCAGCGCCGCCAGTTGCACGGCAGCAAGACCCACGCCACCCGAGGCACCGGTAACCAGCACCTTATGCCCGGCAGTCACGCCAGCACGGGTCAATAGATTTTCGGCTGTGCCAAATGCACAGGGGATGGCGGCGATTTCGACATCTGACAGAGGTGAGGTCGTCACGTCGTACAGGTCGTCGGCCTGAACCAGACAGTATTGCGCAAATGCTCCGTCGATTTCAGAGCCTAATGCGATAAAGCCAGTCGGATTGCCGGGGCGTGGGCGCGGCAAGTTGATCGGGCAAGTCACCCGTTGCCCGGCTTGAAACCCGGTCTCTTGCCCTGCCAATTCGACTATCCCACATAGATCGCCACCCTGAATGCGCGGAAACGCCAACGCACCTCCCCAGCCTCCGGCATCAACATCCTGATCAACGGCGTCCGTTGCCCCGGTCACGTCCGAGGAATACCAGCCGACCCGTGTATTGATGTCGGTGTTGTTTACCCCTGCAGCCGCGACCCGAACCAGAACCTGCCCCGGACCAGGCGTTGGGACCGGAATATCCTCGCGCCATTCCAGCGCTTCGGGACCGCCGTGGCGCGTCAGGTAAACGCCGGACATTTTCGTGGGCGTGGTCATCTTTAGACCCTGTCTTCCGGATGGGCTGGAACCGGCCCCATCGGCACAATGTCGTAACGCGCGTTCAGCTCGGCCATTTTCGCCTCATCTGCAAAGTCAGCCTCGGTCATTTTTGCCAGTTCAGCCAGAAACCCGTCGAACCCCGAGGGCTGAAAGATCATCAGCATTCTGGCGGGCGCGCCATCGGCGACGCGACACGCATGGGGTACTCCGGGTGGCACATGCATGGTTGTGCCGGGCGTACAGCGATGCCAGTCGCCATCAACGTAGAATTCCACCGCGCCTTCCAGAAAGTAAAAAGTCTCAGCGTGGGTATCATGGCGATGAAGGCCAAGCGCGAAGCTGGCCTTCAGATTGTCTTCCATAAGCGTGTATGCGCCATCCGTGTCCTGGCCGGAAACTTTCACAAAAGTGTGGTCGTTTTCCCAGTCATAGTTGGGACCCTCACCGGGTCCCAGTTTGGCGTATCGTTTGCTCATGGTGGTCTCCGTGAGAGTTTAAGCGCGCAACCGCTCGTTCTCAGGATCCCAGAGCGGCTGATCCTGCTCTACCACGGCGCGGCACTTTTGGCCGTAGATTTCGACTTCAAGCTCGGTGCCGGGGTTGGCAAGCTCGGCCTTGACCATGCCCAGCGCGATGGACTTGCCGACGCGGTAACCCCATGCGCCCGAAGTGGTCTCGCCCACGATCTCGCCGTTCTGCCAGATGCAGGACATGTAGGGCGCGTCGCAGTCTCCTGCATCCACTGTAATGGTGACAAAGGCCTTTTTTGCGCCCTGCTGCTTTTCGTTCAGGATCGCGGCCTTGCCGGGGAAGTCCTGCGGCTTGTCGAGTTTGACGAACCGCTCCAGCCCACCTTCCAGCAGAGAGTAGTCGGTCGACAGGTCACCCTTCCATGCCCGATAGCCTTTTTCGATACGCAGTGAGTTCAGGGCATACATCCCGAACGGCGTGGCACCGGCGCCGATGATCGCGTCATAGATCGCAGGCATATGCTCGTTCAGGGCATGCACTTCCCAGCCCAGTTCACCGGCAAAAGAGACGCGGATCAGGTAGGCGGGCTGGCCAGCAACGGTGGCGGACTGGTGGGTCAGCCAACCAGTGGTCAGATCGGCGTCCGTCAGGTTCGACAGGATCTCGCGCGATTTCGGGCCCGTGACGATCAGAGTATCACGCGAGGTTGTCACGTCCTCGATCGACACACTGGCAGGCATTGCGTTCATCAGGATGTCACGGTCATGCCATTGCGCAGTGGCGGCGGTGATCATGACGAATTCGTCCTCGCCCAGACGGATACAGGACATCTCGGTCAGAATGCGGCCACGATCATCAGAGACATAGATGAGGTTCATCCGGCCAACCTTTGGCAGCCCTCCGGTTGCGAGACCGCGCAACGCCTCAGCGGCGCCCTCTCCCTTGACCACGAAGCGCGAGAAGCCTGGCAGATCCAGCACTCCACAATCATCTCGCACGGCCTCGCATTCTTCTTGGATCCGCTGCTCCCACGGGCCGGACCGACCCCAGGTATGGGTTGCATCAAGCGACGTGTCATCGCCCGGCTTCGCGAACCAGTTGGCCCGCTCCCATCCGTTATAGGCACCCATCACGCCGCCCAGCGCTTTGACCTTGTCATGCACCGGTGACAGTTTCTTGTCGCGCGCCGCGGGCCATTCATGATGAGGGAAATGCATGGCGTATTCGTTGCCGTAAACTTCCAGACCTTTCTGGTTGCAGTAGTCCTGATCTGTGTAATCGGTGTAGCGACGCGGGTCGACGGCCCACATATCCCATTCGGTCGCGCCATCGACGATCCATTCGGTCAGCACCTTGCCTGCACCACCGCCCTGAGCGATGCCGAAGGTGAATGTGTGTGCCTCGAACGCGTTTTTCACACCGGGCATTGGGCCGATCAGCGGCAGCCCGTCCGGCGCATAGGGGATCGGGCCGTTGATCACACGGCCAACGCCGGAGGTCGCCATCAACGGCACCCGCTCCATCGCGTCAGTGACGATATCCTCGATGCGGTCGAGATCGTCATTCCACAGCTGGAACGAGAAATCCTCGGGCATAGCATCGTCTTCAGTCATCCAGTGGCCCTTGCAGTTAGGCTCATACGGACCAAGGTTGAAGCCATTCTTTTCCTGCCGCAGGTAGTACGAGATATCCACGTCGCGCAGCAGTGGCAGTTTCTTACCACCGTTCGCTTTGGACCATTCTTCAATTTCTGGAACTTCGTCCGTCAGCAGGTACTGGTGGCTCATCACCATCGCGGGAACTGTGCGGCCGCCAAAGGGCTTGAACCACTCTCCCACGCGCTGCGCGTAATACCCAGCGGCGTTCACAACATAGTCGCAGGCTATATCGCCTTTGTCGGTGTGTACGGTCCAGGTGCCGTCGTCGTGCTGAGTTACGCCAGTTGCCGGGCAAAAGCGGATGATCTTCTGGCCCATGTCACGGGCACCCTTGGCCAGTGCCTGTGTCAGCTGCGCCGGATCAATATCACCATCGGTGGGATCGTACAGAACGCCTTCAAGATCGTGCGTCTCCAGGAAAGGATAGCGCTCTTTAGCTTCTTCCGGGGTCCACATCTCCATCGGGATGCCTTGATAGCGTCCCATCGCCATGGCGTGTTCGAACTCTTGCATCCGCTCCTTGCTGTGCGCAAGACGGATCGAGCCTGAAACGTGGTAGTTCATCGGATAGTCGACCTCTTCGCCCAAACGCGAATACAGCTCGGTTGAGTACCGCTGCATGTTCATGATCGCCCATGAATTCGAGAAGGTCGGAACGTTACCCGCCGCGTGCCAAGTCGAGCCAGCGGTAAGTTCGTTCTTTTCCAGCAGAACACAATCAGTCCAGCCCTTCTTGGCCAGATGGTACAGCGAGGAGGCCCCCACCACACCGCCACCGATAACAACCACGCGGGCTTTTGTCGGAAAATCGCTCATTGGTCTTGATCCTTGTTACTGTGCCCGTTGGGGCAGATCGTCTGTGATGTCGTAGTAATCGCCCTTGTCGGCGACAAAGATATGCTTCGAGAGCGTTAGACCCGTGGGCTCGCTGAGCGCACCCATGGAAATTGAAATCGTGTCCTCGTCATTGTGCTGCCAGAAGAGGAACGAGCCGCAGGAACGGCAGAAACCGCGGCGGGCGGTGTCCGAAGCGCGGAACCAAGTCAACGTATCGCTGGCGGTGAAGCTCAAGTTATCCTGATGTGTCCAGGTCGAAGACCAAACATGGCCGGACTGCTTGCGGCATTGACCGCAATGGCAGGCCGAAGGCTGTGAAAGCTCTCCGTCAATCGTGAACGCGACTGCGCCGCAGAGGCAAGAACCGTTTTGCATCTGATTACCCCCTAGCTGCGGGCGTGGAGCTGGCACCCAGCAACACGCCATAGATGATGAAACAGGCGGCCATGACACGACGCACCCAAGTGTTGAAAACCGCTCCCAGCGCCGCTTTGCCCATCAATGTGCCCATCAGGGTGAACCCGGTATAGCTGAGCGTGGTAATGACCAGCGCCGTGGGCATGATGACGACCATCTGCTGCCAGATCGGCACATCCGGTTGCACAAATTGCGAAAAGGCGGCGAGATACCCTGCCACGCTTTTAGGATTGATCGTCGCAACCGCCAGTGCGTGTAGATACACGTGACGCGCAGGGCGTTCGGTAACTGGTGCCGGACGCGTGGCATTCATCCAACCGCGAACCCCAACCCAAATCAGGAACCCTGCACCAACCAGTTTGGCGATGAAAAACCCGGTTGGGGAGGCTGCGATCAACGCGGTCACACCTAGTGCTGACAGAATCAAAAACGTGCTGGCCTGCGTCAGAATCGCCAAAACACCTAGCATCGCCTTGGGAAACGGCAGGCTCATTCCGTTCGAGATGCAGTTTACCGCATTCGGACCCGGAGTGGTGACGAACACCACCCAAAACAGCGCGAATATGGTCCAGGCTTCAAAGCTCATCAGTACACCGGCGGAGCGATAACCCAGATGGCCACTGCGGGCTCATCATAGGGGTTCGACCATTGATAGGGTTCATGTTTGATCCGAAAGCTGTCGCCGGGGCCGACCGAAAACTGGCGCCCACTGATCGTCAGTGCCAACCGCCCTGACACCATGTACCCTACCTCCTGCGTTGGTCGGTTGGCCAGGGTTTGCATTTTCGATCGGGGCTTGAACGTGGAATGCACCATTTCGAAATCATCGGTCAGATCGGGCGACAGCAGTTCTTCGATCAACCCTTCCTCACCGGACCCCATCGGGCGGCGCGTTCCGGCGCGCACCACATACCCCTGCTCATCTGCCGGAGCGGAGGAATGCGCGAACAGCATCGACATCGGCACGCCCAGACATTCGGCAATCTGGCGCAGGTCGGAAATTGAGGGGTCGGATTTGTCGCGCTCGACTTGGCTAAGCCAACCTACAGAACGACCCAGACGTGCAGCGATCTCGGTCAGCGTCAACCCACGCGCCTTACGCAAAGCCCGAAGATCGGCTCCGAGTGTGGCGCTGTGCGGGGCTTGGCTGTTCACTGAACGCTCCGAAGTTTGGTGAAATTTTCTCCTCGTTTTTCACGATGCATTGATTCCGTGAAAAATCCAAGATTTTTTTCACTTGGGTCCACGACATCGTTTGGATATCCGTCAACCATGTGGATTGCGGTGATTTATCTGTGGGTCGTCAACACCCTGACTTTGCTTGCCTTTGGCTGGGATAAGCTGCGGGCAAGACGGCGGAAAGGGCGTATCCCGGAACGAAACCTATTGTGGTTGGCGGCGCTGGGCGGCAGTCCAGGCGCATTGCTGGGGCGGTGGATTTTCAGACACAAAACCCGCAAGCGGCTGTTTTCATACTACATCTTTGGGATTTTCGGCGCTCAGGCTGTCCTGGCCTATCTTCTGGCGGCCTTGGAATTGCCCAGCCTAGTCTAACGCGAGAATTCCATCAGGGATTAGGTGCTAACCATTTGGGAAACTGTCTGCTACACTCCAATTCTATCTGAATATGATTATTCTTACGCATTCGCAAAGGGTTGAATGACAAATGGACAACGGCATCGGTTTCTTCGACATAGTCTGGTCAATCTTCTGGCTGTTCCTGATGGTGGCCTGGTTCTGGGTGATGATTTCGGTTGTGGCCGATGTCTTCCGCTCTAAGGACCTCAGCGGCGGTGGAAAGGCAGTCTGGATCGCCTTTGTCATCCTGATTCCTTGGATGGGCGTTCTGGCTTACCTGATCGTTCGCGGCGACAAGATGCACCAGCACAACACCGAGGCCATGAGCCAGATCGAACAGGCGCAAAAGGACTATATCCGCTCAGTCGCGACCGTATCTGCTGCGGATGAGCTGGAACGGCTTGCTGCGCTCAAGGAAAAAGGCGTTCTGACGGATGAGGAATTTGCAGCGCAGAAAGCCAAGCTTCTGAGCACCTGATAGGAAGCACACACTAATCAATATGGCCGGGGGTACGCCCCCGGCCATTTTTACTTGGCGAATACGCTGGACAGAATTCCGATCAGTTGCCTTGCGTCTTGTTCATTGAACGCGTTGGGTTGATCACTGTCGATATCGAACACCGCAATGACGTCACCGGCGGCGTTGTGCACAGGCAGCACCACCTCGGATCTGGTCGAAGATGCGCAGGCGATATGGCCCGGAAACGCATCCACATCCGGCACCAACTGTACCTCGCCCGTACGGGCGGCAGCGCCACAGACACCGCGGTCGAACGGGATGACCAGACAGCCGTGCCCACCTTGATAAGGTCCAATCTTCAAAAGCCCCGGCTCGGTGACCCGGTAGAAGCCTGTCCAGTCAAATCGATCATCGGAATGATGCACCTCGCACGCGACTGTAGCCATCAGGGCCACGTCATCGGTTTCACCCTCGGTCAGTGCGGCGATGGTCTTGGCAAGTGTATCGTAATCAGCTGTCATGTCGGAACTCGTGGCAGGGCTTTGCGCCGGAGTATTTGGAAAAAGGTGAAGCGTCAAACGCGTTCGATGGCGATCGCCGTTCCTTCGCCGCCGCCGATGCAGATGGCCGCCACCCCGCGTTTCAGGTTTCGCTTTTCCAACGCGTTCAGCAGGGTGACCATGATCCGTGCACCCGACGCACCAATCGGATGCCCAAGTGCGCAAGCCCCACCATTCACATTGACGATATCGCGGGGCAAGCCCATCTCGTTCATGAACGCCATCGGCACGACGGCAAAGGCTTCGTTAACCTCCCACAGATCGACGTCTTCTTTCGACCAACCGATGTTGGTCAGCAGTTTCTGGGCGGCTGGAACTGGTGCGGTCGTAAACAGCGCTGGAGCCTGCGCGTGGCTGGCGTGGCCGACAATACGGGCGCGGACGCTCAGGCCCTGCGCCTGTGACGCGTCCTCCGATGCCAGCACCAATGCAGCCGCGCCATCCGATATCGAAGAGGAGTTTGCCGCCGTAACAGTGCCATCCTTTCGAAAGGCTGGCTTGAGCGTTGGGATTTTCTCGGGCCGCGCCGAGAGTGGCTGTTCATCCGTGGCCTGAGTGACCTCGCCCTTACGGGTGCGGACCGTAACCGGCGTGATTTCATCCGCGAATGCGCCGTTTTCCTGTGCGGCCAGCGCATTTGATAAAGAACGCAGTGCATATTCGTCCTGCGCTTCGCGTGTGAACTGATAGGCCTCGGCACAATCTTCGGCGAATGTGCCCATCAGGCGACCTTTGTCATAGGCGTCCTCGAGCCCGTCCAGAAACATATGATCCATTGCCTGCGCATGACCCAATCGCGCGCCTTCGCGCATTTTGGGTAAAAGGTAGGGGGCATTCGTCATGCTCTCCATCCCGCCTGCGATCATTGTATCGGCATGCCCTAAAGCGATCTGGTCATAGGCCATCATGGCCGCTTTCATGCCCGATCCGCACATTTTGTTGAGCGTCGTGGCAGGAACGTCTTCGCCCAACCCTGCCGCAAAACCGGCCTGGCGCGCGGGCGCCTGGCCCTGTCCGGCAGGCAAGACGCACCCCATCAGAACTTCGTCGACAATCTCTGCCCCTGCACCCTGCAGCGCGGCCTTGATCGCAACGCCGCCCAGATCGGCTGCTGTCACTGTATCGAACATCCCCTGAAAACCACCCATCGGGGTACGTGCTGCGCCAGTGATAACGACTTGTTTCATTTGGATGCTCCTCCGCTTTTCTACTGAGATGGATACCGAATGGTAAGAATTGCCGTCTAGCGTATTTCTACGAGTGATTTTTAGTTTAGAGAGCCCGCGCGCATGGCCCTGACCAGTAAAACAACAGACGCAACGCAGATTATAACGGTGCATTCTGACCGTATTGATGCCGCAATGGCCATTCAGTTCAAGGAAGACATGCGCAATGAAGCCGACGGTGGCGCGCCGCGCGTTGTCCTGGACCTGACGGGTGTCGAATTCATCGATTCAAGCGGCCTTGGGGCCATCGTCGCGTCTATGAAGCAACTGGGCAGCAACCGCAGACTGGATCTGGCTGGGCTACACCCTTTTGTCGAAAAGGTGTTTCGGCTGACCCGTATGGATACGGTTTTCAATCTTTACCAGACCCTGGACGACGCCCTTGCACTGTCGGCGGAATGAATTCACGGATTGAATAGGCGCGATGTCCATGGGGAATGGGAACTGCTTGGATCTGAGCTTTGCTGCCACCGAAACCGAAGCCAGAGTTGGCATCGCCCAGCTTAGCAAAGGGCTTGAGGTGGAGGGCCTGCCGTCACACAAGGCGAGCGACGTTAAAATCGCGCTGGCCGAGGCGATCAACAATGTGGTCGAGCATGCCTATGCGGGCGTCACTCCGGCCAAGGTCAGGGTGCATTGTCGGCTGCATCAAAACTGGCTGGATATTCTGATCTCTGACACTGGGAATCCTCTGCCCGGATTTCGCGTGCCGGATGGTGTGCCTGCGCCTTTGGGATCGACGCTCGATGAGTTACCCGAAGGCGGGTTTGGCTGGTTCCTGATCCATGAACTGACCAGCGACATTCGCTATGAGCATCGCAATGGCTGCAACCGGTTGTCACTGCGGTTTGACTTCCCAAACCGCTCCGCCGGACTCAAAAAGGCCACATAAAGGCCCCGATCGCACCATTGGCGCGCCGCAAACAAAGGGCAAAAAGATATCTGTAGCTCAGATAGCTTCCCTCGGCGCCTAGTGTCACAGCCCCCACCCAGTGAACGGCGCCGAGGATCTCCCTTCCCGCTGATGTGACTAGACAATCCGTGACCGCGCTTTACGTTCGGCGTGTTCAAAAGGGGAAGGCAAACCTATGCGGGATTTTCACACTCCAGGCCGGTCCGAAGTTTTGGCTACCGAGGGAATGTGCGCCACATCGCATCCTCTAGCCGCGCAGGTTGCCGTAAATATCCTGCAGCAAGGCGGCAATGCCATGGACGCCGCCATCGCAGGCGCTGTGCTGCTGGGCATTTGCGAGCCGCAGATGACGGGCATCGGTGGCGATTGCTTTGTCCTTTTCAACCGCGCAGGCGAAGATCAGATACGCGCCCTGAATGGGTCCGGACGCGCTCCAGCCGCAGCCAATGCGGACAAGTTGCGGGCCAAGGGGCTGAATACAGTGCCGTTGAACACACCCGATGCGGTAACAATTCCCGGTGCGATTGATGCCTTTTGCCATCTGGCAGAAACCGAGGGCAGGCTTGGGCTGGATGTGATACTGGCACCTGCCATTCACTATGCCGAAGCCGGTGTCCCGGTCGCACCCCGGGTCGCCTATGATTGGAAAACGGGGGCCGACACGCTGCAGGGGGCTGCACGCAGGCATTATCTGACTGACGGCAAAGCACCAAATGTAGGCCAGATCTTTCGCGCGCCGGGGCAGGCAGAGGTCCTGCGCCAGATTGCACGCAATGGCCGTGATGCCTTTTATTCCGGTGAAATTGCGCAGGATATGATCGACGCCCTGACGGCATTGGGCGGAGTTCACACGGCTCAGGATTTTCTGGCCACGCAATGCACAGAAACCCAGCCCCTCAGCGGAAGTTACAACGGCATTGATCTGGTCGAACACCCGCCAAACGGACAGGGTGCGACGGCGATCCTGCTTTTGAATATCCTGAAAAACTTTGACCTAGCGGGCCTTGATCCGTTTGGCCCCGAACTCATACATCTTGAGGCCGAGGCTTCGAAACTCGCCTATGACGCGCGCAATCGGTTCATTGCGGACCCAGATCACACAACCCACGCTGAACGGTTCCTTGACCAGACGGTGGCCGATAAACTGGCCGCGTTGATTGACCCCAAGCGCGCCATGCCGGCGGCAGCCCCGCTACCCGAGTCCATTCACAAAGACACAGTCTATATCACGGTTGTTGACCAAGATCGGATGGCCGTCTCGCTGATCTATTCCATATTTCATAGTTTCGGGTCCGGTATCGCATCAGAAAAGTACGGGACATTGCTGCAAAACCGCGGCTCAGGCTTCAACCTGAGCGCCGGTCACCCAAACGAGCTTGGCCCAGGCAAACGCCCGATGCACACGATCATTCCCGGTATGCTCAAACAGGATGGCCGGGTGATCATGCCGTTTGGCGTGATGGGCGGAGCTTTTCAGCCAACAGGCCATGCACGCCTATTGTCCAACCTCACGGATCATGGGTTGGGTTTGCAGGCTTCTGTAGACGCCCCGCGCGCCTTTGCAGACGGCGGCGTTCTGAAACTTGAGCGCGGAATCTCGCACAGCACAGCTCAACAATTGTGCGATTTGGCGCACAAAGTTGAGATACCAGAAACACCCCTTGGCGGGGCGCAAGCAATCCGAAGCCGCACAGATGGCGTTCTGGAGGGCGCAAGCGACCCCAGAAAAGACGGTTGTGCGTTAGGCTATTGACCACCAAGGCGCGCAATCTGGCGCACCAAATTACTTAGTTCAAATTAAAGTGCAGCGGGTACGCGCCATTCTCAAAAGGACCGAACATGTCAGGAATATCAGGATGCTCAACCGGTTCCCCGGATTGGTCCGCAACCAGATTTTGTTCTGAAACATAAGCCACATAGAAGGATTGATCGTTTTCTGCCAGCAGATGATAAAACGGTTGATCCTTGATGGGGCGGCTGTCCTCGGGAATGGCCTGATACCACTCTTCCGTGTTGGAAAATTCCGGGTCCACGTCAAAAATCACCCCTCGGAAGGGATGCTTTTTATGGCGGACCACCTGTCCCAGGCGGTACTTGGCATTTGTCTTCAGCATTTTTTCAGCCCCCAGAGATCTTACTACCTCTTTCCGGGCCGGAATGCCAATCATTGATCGGAAATTAAAGGAAACAGTCTGTGAACATCCTACTGACAGTGTTCGAAATTGTGGCACCGGTCTTCCTGCTGGCAGGCATCGGATTCACCTGGGTCAAACTTGGTTTTGAGTATCGTTTGGAGTTTGTGACGCGCCTTGCCGTGACGCTGGCCGTGCCCAGCCTGATCTTTGTGGCGCTGATGCAAACCGAGATTCCGGCAGGAGAACTGACCCGTTTCACGTTAGCTGCGATTGCGGGTCATGTTGGGCTTGCCGTGGCGTTTGGCGTTTTTGTTCGCCTTTCAAACCTGGACCGTCGCACTTACCTTTCGCCGCTTATTTTTGGGAACACTGGCAATCTGGGCCTGCCGCTGTGCATTTTTGCGTTTGGCCAGGCAGGCCTTGGATTTGCAGTCATTTTCCTGGCCATTACCGCCCTGTTTTCCTTCACCTATGGAATTTATCTGGTCGCTGGAAAGGGTGCATTCGGCAAAGTTGCGCGCGAACCGATGGTTTGGGCGACCCTGCTTGGAGCTTTGTTTCTTTGGCAAGACTGGGAAACGCCACTGTTCCTGACCAATACGCTAGAGCTGCTGGGCCAAATGGCCATTCCTATGATGTTGATTACAGTTGGCGTGGCAATTGCAAGGCTGACAACGCGCAAATTGGGTCAGGCGATCTGGCTATCAGGCCTTAAACTTCTTGTCTGCTTTGGGCTGGGCTGGGCAATCGCGCGCGTCTTTGATCTGGATTCCATCGCCTTTGGAGTACTAGTCCTGCAGATGTGCACCCCAGTCGCGGTTACATCGTACCTGCTAGCCGAGCGGTTTGACGCGGATTCGGACGCGGTTGCCGGGATGGTCATGGTGTCAACGGTGCTGTCTGTGGGCGCTTTGCCCTTAATTCTAGCGATTGTTCTATAACGATTGTGATTTCCTAAACTCTCAATCTGCGCTAGAATAAAGAAAAAAGGCACGAGGCACATGAGCAGAATTTTCTTTGTACTCCTTGGGGTGCTGCTTTTGGCATCCTGTGGTGGCGGGTCCAAACAGCCACCGAGCAGACTGAACGACGCGTGCAGCATTGCGCGCGAACGGCCCGACTTTATCAAGGCGTTCAAAAGCACCGAGCGGAAATGGGGCGTCCCGATTCACGTCCAAATGGCGACGATCTATCAGGAAAGCCGCTACAAGCACGACGCACGAACGCCGCACCAATACGTTCTGGGTGTGATCCCGATGGGCCGTCAAAGCAGCGCCTACGGTTTCAGTCAGGCGCTGGACGGCACCTGGGATGAATATCGTAAAGAGACCGGCAAGCGTCGCGCCAAGCGGGACCGCATCCGCGATGCGTCAGATTTCATCGGCTGGTACATGAACAAAACCCATCAGCGGAACGGTATTCACCCCACAGATACGCGCAACCAGTATCTGGCCTATCACGAGGGGCACACCGGCTTTGCCCGCGGCAGCCATAACAGCAAATCCTGGCTGTTGAACGTCGCCAATGACGTGGATGCACGCGCCAAGCTCTATCAGGCGCAGCTGGCGAACTGCCGCTATTGACAAGATCGCGGGTCAGCGATTGCCTGACCCGCTTCTTTTTGATCTTGAAAACAGATCGTTGCTGAGATTCCCGCCGGTATTCAACTGACCCAGCAGAACGGTCGTCTGACTGCCGGCGTTGTCGTGAATAACCCATTT
The DNA here is from genome assembly GCF_059611125.1 of Ruegeria sp. CDSB029. Lineage (NCBI taxonomy): Bacteria > Pseudomonadati > Pseudomonadota > Alphaproteobacteria > Rhodobacterales > Roseobacteraceae > Ruegeria > Ruegeria sp. CDSB029. The sequence goes on from NZ_JBXWOX010000009.1 coordinate 101,766, forward strand.
GCGCAGCTCAATCGGGTCCCCTGTGAACATCAGCTCAATCCGGCCCGATTCAGGGTTTTTCGGGTCCCGAGCCGTGACAACCGTAGCCGTTCCATCAAAGTCATGGGCGACCACCATATTCGCCTGCCCCAAGTTGACGTTGCGCGCCAGCACCAGCGACAGGGGTGTGCGTTTCAACGGATACTGTTCGGGGGGCTGGTTAGATTTCGGATCAAAGATCTGCACCGTACCTGCGCGCGCCAGAACCACAGCGCTGTTGGGCGGGTCATATTCGAACCGCATCTTACCGGGGCGTTCTATCCACAGCTTTCCGGTGCTCAGCGAGCCGTCATCGTTGACTTGTGTAAACGTGGTCTCAACGGTTTTGAGGCCATTGAGGTAGTTTGAGATTTGGGACAACGGCAGCTTATCAGCCGCCCAGGCCGCAGGCGCGGCGAGTGTCAAAGCAAGGGCAAAGGCAATCTGTTTCATAAGTTCCCAGATAAGCGCTCTGCCCTTGTTATTAAATATCCTATTGTTCAGGTACGAGGATTTCGCGTTTCCCGACATGATTTGCCGACGAAACAACGCCTTCATCCTCCATTTGCTCAACAAGTCGCGCAGCTTTGTTGTAGCCAATGGCAAGTTTCCGCTGAATGTACGAGGTCGAGCATTTGCGATCCTTAATCACGATCGCCACCGCCTGATCGTATAGCGCATCTTCCCCGTTGGTGTTGCCACCGGTGTTGAGGCCCAATACGGCATCGATGTTGTCGGCTTTATCCTCGGATGGGCCGTCCAGTACGGTGTTCACATAGTCCGGTGGGCCGAACTGTTTCAGGTGGTTGACGATTTCCTCGACTTCCTCGTCCGAAACAAACGGGCCGTGGCAACGGGTGATCTTGGCACCACCGGCCATGTATAGCATATCGCCCTGCCCCAGCAGTTGTTCGGCACCCATTTCACCAAGGATGGTGCGGCTGTCGACTTTCGAGGTCACCTGGAACGAAATCCGGGTTGGGAAGTTCGCCTTGATCGTACCGGTGATCACATCGACCGACGGGCGCTGTGTTGCCATGATCAGGTGAATGCCCGAGGCACGCGCCATCTGCGCCAGCCGCTGGATGCAGGCCTCGATCTCTTTGCCCGCGACCATCATTAGGTCCGCCATCTCATCAACGATGACGACGATGTAGGGCATCGCTTCGGGCGCGAATTCTTCTGTCTCGAACATTGGCTCGCCGGTTTCATCGTCGAACCCGGTCTGCACCGTGCGGCTGAACATCTCGCCCTTAGCCAAGGCATCCTTCACCCGACCATTGTAGCCGGCGATGTTGCGGACGCCCATCTTGGACATCTTGCGATAGCGGTCTTCCATCTCGCCCACGACCCATTTCAGGGCGACAACCGCCTTTTTCGGGTCGGTCACAACGGGCGACAGCAGATGCGGAATGCCATCATAGACGGACAGTTCCAGCATCTTGGGGTCGATCATGATCAAGCGGCATTCGTCCGGTGTCAACTTATATAGCAGCGATAGGATCATGGTGTTGATCGCGACCGACTTACCGGAACCGGTTGTCCCCGCAATCAACAAGTGGGGCATCTTGGCCAGGTTTGCGACCATGGATTCGCCGCCGATATCCTTGCCCAGCGCCAGTGGCAGCGCGTGGTTGCCATCGCCAAAATCACGGCTTGCAAGAATTTCGCGCAGCACCACCATCTCGCGGTTTTCATTGGGCAGTTCGATCCCGATCACCGAGCGCCCCGGTAGGGTCGAGACACGGGCCGACAGCGCCGACATCGAACGCGCGATATCGTCGGCCAGACCGATAACCCGGCTGGCTTTCAGGCCCGGAGCAGGCTCAAGTTCGTACATGGTAACAACCGGGCCGGGGCGGACGCTAGTGATCTCGCCCTTGACGCCATAATCGTCCAGAACGTTTTCCAACATGCGCGCGTTTTCTTCCAATGCCTCATCGCTGAGGTGATGGCGCTGAATGCTGGAAGGGTTGGACAGCAGGCTCAGCGGCGGCAGCTCAAAGTCCGAATGCCGGTCTTCAAAGGACAGCCCAGGCTGCGCTTCGGCCTGGGCACGACGCGACGGCGCAGGCGCGCGACGCACGGGCTGCGCCACCACGGGCTTGCGCGGTTCGGCCACTGGAATTTTCATCGCAGGGCGCGGGGCCGGTTCGGGCTCGGGCGTGTCTTCAAATACGGCCTCATCCTCATAGACGGGCTCGGGCGCAAAATCCTGATGCAGGGGTTCTTGCTGCCACTCGGGTTCAGGTTCTGCTGTCAGCATCGGCTCGGGTGGCAGTCCGTCCAAGGTCATCGGTGGTTCGGGCGGAAGCTCTTCCCCGCCTCTGGCGTTCAGAATCAACGGGTCCGGTCCGCGGCCACGCCCCTTGGTCAAAGGCAGGGTTGGGTCGACTTCAGGTTCCATCTCACCGGTAGCCACCTTACGGTTGCGCACGGCTGCGGAAATCTTGGACTTGATGCGATCTTCACCAGGCATTTCATCAAATCCGGCAACCGGGTCCCGGTCGAGCAGTTCCGGTTCCGGCATCGGATCCGGACGGCGGATCAGGCTGGGCATCCGTGCCAGAAGGCCTGGTTTGACGGGCTCGGGTTCTTCGAAATCCGGCTCTTCGAACATCGGATCGGCATAGGCCATATCATCGTCAAACACGGAATCGGCGGCCTCAGCGCGGGCGGCTTTACGCTCGTCCCACTGCGCCCGGCGATCGCGTGCGGCCTGCGCGGTGACTGATGCACTGCGACCCAGAAGGTTCATCAGCATGTCATAGGACATCACAAGACCCAGCAGGAAGGCGCGCAGACCCTTGCGCACGTCGGCCTTTGTGAACCCAAGAACGAATGTCCCTAATGCCAACATGCCAGCTGCCATCGCCAGCGACATCAGTTTGACCATGAAATGTGACGAAATCGGCAGCAGTGTCAGCAACGCTCCCATTACGGTATCACCGAACAAGCCCCCCAGACCAAAGCTGTGGGTCGTGCGCCAGGCCTCGCCCGGCACCAAAGTCGCGGCGTAGACAGAAACGATGGCAATCCAGATCGGCGCAAAGATAAGGCGGGCCACTGCGCGTTCCTCACCGAAGTGCCCCGCAAAGCGTACGCCCCAGCCAATCAACACCAGCGCGATGCTCCAACTGCCCCATCCGACGATCATGAACAGTGGCGCGGCGATCGACGCACCGATCCGCCCCATCCAGTTCTGCACTGGCGCGTCTGTCGACACCATCCAGTTCGGATCATCCGGCGTGTAGGACCAGATCATCGCGGCTGAAGCCAGCCCAAGCAGGATCAGGGCGATCCCGATCAGTTCCTTGCTGCGCCGTTCGATGGCGGCCTGTGTCGTGCTGTCCAGCAATGGATCGCGGTTGCGCGCGTTATATGATGCCATTTTGCCCTCGTACCTCACGAATAGATGCAGTCACGGAGCGTAATCAGCCCCTGCCGCAACTCTGTTTTTGGGGCCACCATTGCGACCCGGATAAATTGTTCGCCCGGGTTTTGCCCCGGATCACCTTGAGAAAGATATGCGCCCGGCAAGACCCGAACTCCGGTCTCCTGCCACAGCCTTAATGCCGTTTCTTCGCCATTTTCGACCGGCAGCCACAGGAAAAACCCGGCTTCAGACGGCATATAGCCCTGCACGCCCGCGAAAACCTCATCCGCAATGGTGTATTTTTCCTGATACAGCGCGCGGTTCTCGACAACATGCGCCTCATCTGCCCAAACTCTTGCGGCGGCAGCCTGCAAAGGTAGCGGTAAAGGCGCACCTGCGTAGTTGCGTAACTGCTTGACCCGTTTGATGGTCTCGGGACCACCAGCGATCAGGCCCGAGCGCAGACCAGCCAGATTGGACCGCTTCGACAGTGAATTGAACAAGGTGATCCGCTCCGGATTGGCCCCTAGTTCCTGCGCAACGGTCAGTACACCGGTTGGTGCCGTGTCACGGTAGATCTCGGAATAGCACTCATCCGCGAAGATGCGGAAATCATAGGTCTCGGCCAGTTGGATCAGTTCGACCCAATAATCGCGCGAGGCGACTGCGCCCTGCGGGTTCGCGGGAGAACAGATGTAGGCCGCCACGGTGCGGTTCAGAACATCCTTTGGTAGCCCCGAATAGTTCGGCAAGTGACCTGTGGCGGCAGTTGCGGATACGAATACAGGCTCGGCACGAACCGACAGCGAGGCCACCATATAGACCTGGTAGAATGGATTCGGGCACAGAATGGCGGGCTTTTCGCCATTTTTCTGCTCGGGGCACAGTGCCATCGCCGCGTTGTACAGGCCTTCGCGTGTGCCGTTCAACGCCATCACATTGGTGTCGGGGTCCATCGAAACGCCATAGCGACGATCAATCCAGCCTGTAATCGCTGAGCGCAATTCGGGCGAACCTTCATTGGGTGGGTATCCCTGAAACCCGGCCGCGTTTTCTGTGATCACATCGGTAACCCACGCCGGAAAATCATGCATCGGCGCACCAATGGTCATGTGAATCACTTCGCCACCCGGCTGGTGATGATCCAACAGGGTGCGCAGACGCGGGAATGCATATTCCGGTAGGTCCGAAAACCGTTCGGGGAAATTCATAACTACTGCCTCAATACCGGGATCATTTCGCCCCGTTTTAAAGACAGGTTACAGGTCGCACCCGGTTTCGTCCAGACAAAGAGGTGGCGAATCAGGGGATTGTGGCATTCAGGCCAACGCCACCTCGGCGGCTGATCCCAGCCGTAACAGGGCCTCTTCCGAGCCGGGATATCCCATCATCATCACGCCACACCCGGGTATTCCGGTCGGCAGTGTCAGTGCAGCCAGCCCCATCAGATTGCCGATACGAGTGTTGCGAAGAGCCAGCAGGTTTTCCGTGACATAGTAGTCATGATCATTCATCAAACGATCCAGATTCGGCGGCAGAATGGGGGCCGTGGGCGCAAGCACCGCATCAAACCCCGATGTTGCCGCATCCCATGCAGCCCTACAGGCTTTTAGCCTGGACCAGGCAGCGATGTAATCGGCACCCGTCGCGTTTTGACCCGACCGAAACCGTTCCAGAATCTCGGGATACATGGCATCGGGATTGGCTTCGATCACATCGCGCCACAGCCCATAGGCTTCGGTTGTGTAGAGAACGCCAGATAGCGCCATGGCGTCGTGCAACTCGGGGACGTCCAGCGGAACGATCTCGACACCGGCCTCGGTGAGTTTTTCCAACCCATCCTCAAAGGCCTTGCGCGGTTCATCCCTCAGGTTGTCCTGCGCCACGGTCTGAAGATTGGCAAAGCGGCGGCCTTTCAGGCTGACACCGCGAAGATCCGGCGGAGAGCGCCCCTCGAGCAAGGCCAGCATATAAGCCGCGTCCTCGACTGAGCGGGTCAGTGGACCAACAGTGTCGAACCGCAGACACAAGGGCACTGTACCCTCAAGGCTGACGCGCCCGGCGGTGGTTTTCAGCCCGACCAGATTGTTCCAGGCCGCTGGGATGCGCACTGACCCGCCCGTATCCGAACCGATCCCACAGGCGGCAAGGCCCCAGGCCACCGATGCGGCCGCGCCGGAAGAAGAGCCTCCGGATACGGCGTCTTCATCGTCAATGCATGGGGGCGTGCCAGTGATCGGGTTCAGGCCAAGGCCTGAGAAGGCCAGCTCGCTCATATGCGTCTTACCCAGACAGACCGTGCCCATGGCGGTGGCGTTACGCACAACGACCGCGTCCATTTCGGGAACCCGGCCTTTCAGCAAGGCCGAGCCTGCCTCAGTCGCTGTGCCGGCGGTGTCGAACAGATCTTTCCAGCTGATCGGCACACCATCCAGCAGGGACCGCCGCAGGCCCAGATTGGCGCGCTCCTGCGCAGCCAATGCCTCGGCCCTAGCACGATCATGCGTAACGCGGGCATAGATCCTGTCGCGGTGCGGATGCGCGTCGATGGCGGCCAGATAAGTCTCGGTCAATTCAACCGGATCGATCTGTCCCATGCCGATGCCCCGACCCAGATCACACGCCGTCATGGTCAGCCAGTCCTGCATCCCTGCCCCCTTGCGAAAAAAGCACTTTGAGGGACGGTAGCGACAGGACCGCACATGGACAATCCCGAAAGGGCGCGCATATTGCAGGCCATGGAACACAACTCGGATATCCTGATCGTAGGCGGCGGCCTGAACGGCCCGGCCCTGGCGCTGGCACTGGCCCAGACAGGGCATTCTGTCACCGTCATCGACGCATTGGCCGAAAAAGCCCGAAAAAACGCGGCTTTTGACGGGCGCGCCTATGCTCTGGCGCTGGCCTCGCAGCGGCTGCTGGATGCAGTTGGCGTCTGGGACAAAGTGGCAGACCATGCCCAGCCCATGCTTGAGATCAAGGTCACTGATGGCCATTCCGGCGTTGGTCCATCCCCGTTTTTCCTGCATTTTGACCATGCCGAGATTGAAGAAGGCCCGATGGGCTACATGGTCGAAGACCGCCACCTGCGCCGCGCGTTTCTGGATGCCATGGTCGAACAGGGCAGCATCACGCAGATCAGCGGCAAAACCGTTGTCGCGCAGGCCTCTGATGATACCGGCGTAACGCTGACGCTGGATGATGGCACGACCCTGACCGGCGGATTGTTGGTTGGCTGTGACGGGCGCCGCAGTGGCACCGCCGCGCGTGCCGGGATCAAGCGCACCGGCTGGGATTACGGCCAAACCGCGCTGGTTTGTGCCATTGAGCATGACCTGCCCCACAATGGCGTCGCGCATCAGTTCTTCATGCCCCCCGGCCCTTTGGCGATTCTGCCGCTGACTGGCAATCGCAGCTCGATCGTCTGGAGCGAGCGCACCGCAATGGCGCAGCGCATCAACGCGATGCCCGAAACGGATTACCTGCAGGTATTGCGCCCGCGATTTGGTGATTTTCTGGGTGATATCCGTCTGCAGGGTGACCGATTCACCTATCCGCTGAACCTGACCATCGCCAATTCCTTCATCGGTGACCGTATGGCGCTGGTAGGCGACGCCGCCCACGGCATGCACCCTATCGCAGGTCAGGGATTGAATGCAGGCCTTCGCGACGTAGGCGCTTTGGCGGAAGTTCTGACACTGGCTGGACGGCGCGGCGAGGATATCGCATCAGTTCTGGTGCTGGAGCGCTATCAGGAATGGAGACGGTTCGACACGGCGGCGCTGGCCATGGCGACCGATGTGTTCAACAAGCTGTTTTCCAACGACAACCCGATTTTGCGTTTCGGGCGCGACATCGGGATGGAGATCGTTGGCTCGGTCCCCGGCCTGCGCCGCGGCTTTGTGCGTGAGGCGGCCGGGCTGACCGGAGATCTGCCGAAACTCCTGCAAGGGCGCGCGATTTAATCCAGCTCGCGCGCTTCATCCACCAGCATGACCGGGATACCGTTGCGGATCGGAAAGGCAAGGTTGGCAGCTTTGGACACCAGTTCCTGCTTTTCGGCATCATAATGCAGCGTGGTGTGTGTCTGCGGACAGATCAGGGCCTCAAGCATGTGACGATCAAATGGGTGTTCGGCTTCGGTCATTGCAGTTTTTCCTCGCTCGATCCGCCCCGCATGGCGAATTCAATCAATGTCACCAATGTCTCGCGGCGCGTGCGAAGGCAAGGTGCCTCGAGCAACGCCTGTTTCTCTTCGGGATCGAAATCCAGCAGCATCGACAGGGAATTCACCAACAACTCGTCATCGGCATCCTTCAACGTGTCCCAGTCGGTCGACAGCTGGCGCGAGGGAAAAAACCGTTCGAGCAAATCCAAAAACCGCGACCGATCGAACGCATTGTCCGCTTCGGCCTTGCCGAGATCGCGGTCAAACCCGTCCCATGAAACTGCACAGCGGCGATAAGGTGTAAACGCATCCAACTCGGACTTGATCCGAAAACGTGAGACGCCGGACAGTGTGATCAAGTACCGACCGTCTTCGGTTTCAGAGAACTGCGTCACACGCCCGGCACAGCCGATTTGATGCAGTTTGCTTTCGTTGGACTGACATGGATTCGGCTGGATCATTCCAATTAGCCGTTCTGGCGTTTTCAGCGCGTCGTCCAGCATTTGCAGGTAACGCGGCTCAAAAATGTGCAGCGGCAAGCGGGACCGGGGCAGCAACAACGCCCCGGGCAATGGGAAAACGGATACCGTCTCCGGCAGGTCAGCGGGATGCATCATGTACCCGAGTGTAGCCCTGATCAGGAATTAGGCAAATATCATCGAGCTGAGCTTGCGCCGCCCGTTCAGAACAATCGGATCATTGGGCTTCAGCGCGTCGAAAATGGTGAACAGTTGCGCCTTTGCGGCACCGTCATCCCACTCGCGGTCGCGGCGGAACAGTTCCAACAATTGCGCTACAGCCTCTTCAACTTCACCATTGGCGTGCAGCGCCTGCGCAAGATCGAACCGCGCCTGATGATTGTCGGCATCCGCCTCGACCGCTGCTTTTAGCTCACCCACTGGGCCTGCATCGGCCGCTTGCTTCGCCAGTTCAAGCTGGGCATGGGCTGCTTCAACCTCAGCCGAGGTTGAAATCTCTGCGGGTGCGCCGTTCAAAATGGCCTCGGCCTGCTCCAGATCGCCTGCTGCAATATGGGCGCGCACCAGACCGCCATAAGCGGCGGCGTGGTTCGGGTCTTCCCCCAGAATGGCGGAAAAGGTCTGTGCGGCATCCACAGCTGCGCCATCGGCCAGCATTTCTTCGGCGGCCAGAACAGCGTCATCCAGCTGCCCCCCGGGGCTTTCACCACCGGCAGCCTCAATCACTCGGTCCACAAACGCCTTGATCTCGGACCCTGGAACGGCACCCTGAAACCCGTCGACCGGTTGACCTTTGTAGAACGCGTATACGGTCGGGATCGACTGAACGCGCATTTGCGAGGCGATCATCTGTGCCTCATCCACATTGATCTTAACCATCTTCACCGCCCCTTTGGCGGCGATCACAGACTCTTCCAACAGCGGCCCAAGCGTTTTGCACGGACCACACCAGGGGGCCCAGAAATCCACGATCACAGGGATTTCCTGCGAGGCCTCGACGACATCGGCCATAAAGGTGGCCTCGGATCCGTCCTTGATCAGATCGGCGGTATCGGGTCCGGCTGCGGCGTTCAGAAGGTCCATGGCATTCACTCTTTCGTTCGAATTTGGCCCCTATATGCAACTGCAAAGGGCAGAAACCAAGGGGAGAGTTGCAGGGTCAAAGGTCGAATGTCGCAAAGACTGGTGCGTGGTCGCTGGGTTTTTCCCACCCGCGCGCATCGCGCAGCACGCGGCTTGAGTGGCCTGCGTTGGAAATATCCGGCGTGGCCCAGACATGATCCAGACGCCGCCCCTTGTCGGCTGCGTCCCAATCGCGGGCCCGGTAGGACCACCAACTGTATAGCTGCCCGTCGGGGATGTCCTGACGGGTAATGTCCACCCATCCGCCTGCGTCCTGCGTTTCGGCCAGCGCCTCAACCTCGATCGGCGTGTGTGAGACAACCTTGAGAAGTTGCTTATGCGACCAGACGTCATCCTCGCGCGGTGCGATATTCAGATCGCCAACCAGAATGGACTTTTCGGGCTTTTCGGCATGGAACCAGTCGCGCATATCCGTGAGATAGTCGAGCTTCTGCCCGAACTTCTCGTTCTTTTCACGGTCCGGAATGTCGCCACCGGCGGGGACATAGAAGTTGTGAATGGTGACACCGTTTTCCAATCGCCCAGCGATGTGGCGCGCGTGGCCGAGACCTGCAAAATCCTTGTCACCGACTTCTTCCATCGGCAGGCGCGACAGGATGGCGACGCCGTTATACCCCTTCTGGCCCCTTGCAACCATGTGGGTGTACCCCAGTTCGGCAAATCCGTCGGTTGGGATCTTCTCAACCGGCGACTTGCACTCCTGCAAACACAATACATCGGGAGCTTCTTCCTGCAGTAATTTCAGCACGATAGGCTCGCGCAGGCGGACCGAGTTGATGTTCCAGGTAGCAAGAGTAAAGGGCATGGGGGATTCCTCTGTCGCGGTTGGGCGGAGGTTAGCGTGGTGAGGGATGGGGTGCCATAGAAAACGATCGAGGAAGAGCTGCTAAGCGGACGAAGCAGACACTCGCCGTGTCCTTAGTTTCTGGCAATCCCCAGCAGAATTTCGGCTACAACTTCTTTCGCCGGGCTCACTTCCATTAACTGATGCGGGCCTTCGACCGTGATCAGGTTCCAGCCGCGCTTTTCGACACGAGCAGGTGCCTCGACTGCGCGCATGTATTGAAAGAACGGGTTGCTGTCGTTGGCCACGATGATTGTGCCCTGAAAGTCCGGCGTACCATCGGGCAGCGCCAACCGATCAGTGTACGACTTGAAAGGATGCGGTCTCATCGTTGGCAGGGCTTCGCGTAATCCGTCTTTTGGAATAAGCCATCCATCCCCGTCTTTCTCGACCATAGCATACACTTCGTCTCTTGTGGCCTCGTCGAAAAAACTGGTCATCAGGCTTTCACCGTCATCCGTAGGCACAGTATCTAGATACACCAGGTGTTTGATACGATCCGGCTGTTCTGCTGCGGCACCGGTTATCACAGTTCCCCCATAACTGTGGCCGACGAGGATTACGTTCTCGAGGCCCCGCCAGCTAAGCACGTTTGCGACATCATGCACATGCGTAGACAAACCCGTTTCTTTTGAAAGAAGGTGCTCTCTCTCGCCAAGACCCGTCAGGGTTAATTCGACCACCTCAAAGCCCTCATCCCTAAGCAATATGCTCAAAGGTTCATACTGACCGGCCCACTGAAACGTCCCATGAACCATAACAAAAACAGGTTTGCTTGTGGACGCTCCCTCTGTTGCGGTCTGGGCGACGGTGAAATTGCCCAAGGAAAGCAAAGCGGTGAATGCCAACCAAAGTGTTGCTATGGCCTTTCTGAAGTTAAGCATAATTTCCGCCCCATCTGAACCTTTCCGAAATTCCGCTGACCCTGATTGCAACCTCGCTGCAGGTCAAGCTATTTGATCTTTTCAGAGCACGATCCAATCTGGCTGTCTGTTTTGGGCTCGAACCGGACATTCATTCACACCAGCCCGTCCCAAAAAAAAGCCGGGCCATAAGGCCCGGCAGTCCAACAGGGAGGTGCATGTCATAACCCGGACATGCGCGGGTTGGGAGTACTCTAATTACACATCCAGAGTATCACTTTGATCCACGTCAATCCACCCGGAGTTACGAGACCAAGCGATATCCGCCCGATTCTGTGACCAAAAGGCGCGCGTTCGATGGATCGGGTTCGATCTTTTGGCGCAGACGATAGATGTGGGTTTCCAGCGTATGTGTGGTGACACCGGCGTTATAACCCCAGACCTCGTGCAGCAGGACGTCGCGGGCGACCACGCCATCTGCCGAGCGGTATAGGAACTTGAGAATGTTGGTTTCTTTTTCGGTCAGGCGGATCTTGCGATCCTCTTCGGTGATCAACATCTTCATCGCTGGCTTAAAGGTATACGGCCCCAGCACAAAGACCGCGTCTTCGGATTGTTCATGCTGGCGCAGCTGCGCGCGGATACGGGCCAGTAGGACCGGAAATTTGAACGGCTTAGAGACGTAATCATTGGCACCGGCATCCAAACCCAGAATGGTATCTGCGTCGCTGTCATGGCCGGTCAGCATCAGGATCGGGCTTTTGACGCCTTGTTTGCGCATCAGACGGCACAGCTCACGACCGTCCGTATCCGGCAGACCGACGTCCAGAATGACCAGATCGTAAATCGCCTCGCGTGCACGCTCCATGGCGGATTGACCGTCTGCCGCTTCGAATACGTCGAAATCCTCGGTCATCACGAGTTGCTCGCTGAGCGCCTCGCGCAGATCTTCATCGTCATCCACCAGCAGGATTTTCTTGAGCTGAGCCATGTCCGGTCCTCCTAAGCCTTTTCCACCATTTGCGTGCGGAAGATGCAATCAACAAGATTTACTGCAATGGTCTCACGCCCTCGTGTCTGACGCAGAGGAATTGTTTCACTTTTTCTTCTGTTCGGGTTAGACGAAGACCAACACGTTATAGGGTAACATAGATGAGTCTTATCCCCGATATCTCGGAATTGCTGGCACGGGCCCGCGCGGATCTGCGTATGGGCGTTCCCGTCGTATTGACTGATGACAGCGGGTTCAGCGTCATAGCGATAGCGTCCGAGACATTAAGCGCACAACGGCTGGCCGACCTACGGAACTTCGAAGGTCAGCCTGTGGTCGCGATCACCGTAAGACGCGCAGAAACGCTGAAGGCACGTGCCTATGATGGCGACCTCGCACGGGTAATTATCCCATCAGACACCGACATCGCATGGGTTCAGGCGGTCGCCGATCCCTCGGATGATCTAAATACCCCGATGAAAGGCCCTCTGATGTCCGAGCGTCAGGGTAGTGCCAACCTGCACCGTATTGCCATCGCTTTGACGAAGTCCGCACGCCTCTTGCCGGCCGCCGTGGTGGTTCCAATTGATGACGGTCGCGATTTTGCGGTGGCACATGGCCTGACCTGCATCGACCATACCCGCGCTGCGCCGCATCTGGCAGATCGAAGCGCCCTGCACGCGATTGCCGCCGCGCGCCTACCAATGGAAGTGTCCGAGGCCGGTCGTCTGCATGTTTTCCGCCCCGAAGATGGCGGCGAAGAGCATTATGCCGTGGAAATTGGGCGTCCGGACCGAAGCAAACCTGTGCTGGCCCGTTTGCATTCGGCCTGTTTCACAGGCGACTTGATGGGCAGCTTGAAATGCGATTGCGGGCCGCAGCTGCGTGGTGCGCTTGCCCAGATGGGGTCCGAGGGCGCAGGCGTGTTGCTGTACCTCAATCAAGAAGGGCGCGGCATCGGCCTTGCCAACAAGATGCGGGCCTATTTCCTGCAGGATCAGGGTTTTGATACGGTCGAGGCCAATCACCGATTGGGGTTCGAAGACGATGAACGTGATTTCCGACTGGGATCGGACATTCTGAAAGAACTTGGGTTTTCGTCGGTTCGATTGCTGACAAACAACCCGGCGAAAATCGCGATGATGGAAAAGACAGGCATCGCGGTGACCGAAAGAGTACCGCTGAAAGTGGGCGAAACAGCCCATAATCGGGGATACCTGGCAACCAAGGCCGCAAAGTCGGGCCATTTGCTGTGACCCCGGACGATCTGGTTCTTACTCCGCGGGGCATCCGGTTTGCCGGGCGCCTCTTTCCTTGTTCGATCGGAAAAGGCGGCCTGACGGATGACAAGCACGAAGGCGATGGGGCAACGCCAATCGGTGTGCATCACATAGTCAGTATGCTGTTTCGACCAGATAGAATAGCAGCTCCGTCCTCATGGGCCATCCCAATAGGCCCCGGTGATCTTTGGTCTGATGACAGCGCGGACAGCCAGTACAATCAGATGGTCAGCGCGCCCTATGCCCTCAGCCACGAAAAGCTGCGGCGCGCGGACCCCCTGTACGATCTTGTTCTGATCACCGACTGGAACTGGCCGAACTCTGTGCCGGGCCGCGGGTCCGCCATTTTCCTTCACCAGTGGAGACGCCCCGGCTACCCAACCGAAGGCTGCGTTGCGTTTCGCCGCGATCATCTGCATTGGATCGCGCGTAGAATTTCCCCCGGAACGCGTCTGATTATCCCGCAGGTTTGACCCGCTCGCCAAAGATGGCGGACCCCACACGCACATGGGTGGCGCCCAGTGCAATCGCCTGCTCGAAATCACCGCTCATCCCCATCGACAAGCCCTGTAACCCGTTGCGTTCGGCGATCTTGGCCAGCAACGCAAAATGCAGCGAGGGTTCCTCTTCAACCGGCGGGATTGCCATCAGACCCTGAACCGGCAAATCCAGTCCGCGACACTCGGCGATGAAGGCATCTGCGTCAACCGGCATGATCCCCGCTTTCTGCTCTTCTTCTCCGGTGTTGACCTGGATGAAAACATCAGGGCAGTGGCCAAGCTCTTGCGCCAACCGCGCAAGTATTTTCGCCAGCTTGGGCCGGTCCACCGAGTGAATCGCGTTGAACAGCTCCATTGCCTGCCGGGCCTTGTTGGTTTGCAGCGGTCCGATCAGGTGCAGGTCAATCTCTGAGAATTTCTCTTTAAAGCCCGGCCATTTTTCGGCCGCTTCCTGCACGCGGTTTTCCCCGAAACAACGGTGGCCCTGGCTTAGCACAGCCTCAACACGTTCATTCGGCTGGACCTTTGAAACCGCGATCAGCTTTGTCGAACCCGCAAGTCGTCCGGCGGCGGATTCGGCCTTGGCGATGCGGGCAGTGATGTCGTGCAGCGACATGGATTTCCTCTCTCTGCTTTGGGGCAGGAAAACACCAAGTCCGCGCAAAAGAAAAGGGCAGGTCCGAAGACCTGCCCTTAAACTTTGTGGTTTAGCTCAACTTAGAAGTTGAACTGAGCACCGAAGTCGGCACGTACACGGCTGTCGCCGTCGCCGCGCTTCTCTTGGCCGAGACCACCGCGCAGCGATGCACCGCCGCCCAGGTCGTACTTAACGCCGATACCATACTGCTGCAGGTCGTCATCCGCCGAACCGTCACCGTAAGCAGCGGTCAGAGTGGTTGCCGCGCCCAGGTTGTAGGCCAGCGACAGACCGTATGCGGTGCCGTTGCGATCGTCGTTTACAACGTCATCGTCAGCTACAAACAGTGTGCCCGAGAAGTCACCGAATTCTGCACCCAGGGTCAGAACGGTCAGCGACTGCTTTTCGCTCGCGCTGTTCACGTTCGCCTTGGTCTGACCATAGGCCAGTGCAGCGGTGATGTTGTTGAAGTTGTAGGTTGCGCTGATGTCCCAGCGGTCTGCGTCCTGCGCAACACCGTCAAAAGCAATAGTTGCCTGGTCATATGACGCGCCGAATGCGAAATCGCCAACTGCGTACTGGAAGAACACAGCGTTCGAACCCGAACCGGTCGACGAATAGCCCAGGAAGCTATAGTCAACGCCCGAGTACTGACCGATGAAGGCTTCCAGGCCAGGCTCGTTACCGTAGTAGTTTGCCAGGTTGTCGAAGGCACCCGCAACGTTGCCGGCGTCAACACGCAGACCACCGTAGATGACCGAGAAGCGTGCGCCGTTCAGACCAGCCGAGTTGGCTTCGCCGGTGTCGGCGTTTTCGTCAGCCTGCAGACGAACACGAGCCGAGAACTCAACGCCGCCGTCGGTTTCTGCGGTGCCGTCGATGTTCAGGCGGAAGCGCGAGACCAGGATGGTGCTGTCGGTTTCGACGTTCGCGGTGCCATCGGCAACGATATCGCCGTTTGCGTCTGTGGTGAAGTTAGGAACGTCACCGGTACGGTCTTCATAGTAGCCAATACCAAAACGGCCATAGCCGCTGAATTTAACGTCGGCCGCTGCAACACTTGCGGTTGCGATCAGAGCGGTCGATGCGAAGAGAACTTTTTTCATCTTGTTTCCCTCGGTTTCAAAAGTTTTTCTACTCGACACATGCCTCAGCACATGTCTCAGCACGGGAACCGTTTCGCTCGGATTACCCCCAAAGCGCAAGCTTGCCTTAAATGTGAAGGGTGCATTGGCCCCAAATTGGTGCAAGGATGCCACAGTCGATATTTGGGGACTAAACTGCCGTCCACACTGACATGTGTAACAAGAATAGGGTTGTTGCTGAACTGGACCTTGTCTAGGAGTAACACTTAACAAAGTAGACCAAGTGAAACAGGACCAGTCGACAATGCGCCTGCAGACGATTTTCGGTTTGATCATAATAACTGCTGCCGTGTCGGCCTGCGGACAGAATCAGAGTGCGGCTCCGAATCCCGCATTGCTGTATACAGATAGCACACGTACAGAAGAACGAGAGCTGAACGATCCGGAGCGCACAACAATCTGGGACGTATTCAACCGCGGGAATGCCGAACAGATCGTCAATGTGAATCGGTATCTTTGGGCTGCCTCGCTGGATGTGCTGAATTTCCTCCCGATTCAGGAGGTTGATCCATTTACCGGCGTGATCGTAACAGGTTACGGCACGCCGCCTGGTGGCGGACGCTCTTATCGCGCGACCGTGCATATAAGCGACCCGGCCCTGGCGGCGCGGTCGCTTTCGGTGGCACTGCAGACCAGCGGGGGCGCTCCGGTAAGCGCCGCGACGTCGCGGGCGGTCGAGGATGCGATCCTAAACCGCGCACGCCAGTTGCGCATTGCGGACAACAAACTCTAGCCACCCGCCGAAAATCACAATATTACCACGCCGGGTTCACGCCCGGCGTTTTCATTCACGAAGGACCGCACAATGTCGCGCTACTCGGCCACCGAAATCGAAGCAAAATGGCAAGAGGCCTGGGACAAGGCCGGGATCTTCACCGCCGACCACACGGCAGACAAGCCGAAGTATTACGTGCTTGAGATGTTCCCTTACCCGTCAGGGCGAATCCATATGGGGCATGTGCGCAACTATACGATGGGCGACGTCATTGCGCGTCACAAGCTGGCGACGGGGCACAACGTGCTGCACCCGATGGGCTGGGATGCTTTTGGAATGCCGGCAGAAAACGCCGCCATGGCCATTGGCGGCCACCCGAAAGACTGGACATACAGCAACATCGCCGACATGCGCGGGCAGATGATGCCGCTGGGCTTGTCGATCGATTGGTCCCGCGAATTCGCCACCTGTGACCCCGAATATTATGGCCAGCAACAGGCTCTGTTCCTCGATATGCTCGATGCCGGGTTGGTTTACCGCAAAAACGCCGTGGTGAACTGGGACCCGGTCGACATGACCGTTCTGGCCAATGAGCAGGTGGAAAATGGACGCGGTTGGCGCTCGGGCGCTCTGGTGGAACGGCGCGAGCTGACCCAGTGGTTTTTCAAAATCTCGGACTATTCCGAAGAATTGCTGGATGCGCTTGATACGCTAGAGAACTGGCCTGCCAAAGTGCGGCTGATGCAGGAAAACTGGATCGGCAAGTCGCGCGGCCTGCAATTTGGCTTCGAACGTACTGATGGTGGTGAGCCCATCACCGTCTATACGACTCGGCCCGATACGCTGTTGGGCGCGTCCTTTGTTGGTATTTCGCCGGATCACCCGATTGCCAAGCAGCTTGAGGCCGAAATCCCCGAAGTTGCTGAGTTTGTTGCCGAATGCCGCAAGGGTGGCACCACGGAAGAGGCCATCGAGACGGCCGAAAAGCTGGGTTACGACACCGGCATTCGCGTGCGTCACCCGCTGGACCCGAATTGGGAACTGCCGGTCTGGATCGCCAATTTCATCCTGATGGATTATGGAACTGGCGCGATCTTTGCCTGCCCCGCGCATGACCAGCGTGATCTTGATTTCTGCCGCAAGTATGGCCTGCCGGTCATCGACACCTTCTTTGCACTGGATGACGATAAGCCGGTCGACAAGATCGCCTTTGTGCCGCCGAAAACTGAAAAAGTCCGCTGGGTGGACCACTTCGCAGGCCTGACCGAGGCCTCTGGGGATGAGGCGATCAACGCCACCGTCGATTTCGCGGAAAAAGCAGGTTGGGGTGAAGGCGTCACCAAATATCGCCTGCGCGATTGGGGGCTCAGCCGTCAACGCTATTGGGGTTGCCCGATTCCGGTCGTGCATTGCGACAAATGTGGCACCGTGCCCGAGAAGAAAGAAAATCTGCCGATCGAATTGCCTTACGACGATGGCAACGGCAAACCCATCGACTTCTCGATCCCCGGCAACCCGCTGGACCGCCATGCCAATTGGCGTGACACCCCTTGCCCGTCTTGCGGCGCGCCTGCCAAACGTGAAACGGATACGATGGATACGTTTGTCGATTCGTCGTGGTATTTCGCCCGTTTCACCGCGCCACGCGCTGACACACCCACCGATCTGGCCGAGGCCGAATACTGGATGAACGTCGACCAGTATATCGGCGGTATCGAGCACGCGATTCTGCACCTGCTCTACTCGCGCTTCTTCGCGCGGGCGATGAACATCACGGGTCACCTGCCTAAGAAAGCCATCGAGCCGTTCAATGCGTTGTTCACGCAAGGCATGGTCACGCATGAAATCTATCAGACACGCGACGCCAATGGCCGTCCGGTTTATCACCTGCCTGAAGATGTGACCGACGGAAAACTGGCCGACGGCACCGAGGTTGAAATTATCCCCTCGGCCAAGATGTCGAAATCCAAGAAAAACGTGGTCGACCCGGTCAGCATCATCTCGGCCTTCGGCGCGGATACCGCGCGTTGGTTCGTCCTGTCCGATTCGCCGCCTGAACGGGATGTGGAGTGGACCGCATCCGGGGCCGAGGCTGCGTTCAAGCACCTCAGCCGTGTGCATCGGATCGCCTCGGAAATCGCCGAATCGGATGTTCCGGCCAATGCCGAGGATGAAACCCTGCTGCGCGAGATGCACAAAGCCATCCATGACGTCACAGGCGGAGTCGAATCTTTCGGCTTCAACGCCTCAATCGCCAAGCTCTATGCTTTCACCAACACCCTGGCCAAATCCAAGGCGGGCACCGCAGCCAAACGCGAGGCCGCCAAAACGCTGGCACAGCTGATGTCGCCGATGACCCCGCACCTGTCCGAGGAGCTTTGGCAGCTGCTGGGTGGCGAAGGGCTGGTTGCCACGGCATCATGGCCGGTTGCGGATGCAGCTATGCTGGTGGACGACACCGTCACCCTGCCGATCCAGATCAACGGCAAGCGCCGCGCGGAAATCTGCGTGGCCAAAGATATGCCCAAGGACGAGGTTGAAAAAGTCGCGCTGAGCACCGAAGCTGTGCAAAAGGCGCTGGATGGCGCCACACCCAAGAAAGTAATCGTTGTACCGGGCCGGATTGTGAATGTCGTCGTTTAACCGCAGAACCTTGTTGCTGATGCCCTTGGCGCTTGCCGCCTGCGGGTTTGAACCTGTGTACGCTCCAGGCGGATCGGGCTCGGCCCTTTTTGGTCGCGTAGAAGTGTCGGCACCAAACACGGTCACCAGCTTTCTTCTGGTCGAAGATCTGGAACAAAAGCTAGGCCGTAGCGCAACATCCGGCAGTGAATACAGTCTGGACGTTTCCGTCGTGACCCAGACGGTGGCGGCATCGATCACCTCAACGAACGAAACCAACCGTCTTATCATCAACGGGACCGCCAACTATTCGCTTAGATCGAAAGCGACGGGGCAAGTTCTTGCCTCTGGCTCGGTGACGGACTTCGTGGGGTATTCGGCTGCTGGTTCCACCGTATCCACACTGGCTGATGAGCGGGATGCTACGCAGCGCCTGATGGTGATTCTGTCCGATCAGATCATCAGTAGGCTGTACGCCACGCCGGGCCTGTCCGCATGAAGCTGAGCCCGCGCGAGGCCGAGGGATATTTCTCGAGACCCGACGCGGATAAGACCGGGCTGTTGATCTACGGTGCGGATGCGATGCGCGTGGCGCTAAAGCGGCAACAGGTTTTGGCCGCTCTGCTGGGCGCCAATGCCGAAGAAGAGATGCGGCTGACCCGCCTGCCCGGAAGCGATCTGCGTGGCGATCCGGCCTTGTTGCTGGACGCGGTCAAGGCGGTCGGGTTCTTTCCCGGGCCACGCGCTGTATTCGTCGAAGACACAACCGACACGGCCGCCCCAGCAATCCTTGCCGCGCTGGAAGATTGGGTAGCTGGCGATGCCCAGATCATCGTAACCGCCGGGCAGCTCAAAGCCAGTTCCAAGATTCGTAAAGCGTTCGAAGCACACCGCTCGGCCTATGCGGTAGGTATCTATGACGACCCACCATCCCGGGCCGAAGTCGAACGAATACTTTCTGAGGCCGGTTTGCAGAACATCCCGCGCGATTCGATGGCCGCGATTGCTGAGCTGGCAACCAGTATAAGCCCCGGTGACTTTACCCAAACGATTGAGAAACTGTCGCTTTACAAACGCGATGACAGCTCCGAACTGACCATTGAAGACGTCGAAGCCTGCGCGCCCCGCTCGACCGAGGCCGCACTGGACGATGTGCTGAACGTGGTTGCCGATGGTCGCGCGGGTGAAATCGGCCCGCTGATCCGACGTTTGCAGTCACAAGGAACCAATGCGGTCAGCCTGTGTATCGGCGCGACAAGGCATTTCCGCACTTTGTATGCCTGTGCATCCGATCCCGGCGGAGCAGCGCAGGGAATCGGCAAGCTGCGCCCCCCCGTTTATGGAAAGCGCCGCGACCGCATTTTGCGTCAGGCCCAAGGGTGGGGTGCGCCAAAATTGCAAACTGCATTGACGGTTCTGACCGATACCGACCTGTCGCTGCGCTCGGCCGGGCAAACCGCACCGGCCATGGCATTGGTCGAACGCGCCATGATCCGTCTGGCGATGCTGGCGCGGACCCGCTAACCGCTTTGATCCAACCAATGTGCCGCCGCGCGCCCAGCCCAACGGCCGGTCGCCAGGCAAGCTGTCAGAAGGTACCCCCCGGTCGGGGCCTCCCAATCCAGCATCTCGCCTGCGCAAAACACTCCGGGATATGCAGTCAGCATGAGCCCCTCATTAAGCGCCGCACGTGACACACCTCCTGCTGTGGAAATGGCCTCGTCCATCGGGCGCAGGCCCGCGTGGGTGATCTGCAGATGCTTGATCGCCCTCACGTCCAGCGACTGGATCTGACCGTGGCGCTTGGACATTTCATGAAACAGGGCAACCTTTTGCGGAGACAGGCGCAGAGATTTCTTCAGCCACTGCGAAAGGGTCGTTTTCGATTTCTTTGACGCAAAACGATTGCGCAACGTATCGGCATCCAAATCCGGAAACAAATCGACAAAAAGCGGTGCTCTGTCACGCAAGGCCGGGGTCAGTGAGTACAGTCCGCCCCCTTCCAACCCTTTCGCCGAAACCGCAGCCTCGCCGCGGCTTTCCAACTCTCCGGCCCTCCATCGCACCGATTTCAAAGCCGCGCCAAAATGAGGCTGCATATGGGGGCTCCATTCCACGGAAATGGCTGAGTTTGCGGGTGCGAAAGGTGTGAGGGGCACGCCATTACTCGTCAGCACCGATGCCCATGCTCCGTCTGATCCCAACCGCGACCAGCTTGCCCCGCCCAGCGCAAGAACTGTCACATCGGGGCACAGGTTCTGCCTGCCATCATCCGTGTCGAAAACGGCTTGGGCACCGTCCCAGCCAACCCACCGCCAACGTGTTCTGATCTGAACGCCAGCCTCTGCCAGCCGTGCCAGCCACACCCGCAACAGCGGAGATGCCTTCATCGACGTCGGAAACACCCGGCCGGTCGAGCCCGTGAACAACTCTTGCCCCAGCCCTTGCGCCCAGGTTTGCACGTCCGACGCATCGAATTCGGCAATCATTGGTCGCAACCAGGTCGCGGCCTCACCATAGGACCTCAGCAAAATCTCAAACTGTTCGTCCTTGGTCAGGTTCAGCCCGGACTTTCCCGCCATCAGGAACTTTCGCGCAACCGAAGGCTTGGCCTCTGCTACAACAACAGAGTGCCCGGCTTTGGCCAGTTCCTCGGCTGCCATCAGGCCTGCGGGTCCACCGCCGATCACCAGTGCCTGTGCCATCCCTGCCCTCTTGCCTTTCGCGCCACCCGGCGCAACCTTACCTGTGTGATGACGAACAGCGATCCGATCTGCCCGCTCTGCCGCCGTCCGATCCCGGATGGGGGCGGAAGCCTGCACCATCTGATCCCAAAACTCAAAGGGGGCAAGGGCGGACCCACCGTCCTGCTGCACCAGATCTGCCATAAAGAAGTGCACGCGACCCTGACAGAGGCTGAATTGGCTCGTGAATTCAACACTGTGGAAGCACTGCGCGCCCACCCTCGGCTGGAAAAATTCCTGAATTGGGTCCACAAACGCCCGCCCGGGTTTCGGTCGAAGGTTCCGGGCAAGCGGCGCGGGCGTTGATCAGCCGGGATTAACCGGGTCGCCAAACGCATCCCGCGTCGGCGCGGCAAGCCCCTGAAACTCCAACCCGCGATAATCGGGAACATTGGAAAATTGGGCACCGTCGACATGCTGGAACTCCAGCGTTGTGTAAGGGCGTTTCCAAAGCCATTCGCGGTTTTCCACAGCCCAAGGGTCTGGGTTTGGCGGAACCTCGTCGGTGAATGCGTAAAAATGCAGATCAAAGCCATACTGCCCGACGTCCTGCATCGAAAGCAGGCGCATACCCTGATCACGGCAGAATGCGTCCTCGGCTGCCATATCCCCGGTGCGCAGGGTGATCTGACCGATACAAGCTTGTGCAAACGGCTCGTTCGGGTCTGCGGCATTTGCTGGCCGGTTGCCTTCGAAATCATGCTGAAGCAGCTCGATCACGAACCCCTCGGGGTCTTTGAGGTGAGACATGTACCCGATGTCCATGAACTGTTTCGGGTCCGAGACCTCAACCCCCTTGCCCCGCAGGAACGCGGCGGCCAGATCAACGTCCGGTACTGTAATGCCGATCTTCCAATAGCGTTGTCCTGTGTCATGGGAGTATCCGCCGCCGCCAGGCATCAGCAGCAAATCGGCGTCCTGCCCCAAATAACCGATGCGCAGACTCACCCCCTGGGCCTGAACCGACATCCCAAGGACATCCGTATAGAATGTGCCCAGTTGTTCAGGATCGGCGACGCGCAGTCGCAAGCCAGACAGCCTCATCCGCACAGCCCGGCGATACGGGCTGCGATCTCGGGATCGGCGGCGGTGCTATCAGCGACCAGTTCACGCGCTGTCGGCATCAGCGCGTCCGGCGCCACCACCCGGTCCACCAGACCAAAGGCATAGGCCTCATCCGCCGTGATCTTTTGACCAGCCATCAGGATCATCTTGGTGCGGGACGGTCCGATCAGGGCCGACATGCGGGCGGGATCAGACGGTTGCGGTAGAAAACCCAGTTTCATTACGGGATAGAAAAACTTGGCGGACGGGACCGCAATACGAATGTCACAGGCGAGCACCATCCCGTTCGCGCCGCCGGCCAAAGTGCCATTCAAAGCAGCAACGGTCAGGCATGGCAGGGCAGCGATCGCACCCGACAAACGCTCCCATACGTCCGAGGTTGCAAGCCCGGCGCGCGCCTCGTCCAGATCGGCCCCGGCGCTGAACACGCTGCCCGCTCCGGTCAGGATAAACGCGCGCGCCTCGGTGGCGGCCTCGGCAATCTCGGCCAATTCGGTCAACATCGCCCCGGTCAACGCGTTAGCTTTGCCGGGGTTGTTCAGGGTGACGATCCACAACCCATCTTCTTTGTTCAGTTCGATCACGTCAACCCAACCCTTTGTCGAATATCTTCGCGCCGCAGCGAGATTTCGGACCCCAAAAATTCATCGGCATCCGCCGTGCACATCCACAAAAGCGCCTTGGCTGGCCAATCGGCAGGAATATGATCGCTCCAGTCCAACTGGCTGACGGCGTTGATACCGCTTGTCTTGATGACCCGCTGCATATCCGTCGCCACGGTCCCCGGCGACAGACCCATGGCGCGGATACCGTGCAACGATTCCTCAAGATGGAGGCATTCCGTCAGCATTTTTGCACCTGCCTTGGAGGCACAATAGTGGCTCCATGCCTCGACCGGGTTCGAGGCCGCGCCTGATGATACGGTCAGCACGGTGCCCCCGCCTGCTGCGCGCATGATGGGCAGGGCTGCGCGCATTCCGTAGAACACACCCTTGAGGTTTATGTCGATCGCCTTGTCCCAGGCCGCGACATCCGCGTTCGAGAGATGGAAGATCGGGTCAATGACACCGGCATTCCCGATCAGAACATCCAATCCGCCAAAGCGGTCGACGCAATCTGCCACAGCCTGTTCGACCTGCGCAAAATCACTGACGTCACATTCCAGCGCGATCACATTTTCGCCCAGCGCAGATGCCAATGCGGCGATCTGATCGCGACTGCGCGCGACCAGCGCCACGTTTGCGCCTGCTGCGGCAAAAACGCGCCCTGCCTCTGCCCCGATGCCGCGGCTGGCCCCGGTTATCAGTACGGTTTTCCCCTGCATTTGGATCCTCTACCTCTATCGGTTTGAAATTGTGTGAATGCTTACCGCGCGAAAGGGTAAAGGGTCCAGTCCTTGCCCCTTGACGCCCGACGCCACAAACACGACGATGCCGGCAAAATTATCTAGAAGGGTACTGTAATGTCCGTTTTCCTTCGCCGCAGTTGCGGTGCTGTTTTGGCTTATGCCGTTATCACACAAGGTGCACTTGCCGACCTGACCTCACAGGATGTCTGGAATGACTGGAAAACCTATCTGGGTCAGATGGGGTACACCGTTTCGGGCGACGAAACCGTTGCAGGAAATGTCACGACGATTGCCAACATGGCCATGTCCATGGACTTACCGGAAGAAGAGGCAACTTTTCAGATGGTCGTTCCAGAAATGACCCTGACGGAAAATGGCGACGGTACGGTGAGTATTGGTTTCCCCGAGAATTTTCCGATGACGATTTCCGGAGAGGGGGACGGCGAAAAGTTCTCGGTCAATGTCGATTATTCGCAGAGCGAGATGAACCTGATCGTTTCAGGCTCGCCCGACGAAATGACTTACGACTATTCGGCCGACACGATAGGCATCAAGCTGGATGGTCTGAATGTGGACGGCGAAAAGATGCCCGCTGATGCGTTGGCGCTCAGCCTGAACATGACAGATCTGGCTGGCAGCTCGGTCATGAAAATCGGCGAAAACCGTGACATTGATCAGAAATTCACCGCGGGTGGGATGACCTATGATATGGCGTTCCAGGACCCGGACAGCGGCGACACGGCCAAGGTAGACGGCTCGATGAGCCAGCTGGCGTTTGAAGGTACAAACGTTATCCCATCCGAATTCGACATCTCGGACCCGCAGGCCTTCTATAAGGCGGGCTTCTCGTTCTCGGGGCTGTTCACCTACGGATCCGGCCAGAACGCGATTGCAGGCACCAGCGAAGGCGAGGCATTCTCGGTCGGAAGCGAATCCCAAGGTGGCAAATTTGGCGCCAGCATCGACGCCGAGCGTCTTGCCTATGACATCGAGCAGAACAGCGCGAAAGTCGCAGTGACGACCGCCGACCTGCCCTTCCCGATTGAAATCGCGATGGAGAATGCCGGGTTCAAGTTTGAAATCCCGGTGCAGAAATCCGAGGAAATCCAACCGTTTGGATTCGCCATGAACCTGACCGACTTCACCATGTCGGATATCCTGTGGAGCATGTTCGACCCAGCAGGCGCCCTGCCGCGCGACCCGGCGACTATTGCGCTGGACACGACCGGGACCGCCAAGGTTCTGTTGAACATCTTTGATCCTACCGCAGTCGAAAACCTGGATGCATCTGACGCCGCACCGGGCGAGTTGCACTCGCTGAAGATCAACGAACTGCTGGTGTCTCTGGTCGGGGCCAAGCTGACCGGTGAAGGCGATTTCACCTTCGACAACTCCAACGTCTCAGAGTTCGACGGAATGCCCGCGCCGACCGGTGTTGCCAAGCTGAAACTGAATGGTGCCAACGCCCTGATCGACAAGCTGATCGAGATGGGTCTGGTGTCAGACAGCGATGCAATGGGCGCGCGGATGATGATGGGTCTGATGGCCGTACCGGGTGACGAGCCCGACACGCTGAATTCAGAAATCGAATTCACTGCGGATGGTCAGATTCTAGCGAATGGCCAACGTATCAAGTAGCACTTCGGGAAGGCGGCATCGCTGCCTTCCCAAACCTTCGCCCGCGGTGCGAACCCTGGCATCGGACGCATCGTGCCGAATTCCCTTTCAATAGATTGCTCAACCAAAAATAGCCGCAGGCCTTGCGAGACCGGCGGTCCAAGGCTAGGTCGAATGCACACAGACCGGAGGCCTCATGACCCGCACACCCGAAGAAATCAGCCATAACCTGCTGGACGCGGCCCGCAAAGCCGGGGCTGAAGCGGCGGATGCCATCGTTCTGGATGGCTCATCGGTATCGGTTGAAGTCCGCAGTGGCGCGCTGGAGCACGCGGAACGGTCCGAAGGCACCGACCTGGGACTGCGTGTGTTTCTGGGCAAGCGGCAGGCGATCGTCTCAAGTTCGGACAGTCGCCCCGAAACACTGACGGCGATGGCGCAACGTGCAGTGGCCATGGCAAGCGAAGCTCCGGAAGATCCTTTTACAGGGTTGGCCACGCCCGACCAGCTTGCAAAAGACTGGGATATCGCGGCACTGGAACAATTCGACCCGACGCCCGAGCCATCGGCAGAGGCGCTTTTGCAGGATGCGCTGGCTGCCGAAGCTGCCGCTTTGGCAATTCAGGGTGTGTCCCAGGTATCGGACGCTGCGGCCGCCTATGGCACCCACCGCGTGCATCTGGCCGCCACAAATGGCTTTTCTGGCGGGTATTCTCGCAGCAGCCGCTCGACCTCTTGCGTGGCCATCTCTGGCGAAGGCACGGGGATGGAGCGTGATTACGACGGCGACAGCCGAACGTTTCAAAACGATCTGCGCAGCCCCGATGAAATTGGCCGCACAGCAGGCGAACGCGCCGTTGCTCTGATTGGGGCACAAAAGCCCGCGACAGGCACGTTCCCTGTTCTGTTTGACGAGCGGATCTCGTCTTCGCTGATCGGTCATCTGTTGGCCGCCAGCAACGGCGCCGCCATTGCTCGTGGTGCGTCATGGCTTAAGGACAGTCTGGGAGAGCAGGTGTTGCCTGAGCACCTGTCACTTATCGAAGACCCGCACCGCCCACGTATCTCGGGCTCTCGCCCGTTTGACGCCGAAGGATTGCCAACACAGCAAAGGGCCGTTGTTGAAAACGGAGTGCTGACCGGTTGGACACTGGATTTGGCCAGCGCACGGAAACTGGGCATGGCCTCAACTGGGAACGCGGCGCGTGGCGTGTCTGGCCCGCCGTCGCCCAGCAACTGGAACCTGAGCTTGACCCAAGGCCAACGCAGCCGGGACGATCTGTTGCGTGACATGGGAACCGGCCTGCTGGTGACCTCGATGATCGGATCGACGATCAACCCCAATACCGGCGACTACTCACGTGGGGCATCAGGCTTTTGGGTCGAAAACGGGGAAATCACCCACCCCGTCAACGAATGCACGATCGCTGGCAATCTGCGTGACATGCTGAAACGGATTATTCCGGCAAATGACGCACGCACGTATTTGTCCCGCGTGGTGCCATCGGTCCTGATCGAAGGAATGACACTTGCCGGCAACTGACCTGCAACTGCTGATTGACGCCGCATTAGAGGCCGGAAAGATCGCCACTCAGTTTTCGGGGACCACGGCGCAACGCTGGGATAAACCCGACGGGGCCGGCCCGGTAACCGAAGCTGATCTGGCCGTGAACGCGATGCTTGAGCAAATGCTGCCCGCAGCGCGTCCGGGGTATGGCTGGTTGAGCGAAGAGACCGAGGATTCAGCTGACAGGCTGTCGAAAGACCGTGTTTTCATCATTGATCCCATCGACGGCACCCGCAGCTTTGCCGAAGGCTCGCGGACCTGGGCCCATTCATTGGCCATCGCCGAACAGGGCGAAGTGACGGCCGCTGTGATCTACCTGCCGCTGCGAAACCTGCTATACGCCGCAGCAAAAGGTCAGGGCGCTACGCTCAATGCCGAAAAGATCCGGGTCAGCGAACTCGGTGTGTTGGAAAGCGCCGAGGTTTTGGCCGCGAAACCCAACATGCAGCCGCAACACTGGCGTCAGGGGCAGGTACCCGAGTTCAAACGGAACTACCGGCCATCTCTGGCCTATCGCATGGCCCTTGTTGCACAAGGTCGATTTGACGGGATGATGACCCTCAGGCCCAGCTGGGAATGGGACATCGCCGCAGGTGATCTGATAATACGCGAAGCCCTCGGCCGGTGTTCGGACCGCGCGGGGCTGCCGCTGCGGTTCAACAACGCAATTCCGCGTCTGAACGGTGTGATCGCTGCAGGTTCAGGTGTTTATGGGCTACTGTCGGAACAACTCGAACCGGAAAGCCCTGGAATCGCACCATGAGCAAGCCACGCTCGTTAAGCCTTGCCGCCTATCGCGTGCTGTCCTGGGGTATGCAGAATACCGCCAGCAACGGCGATATTGCGCGCCCCGAGGGCGAGGTTCTGTGGTTGCACATAAATGCGTGGGAACGTCACCGCGCTATTGTTGATTTTTGCCAGCGGTTGCAGCAGACGCGCCCCAATCTGTCGATGGTTCTGACCGCGCCACCCGATGCAGATCTATCAAGATGGGCCAGCAGCGGATACCCTCTGGTCAACCTGCCCACCGAACAAACCGGGGCGGCGCGCGCGTTTCTGGACCATTGGCAGCCGGATATCGGAATTTGGGTCGGGGGCGGCCTGATGCCTAACCTGATCACACGCGCCGAGGAACGTGGGATTCCCATGATGTTGATCGAAGCACAGGCGGACGTGAAAATCGCGCGCGGCGGCCGTTGGCTGCCCGATATCACAAGATACACGATTGACTGTTTTCAGACGATCCTATGTACGACACCGGAAATCGCCCGCCAAATTCGGCGATTGGGCATCGCTTCGAACAAGGTGCAAGAGGCACCGCCCCTACATGTCAGCCCAAACCCGCGCCCATGGCCCGAGGACGAGCTGATCGAAGTGAACCATGCGCTGTCTGGCCGACCGGTCTGGTTGGCGGCGTGGGTCCAGGACAAAGAATTCATCTCGGTCCTCAGCGCCCATAGACAGGCAATGCGCATGCTGCCGCGTTTGGCATTGGTATTGCAAGTGGCCGACATTACAGAAGCCGGGCCGTTGCACCGGCGGCTTGAGGCGATGGATTTACGCTGCACCAACTGGGACGAAAGCGGGACGATCGAGGATATGACTCAGGTGATCCTCTCCGCCGTGCCCGAGGATCTGGGTCTTTGGCAGCGGGTATCGCCCGTTACCTTCATGGGCAGCTCTTTGGAACGCGGTGCCGGAGGCGCAGACCCGCTGATCGCCACGGCGCTGGGCTCTGCCGTGATCCACGGCCCATTTGTGCACAGCCAACAACAGCTATACGATCAGCTCGACCGGGCGGGGGCCGCGCGCACGGTCAGGTCCGCCACCGAGCTGGGCGATGCAGTGGTGGAACTGTTGGCACCGGATCAGGCCGCCAATATGGCGCTGGCCGGGTGGCAGATCGTAACCGAAGGTGCGCCGCAAGCGGATCACCTGATCGACATGATTCAGGACTATCTGGATCAGCGGAGTGCAGACGATGCGAGCACCTGATTTCTGGAATACCGCCCCGGATCGGCTGGATTTGCGCGCTCGTATGCTGGCACCGCTTGGGCAGCTCTATGCCGTGGCAACGGCGCGTCGGGTCGCCTCGGAACCCGGTATTAACCCAGGCGTTCCTGTCATTTGCATTGGCAACCTGAACGCGGGTGGCACTGGCAAGACCCCAACCGTGATCTGGATGATCGAGCAATTGCGCGATGCCTGGCATGAGACACATGTGGTCACGCGCGGCCATGGCGGTTCGCTCGAAGGGCCGGTGCGCGTGGACCCCGGCAAGCATACCGCGGCGCAGGTCGGGGATGAGCCCCTGTTGCTGGCGGCTTTTGCCGATGTCTGGGTCGCCAAAGACCGCGCCGCTGGAGCAAAGGCAGCCGCCGCGGCGGGTGCCACAGTCATCGTGCTTGACGACGGCTTTCAAAACCCCTCGGTGGCCAAGGATTTCTCGGTCATTGTGGTGGACGCGGCACGCGGGTTCGGAAATGGACTGTGCTTACCGGCTGGCCCCCTCAGGGAACCGGTGGAAGTCGGGTTACAGCGCGCTGATCTGGTGCTGTCCCTTGGCGAGGCTGATGCCCAAACCGAGTTTGCCGAGCGCTGGGGGAAAAAACTGCCCGTCCCACATGCGACCGGCGCGGTTGAGCCGCTGCAAACCGGCATGGATTGGAGCGATACGCCTGTTCTTGCCTTTGCAGGCATCGGACACCCCGAGAAATTCTTTGCCACTTTGCGCCAACAAGGCGCGACCTTGCTGCGAGCCGAAGCGCTGGATGATCACCAGCCGCTGACACCCGCCCTGATGACCCGTCTTGAAAACGAAGCCCGCTTGTTGCGCGCGCAAATGGTCACCACGGAAAAAGACGCCGTTCGCCTGCCCGCTGCGTTTCGCAGCAAGGTCATCACGCTTCCGGTTCGTCTGAAAGTCGATGAGGCGGACAAGATCAGGCAGATGCTTTTGCAGATCGCCCCGTCGCCCTAAAGGACGACCGGCCCGGATTGAGCCGGTCGTGAAAGCAATTAGCTGCCCAGTTCGTCTTCGATCAGCTTTTTGAAGCCGTCATAGGACTGATTCTCAACCGGCTTGCCATTCACGATGAAGGACGGGGTCGCCTGAATACCGTCGCGCTCGGCGTTTTCCTGATACCAGGCGACCAGCGTCTGCGCGCGGGTTCCGTCCTGCAGACAGGCTTCAAGCTGATCATTGTCGATACCAGCCAGACGCCCGATTTTGCGCAGCTCGTCCACGATTTCAGCGGGACCACCGGCTTTGGTCCACTCGGACTGTCCTTCGTAGATCAGGTCGGAGATGCCAAAGAACTTTTCGGGCCCGCCGCAGCGCGCAACCATCGACGCCCACAGGCCATAACGGTCAAAGTAGACCTCGCGATAGATGAACTTCACCTTACCTGTGTCGATAAAATCCTTCTTGAGCTGCTTGTACGCTCCCGAGTGGAAATTCGCACAATGCGGACAGGTATAGGACGCATATTCGATGATCTCGACCGGTGCGTCCTCGGCACCCAGAGTCATCTCGACGATGGTCGAGGTGTCCAGATTTGCCTCTTGCGCCTCGGCGCTGCTGATCAGCGGATAGGCGGGGTTGGAATTTGACAGCGACAGCCAATAACCGCCAGCGGCCACGGCGACGGCCGCACAAATTCCGGTTGCAATACGGCTCATTTCTCAGCCCTTTCTCAGCGTTTTTGCTTGGATAAAACGTTACGGCCCAGACGTTCAAGGGCTGCGCGCAGATCACCATCGTGAACTTCTTGCGCAGCGCGGTCTGCCTCGGCTGCTATTTCTGGTTCGATCTTGGGTTTCGCTTGTTTCGGCTTGTGGTCGAAACTGGCCTGCCCCTCGGCAAATCCTGTCGGAGCGGTCTGGGTGATGCGCACCCGGCTGATGGCATTATAGCCATAAACCGCGTTCACCTTGCCGCGCAATTGTTCCTTCTGCATCTCCAGCATCGGGGCCTGCGGTCCGGTGGTCAGAACCGTTAGCGTGGCACCAATGCCACCCTTCCCGTAACCCACTTTTACCGGTCGCGCGATAGCGGCCATATCCTGTCCAACGATCTCGGACCAATGGGTCAGCAGGCGTGATACGGCAAAGCCCCGGCTCTCACCGGCGTGCCTGATCTGGTCGTTCAGCAATGTCGCGGTGCGTTTGAACCCGCGGGTCGAAGAACGTCTGCGCTGCATCTGGTTTCCAACTCCTGCGCCGCTATTGTAAAGGGCAGAACAACAGGCGCCAGCGAAACCCGACAAGGAGATAGATAAAACTTGCGTGACTCTGGTGAATTTGACGTGAGCAGTGCGCTACTGGATTGGTACGACCGCCATGCCCGCGAGATGCCTTGGCGCGTAGCCCCAGCCGATCGGGCTGCGGGCGTGATGCCCGACCCCTACCGCATATGGTTGTCCGAGGTCATGCTGCAGCAGACCACTGTTGCGGCTGTGCGCGACTATTTCGTGCGATTCACAACCCGCTGGCCAACTGTCGAAGCGCTGGCGGCGACGCCCGACGATCAGGTCATGGGGGAATGGGCCGGGCTTGGCTACTATGCTCGCGCCCGCAATTTGTTGAAATGCGCCCGGGTCGTTGCCGAACAACATGGTGGAACGTTCCCCGATACCTATTACGCGCTCCTCAATTTGCCGGGAATCGGTCCCTACACCGCCGCTGCAATTTCCGCCATCGCCTTCGACCGACCCGAAACCGTGTTGGACGGCAACGTAGAACGGGTTATGGCCCGACTTTTCGACATTCACGACCCTTTGCCCGGTTCAAAACCGCAACTGAAAAAGCATGCGGCTGCGCTTACGCCTGCCACGCGGCCGGGAGACTATGCGCAGGCGGTCATGGACCTGGGGGCAACAATCTGTACACCAAAATCTCCGGCCTGCGGTATCTGCCCGGTGCAAGCCACCTGCGCCGCTCGCGCCGCTGGAACGCAATCCGATTTGCCACGCAAGACACCGAAAAAGCCCAAACCCACGCGATACGGCCATGTCTATATAGCCCAAGGCGATAACGGAGCCTTTCTGATGGAACGTCGTCCCGACAAGGGGCTGCTGGGTGGCATGCTGGGTTGGCCGGGATCAGAATGGTCAGACGGCCCGACCGAAGCACCGCCCTTTCCGTGCGAATGGCAGGTGCTGCCGGGCGAGGTACGCCATACCTTTACCCACTTCCACCTGATCCTGCGCATCTGGACGGCCAAACTGCCGGTCGGCTGGTCGCATGACGATCTGATTGTCATGGAAAAACACACTTTCCGACCCGGTGATCTGCCAACTGTTATGCGCAAGGCCTATGATCTCTGGCGCTCTACGTAACCCATTGTGTGGCATTGCCGGGTGGGGCTAGTCTGCCCACAGTTTCTCGGAGCGAAGCGATGATCGCATCAGACAGTCTGTCACGCTGGCAAGCGGCATTGCCCTTCTGGGTGTCCTTCCTGCTGATCCCCGTCGTCTGGCTTACCGCCGTTGCCGGAGGCTGGTGGGTCTTGCTTGTGCCTCTTTCGACTTGGTGGGCGTTTGCAGTTCTGGATCGGTTAACGGGGCTGAACCTTGAAAATGCCGATCCGGGCACGCCGGACGGCGGTCTCAAATGGTACATTCTGCTGACCAAGGCATGGGCCCCGGTTCAGTTTCTTACGCTGTTTGGGTTGCTCTGGTACGCCACACATACCGATCACCTGTCTGTTTTTAGCAAGATTGGGTTGTTCTTCGGGATGGGTGTGATCTCGGGCACCATCGGGATCAACTACAGCCATGAACTGATGCACCAGAAAGGGCGGTCAGAACGTTGGCTGGGTGATATTCTACTAGCCATGGTGCTGTATTCTCACTTCCGGTCAGAACACCTGCTTGTACACCACCGCTATGTCGGGACGCCCCGCGATCCGGTCACTGCGCGGTATAACGAAGGATTTCACCGCTTCTATCCACGCGTCCTGTGGCAGTGCCTTCGCTCTGCCTTCCGCGCGGAGCAGGACAAACTGGCGCGCAAACAACGCCCTTGGACCGACCCGGCAAATCCGTTCTGGCGCTATTGGGCGTTGCAGACGGGCATGCTCGCGCTGGCCTTCGGGGTTGGGGGATGGTCGGGCGTCGCCCTGTTCCTGATACAGGCCGGCGTTGCCATATGGCAGCTGGAGCTGGTGAACTACGTCGAACATTACGGCCTGACCCGCAAACACCTGGGCAAGGGCAAGTACGAGCACGTCCAGCCGCGCCATTCGTGGAATGCCTCGCAAAAAGCGTCGAACTGGTTGCTGATCAACCTACAACGTCATTCCGACCACCACTACAAACCAAACCGGCGCTTTCCGTTGCTGCAGCATCACTCGGAAGACGCAGCCCCACAATTGCCCTACGGCTATCCGGTCATGACGGTTGCTGCGATGATCCCACCGCTGTGGCGCCGCGTCATGAACCCCCGCGTCAGGGCATGGCGGCGTCAATATTATCCAGAAGTCACCGACTGGAAGCCGTACAACAAATCGCTCAACCCGTTGCCGCGGTCCTGACCGCAGCGCGCGCCAGCGCGCTGCCCGGCCCAACGGGATGACCCGCATCTTTGATGCGTGGCAGATCGGCGGGAGCCACCCGTCCTACCGAACCCAGATATCCATAGAGCCCTGAACCCCACGGACCGGCTGGTTCTCATGCCTCACAAAACCTGCTGTCAGATCGGTAGCGTTGTTGCCTTCTTGTATCACCTGTGCCCGTACCGCATCACTCAGCACCACGCGCGCGCCCAGTTCCCGCGTCAGCGCCTCAAGCTTGGCGGAGACATTCACCGCATCCCCGATAACCGCAAATTCCAGTCGGTTCGCTCCGATGTCCCCCAAAACCACCGAACCGTAGTGAACACCGATCCCCACGTGAATCTCGGGCTCGCCCGCGCGCCGCCGTTCAATGTTCCAACGATCGATCACGCCCACCATATCACGGGCGCAGGCGACCGCGTTGCTGGCATCCAATGGGGTCGGCACCGGTGTGCCGAAGGTTGCCATCAATCCGTCCCCCAGATATTTGTCCAACGTGCCATGATGGCGAAACACTTCGGTTTCCATTCGGGCGTGAAACCCGCGCAAAACTTCAATGACGTCATAGGGGTCGCGCCCGGCAGCGAATTTGGTAAACCCCACGATGTCGATGAACAAAACGGCGATGTCTTCTTTGCGAACCTGCTTGAGCGGCTCATCATTCTGGCTGAGCTCGTCCACAACGTTCGGAGAGAAATATCGCGACAGGTTTGCGCGTTCCCTTTCAAGCCCGGCATTTGTCATCAACAATCGATTGAGCCGCCGCATCGAGATACCAAGCGTAACCGCGACCATCAGGAATACGATCACCTGCTGAATACGCTGAGGGACCATGAAACTGTTGGGGTCCAGCAACTCCGCAACATCCGGATACCCGGCCAATGCCTCGAACATGCGCTCACTGATGCCCGGAATTGGCGTAGCGACCCACCAGGCGATGATCCAGCCTACCGTCCACATCGTCGCCGTCCACGTGCCGATTGCCACGACCGTGCGCCACGAATAGGCCAGAGTTCCCGCTGCCAGAATGATGAAGAAATACTGGAAGTTGTCGAACCGGTATTGCATTGCCAGCGGTCGAACATCATCGCTGAACGGGTTCGGCACGATCATCCCCAAAGTCATGATCAGCAAGTCGACGAAGATCAGCAAAAGCTCGACCCGTGACTGGCCCACGCTGCCAGCCCGCCGGATCAACCAACCATTGGCGCAAATCAATAACAGGATGAAGTGATACCACAGAACGTCCCAATGGGGGTTCAGGTAGATCAACAAAATGCCAGTCAGGCCCATCGCTACCCAGCGGGCGCGGACAGCCAGTTCCAACCCTTCGCGCTTGTGCCGTTCCAGCGCAGCCTCGGTGTACTTGTTGTCCAGATCATATTTGTCGGGCTGTGTCACAAAAAACCGCCCAAATCGGGTTTCGCTGGCTGTGGTATCCGACATTGCCAAGGTTCCTTCCGTGAGCAGCAGGACAAGGAATCTCATATCGGAACTGAATGAAGAATAAAACAAAAGACCCCGCCGAGATCGGCGGGGCAAGGCGTAGTGCCTTGTGTCAGGCCACAGGCACCGGCGGCATTCTTGAAATCAGTTGTGCATCTCGGACCGGATCTGCTGACGCAAAACGTCGATCGGCACCGTTTTGCCATCGCGTTTGAAGCACCAATAGGTCCAGCCATTGCATGAGGGCGCGTTTTCCAGATGCGCCCCGACCTGGTGGATCGAGCCTTTGACGTTGTCGCCCACCAGCGTTCCGTCCGCACGCACTTTGGCTTTGTGACGCTGATTCATGGAATAAAGCTCTTCACCCGGACGCAACATACCGCGTTCAACCAATTGGCCAAAGGGCACGCGCGGCTCAGCGCGTTTGCTTGCGCTGACTTCCAGCGCTTCCCGGTCGAATTTGCGGACTTTCGAGATACGCTTCTCGGCAACCTTGCGATAGCTTTCCTCGCGCTCAATCCCGATAAATTCGCGGCCCAGCATCTTGGCAACGGCACCGGTTGTGCCCGTCCCAAAAAACGGGTCCAGAATAACATCACCGGGGTTGGTCGAACCAATCAGGACACGGTGCAGCAGCGATTCCGGCTTTTGCGTCGGGTGCGCCTTGTCGCCATTTTCATCCTTGAGGCGTTCATGTCCGGTGCAGATCGGCAGAACCCAGTCGCTGCGCATCTGCACGCCTTCGTTCAGCGCCTTCAGCGCTTCATAATTGAACGTGTACTTAGCACCCTCACGCTTTGAGGCCCAAATCATCGTCTCATGCGCATTGGTAAACCGCTTGCCACGGAAATTCGGCATCGGGTTCGATTTGCGCCAGACAACATCGTTCAGAATCCAGTATCCGGCGTCCTGCAGGGCTGTACCGACGCGAAAAATGTTGTGGTAGGACCCAATCACCCAAATCGCGCCGTTGGGCTTGAGGAGACGATGCGCCGCTTTCAGCCATTCGCGGGTGAACAGATCATAAACACCAAAGCTTGAAAACTGATCCCAGTGATCGTCGACCGCATCAACCTGGCTGTTATCGGGGCGGTGCAACTGGCCTTTGAGTTGCAGATTATACGGCGGATCCGCGAAAATCAGATCAACCGACTCCGCAGGCAGACTGTTCATCACATCGATGCAGTCGCCAGATAGAATCGTGTTTAAAGGGAGCGTTTTCACGCCCTTTTTGGTGGTTGTTGTCATTTTACTGCCTCAAGTATCCACGGCGCTTTTGCGCTCATTTGGTTGAGACAAGGATGAGTCAAAGTCGATTCGCCGTCAATTTCTTTTTTGAATCAGCGGCTTACGATTTACTCTTGATACAAGATATTGTGTACCGGCTTGAATGAACGCCTATGATGTGGGGTCACACCAAGATTTCGCAGCGCTTCTCTGTGTTGTTTTGACGGATAGCCTGCGTTCTTCTCCCATCCGTAGCCGGGATGCTGTTGCGCCAAATCCACCATCAGTTGATCGCGCCAGTTTTTGGCAATGATAGAAGCCGCCGCAATCGACACCGAATGCGCATCCCCTTTGACAACTGCCTGCGCCGGGATCGTCAAACCGCGAGGGATCATGTTTCCGTCAATCAGCAGATAGTCCGGCGGAGGATCAAGGGCCGCAACCGCTCGTTCCATCGCCAGATGCGAGGCACGCAAGATGTTGTGTTCGTCAATCTCGGCAACCGAGGCTTCAGCTATCGCAAATTCAGCCCGGTCACGAACCGCGATATCCAAAACAGCCCGTCGTTTCGCCGTCAGTTTCTTGGAATCGTTCAGCCCCTCGGGAATATCTTCGGGGTTCAGGATCACGGCGGCGGCAACCACAGGCCCGGCCAATGGCCCACGGCCCACCTCATCCACACCGGCAATGCGCAGATATCCTTGCGCCACTGCCGCCTGTTCAATCGAATAATCTGGCGTTGTCATACCAACCGAAAACCGCGTTTCGCGCCCCACCGCAAGACAAAAAAGAGAGGGCGGCTTGCGCCACCCTCTCCTGCGCGGCGCTTCTGTGGCGCCGCTCCTGCTCGAAAGTGATTACTTGTAAACGACGCGGTATCCCTTCTGGCGCAGGCATGCGGGTTCATATGCCCGCTTCACCTTATTGCCGTTCCAGAATCCGACCTTGCACTCTTGCGGCAGGCTATTGGCATGTTTGTAGTGCTTCTTGAGGCACTTCGGCGCCAGAAGCGGATGATTGTTCGAATACGTATTGAATGTGCGCAGGCATTTCTGCGGCAGATCATATCGCGCGACATGCTGCGGCAGGGGGCGCACCGGGTAGCTGGGCTGCGCTACATAAGGTTGGGGCGTGTAGGTCTGATGACGCGTTGTCCGGGTCCGGTTCTTGCGTTTTTCCTGGTTATAGTAGTGGACCCCTGCCCCGATGATCGCAATAGCGGCAAGCCCACCAAGGATGTCCTTGGCATCCGCAGCCCGCGCCTGCGAGGCTGAGACGCCGGTGATGGTAACAGCAGTAGCGACGATAATAGCGATGAACTTCCGGTGCATAATGCGTGTCCTTCCTGGTGTTTCGGGGCGATCCGGCACAGACCGCAAACGTGATGCCCCAACACTGGGTCCGCTCCCTTCAGACAAGCAATAACGGGCGGGTGTTATCCGATATCACGCCCCTCAAACCCCTTATGTTATTGAATATCGTGCAAACCCATGCGCAGGATGCAGCCTATGAAACCAATCCTCTCTTCTCTGGCCGTTGCGGCCCTGATATCGCTTGGTACCGCCGCGTCGGCAGAGTGCTATGCGGACTACAAGGCCAAGCAGGACAACCCCCTGCGGCTGCATTATGGCGTGATGCAGGTTTCGGCCTGTGACAAAGGCCAGGCCCAACAAGAAGTCGCGCAACGCCTTAGCGCGTCGGGCTGGACCTTGTTGAACGTCATGTCTGTCTTTGGGCCGGAAGGATTGGAAAAAAGGAAGGCCAATGCCGGACAATTCTATCTCCGTTACTGATACCCGGCGATCTGGCACAAGACTGGTCGGCGCAGGCATCGCGGCAATCGTCCTGATCCTGATAACCGCCGCCGTCTTCCTGTTCTGGACCCTGCCAGACGCCAACGCCTTCAACGCGCGAGTGGAGCGGTTGTTTGTCGAAAGCGACCTGACGTCGCAGACGGAAATCCGGCTGCTTGAGATTCTGGCCCAGTCCGGCACCGCCTTTGCCGATACCCTGTCCAGCTATCGGATGGTGATTTTCGTATTGCTGGTCTTTGCCAGCGCCATGCTTGTGACGGCGCTGGTGTTTTTGGTGATGCTGGTCATGCTGAACCGCCGGATGGCACAGATCGAACGCACTGGCATTCAGGTGACCTCGCTGCTGATCAGTCGCGAGGAAAACACCGTCTATCTGAACAACATGGACTTCAAACTGACCCCGGCTGCGATGGAGACCCTGTCTGTCCTCGCCGAATCCCGACTGGATGACGAGGTCCTGTCCGGCGTTCAGATCGAAGCAGTGATTTCGGGCAAAAGCGCCGCCGATTGTGACGAAGCCGCTGGTGCTACACGGATAAAACGGCTGCGTGACGCCTTGGGTAATCAGATGGTCAGCGAATTGCTGGTCAAGAACATCGCCAAGAAAGGTTATATGTTGTCAATCGAAAAGGACGTGATCCAGATGGTCTGATCCAATAGGACCGCACAGCTATCGTGCAGAAAAATGCCGAGGCTGCCCCTTGGAAAACCTCTTCACAAGGCCCATCCTATAGGGACCCCGCGCCAGGGAGGATGAAGATGAACGTCCATGCCACAGCAAGACCAAAAGGCTATGGAATCTCGGTCGAACGGTTAGATGGTAAGATTGCGATTTACCGGGACCAGACCCTTTTAGCCGAAAGCAGCAACGCTAAAGTCATGTACGAAACACGGCTGCCGCCGACGATCTACATTCCGCGCGAAGACGTGCTGGTGGATCTCAGCGACGAAACCGAGTTGCAGACTTTTTGCCCCTTCAAGGGCACCGCGACCTATCACGACGTCATTCTTGACGGCGAACGACTTGCCAATTCCGTTTGGGCCTATGAAGAAGCCCTGCCCGAAAGCGCTGCCATTCAGGGGCATATCGGGTTCTTGCCCAATGCTTATTCCCGGATCGATTTGGGCGACAATCAGCTGCGGGAACCCCAAGACGGCAATATCAGCGGCCCCTTGATCGATTGGCTGATGCGTGGAGCGTCCGCCAAAAACACGCCTGAGGCGTTCACCAAAGCGCTGGCCGAGAAAATGCTGGAACACGGGATTGCCATTCAACGCCTCAGCATTCTGACATGGTCCCTGCACCCTTTGATCGCCGGCAAACACTATATTTGGGAAAAGGGCGAGGCTGAGATCTCGACCAATGTTCCGACCTATGAAATCCACGACCACCCAGCCTATATCAACAGTCCGTTGCGCCATGTGTCGAACGGGCTGGGCGGTGTGCGTCAGCGGCTGAACGCGGAAAACCCCCACAACAGCTTTCCGATCATGGAAGACCTGCGGGAAAAAGGGGCAACAGACTATGTCGCCATGCCGTTGCCGTTCTCGGATGGGCGGACCAACGTTCTGACCCTGACCTGTGATCACCCGAACGGATTCACGACCGAAAACCTTGGGCTGGTGTTCGAATGTTCGCTGGTCATCGCCCGGTTCTATGAGGTTTTCATGCAGCGCGAGAACGCTCAGGTCCTGCTTGAAACCTATGTTGGCAAACGCTCGGGCGCGCGCGTCTTAGGGGGTGAGATCCGGCGCGGTGACGGGGATGAAATTGATGCCGCCATTATGTTCTGTGATCTGCGCAATTCGACCAGCTTGGAAGAGAAACTGGGGCGCGCCGACTACATAAATCTACTGAACGACTTTTTTGAAACCGTTTCTGGCATTGTGCATGAAAACGGCGGCGAAGTCCTGAAGTTCATCGGTGACGCGGTCCTTGCCGTGTTTCCAGCGGGTGAGGATTCAAAAAACGCCCGCGAGAACGCGCAGCGAAGCGCCATCAACATCGTAGAAAAGTTGGGAGAGTTGCGCCAGTCAGGTTCCGACAACCATTGTGATTGCTCAATCGGGGTTGCCTACGGGCGCGTGACCTACGGCAATGTCGGTTCACGTGAACGGCTGGACTTTACCGTGATCGGACAAGCCGCGAATATCGCTGCGCGTCTGGGTGAATATGGAAAAACCAAAAACCACAGGATTGTGGTGTCTGCCGATATTGTGCCCGCCTGCGCCAATGCGCTGCCTCTTGGCGACGTCAAGCTGCATAACGTTTCGCAACCGGTCGAGTCTTATGCTCTCAGAACGTCCGCAGATGCCGTTCTGAACGCTTAAGATACAAAAAGCGCGCAGTTCAAATCAATCAGGGCCACCCGACAATGCTTCTGGTGGTCGTCGCGCGTCCGAAGCACTTTTTTGCCTTAGACACCAAGCAGGATTAGCGCAGTCTGCGCCGGGGAAATCGCGCTTTCAAGCTGGGCGATTTGACTACGGGCAAGGAATTGATCTGTCAGCCGCTCTATTGCGGCCTTATCCTCGAATTGGGCCAGATCATCGGACCCGGTCAGCCCTGACAACCTGTCTTTGAACACTTCCAGTTGCTTGTCGATATTCAACTGGCCAAAGCTGGACGGTAACCCCAGAGCATTTTCCATCATCCGCCGCAGCGGAGGCAAGCTCATCAAATCAAACCACTTGGTATCTTTGCTGCCTTCCTTTTGAGCCAGCTCCCCCAGAGCATGCTGCGCATACAAAGCGATCCGCATCGTTTCATCTGATTCACCCACAGCAATTTCAAATCGCGACACGACACTGTCACGTGCAATCTCTTCCATGTTGGTGATCAGCCCGGTTTTTCGCACCTCGCCCGGCCCAAACCCAAACGCCTCGGAAAACTGCCGGTACCTTTTGTCGGACAGACGATTGGACAACGCATCCTGCGCCTTGGTCCCGTCGGACAGGATCTTCTGGATGAAATAGCGATTGTCCAAGTCGGATTCCAACCCAAAGGCGCCAAGTGCAACTTGCAACAGCCGGCGATCGGACACCAATTCCTCTGCTGTCTGGACCTTTTTGATCTTCTCCAAAAAGTACTCACTGTCCCTTTTGTTGACAGGGGACGAAGAAAAACTGTCGATCTGCGCGTCATATGTCCGCTGCAGGAATCGCCAGCCGACAATGCCGCCCGAAGGTATGACCGGCTGGAACGTCATTACTGGTAGGCCATGAGCCGCTCTTCGCGGGGCAGCAGCGCGCGCAAGGCTTTAAGGCATTTGTAAAACTGCTGATCCAGAAGCGCTTGCGTTGCCTCGGACAGAACCCGGCGACTGTCGGCGTCAGTAAAGACCTGGCTCAGCTCTTCGACGCGCCGTAACAATTGTTGGCGTGCCTGATCGGGTTCCATATCTCCAGACAGCACAAGTTGAGCAGCATAGCAGACACGTCGAACCGGAGTGTTCACCTGGTCCGGGTGGATCGCATCCCGCAGGCGCAGTACATTTGCCTCAGGCGTCATGATCGAAAACCGACTACGGCGGTCGCCATTTTCCACGACTACACCGTTGATCAAAACCCGCTCTTTCGGCGCCAATTTCAAAACCAACCCTGCCATCAGGTAGCCCCCATTTGGCGAAGACCGCGCAGAACCGCCATGTTGATCTCCAACAATGGCTCAACCGAGGCTTTGTTCCCCAATACCTGGCTGCTGTGTTGTTCGGTGAATTCAGCCAGATAGAATATCCGCGCACGCAGATCATTTGGCAGCGCATTGTCAGAGTCCGTGACGCCACTGGCCAGTACGGTCCACAGTCGCCGGTTTTCGTGCAAAGCCTGCACAAACGCGCCGAAATCTGATTTTTGGCGGGCCGCGGCGGCCTTGAGCCTGCGCGTGATTTTCGAAATCGCTTCGTATTCCGTATCGCGCGGGGTGCGCGTTGGCGCGGCGGTCTGTGCATATGCTCGTTGTGCGAGGGCTTGCGGGGTCACTTAATATCCTTCCGGTAATCTGCCACTTGGCGGTCAGTATCGGGGCGCGTTGCCGCGCCCCGACCATGTTCCTTAACTTAGCGGAACAGTGACAGAATCGACTGCGGTGCCTGATTTGCGATCGACAGCGACTGGGTTGCCAGCTGTTGCTGAACCTGAAGCGCCTGCAGACGTGCCGAGGTTTCTTCCATATCCGCATCGACCAATGACCCGATTCCGGATTTGAACGAATCCGCCAGGTTCGAAATGAACTCCTTCTGCGTTTCGATCCGACCTTGCGAAGAACCAAAAGCCGCCGATGCATCGATCGATGTGTCAATCAGCGTCTCGATTGTGGCCAACGCGGCCGTAGCACCTGCACCGGTTGAAACATCAATGCCCGTCAATGCGCCAAGACCGCCTGAACCCGCGTTCACATACTGAGCCGAGAACGAAATGT
The DNA here is from genome assembly GCF_059611125.1 of Ruegeria sp. CDSB029. NCBI lineage: Bacteria > Pseudomonadati > Pseudomonadota > Alphaproteobacteria > Rhodobacterales > Roseobacteraceae > Ruegeria > Ruegeria sp. CDSB029. The sequence continues at coordinate 144,351 of NZ_JBXWOX010000009.1, forward strand.
CCGTGCCGGTGGCATTGGCAACGGACAAGGTGCCCGCGGTGCCCGAGTCATAATCAACAGTCAGACCCGTGATACCAAGTTCATCAATTTTCGCCTTCAAACCCACTGCAACGATATCACCGGTCGTAGAGGCCGCAGCATCCGTTGCAGAAACCGTGTAGGATACGACCTGATCGTCGATCGCCAACACAACCTTGTCACCTGCAGCAAACGCACCACTGGATTCATCCGTTACCAGCGCAGTTGCCGAAGTTGTGCCGTTGTCAATCGTCGCACCAACGCGGTCGTTGCCGCTGGAAGACCCGGTCGAACCGTCAAACACCTGAGCCGCCGTGTACCCGCCGGTAGAAAGGTCCTGACCCGCAACAGTGATAGACGACGCGGTCACGTTGCCAGAGTTGTCCCGGTCAAGAGACGCCAGGATCGAAGCGGAACCCGCCGAGCCGTTAACCAGGTTGAGGCCGTTGAATTGCGCGGCGTTAACAACCGAGTTTATCTGGCCCTTTAACGCGGTGACATCGTCGTTGATCTTGTCGCGATCTACGTTGTCTTCCTGTGCTGCAACGATCTTGCTTTTCATCTGAGACAGCAGATCGGTGACCGTTTCGGACGCGTTACGCGCAACCGCTACGGTGGACTCACCCAGTGCCAGGCTGTCTTTGATCGCGTTGAAGCCTTTGACATCCGATTCCATGACCTTGGAAATCGCCCAGACGGCCGAGTTGTCTTTCGCAGTCGCAACGTCCTTACCGGTGGAGATCGCGTTCCGCGTTGCCCCAAGATCCTTGTTGACCGACTTGAGAGTTTGCAGCGCAACCATGGCGCCATTGTTTGTCAGAATGCTGGACATTAGCTTTCTTCCTTTTCCGTTCGGGCCCTTTTCGCCCATGCTCATCCCGCCACTGGTGCGGGCTTTGACGTCTTTCTGATCGGTGCGATCCGCCGTCGGGCTGTTCGCGCCACCTGATTTGTCCAGGTGCCCGAACACCTTTGACGTCGATCCCCTAACGGAGTGCTAAAGCGCGGAATTCAGAAACCTCGGATTTGAATTAAACCCGTATCTATGCCCGTTTTTCCAGCTTGGCTTGATGGCGGACGGCGAATTCGCTGCGCTGCCCGTCCGCACCATAGGTGCTGAATTCCTGCCGCACGCGCCGTAACTCGGCCATGCGGTTGGCCACCGCGCGAATCCCTTCGGCGGCGCTGTTTAGTAACGCCTGATTCCGCTCGACCTTTCTTTGCAGGCGGATCAGCTCATCACTATCAGGGACATCAAGATCATTGAGTGCCCCAATCAGCTTTTCCTTTTCCGGAGCCGTATGATGCAGACAATCCAGATCGCCCTGCACCAGCGCGTTTCGCTCAAGCTCAAGAACGTCTTCGAGTGATTTTACTAGGTCGGTTTCAGACGTCTTTGGCATCGGTTTTCTCCATCATGGATTGGAACAGGGTTTCGGACAGGCCAACGCCACCGGATCTGGCCAGCGCACGGGCCTGATGCTGAACAAGAAATGAGGCAAACTGATCTTCGCCCGCACCGCCGCCAAAGGATTGGCGCGCTTTGCCCAGCCCGGCCGATTTCAACATCTCACTCAGAAACGAAGCCTCTAGTTCTATCGCCGCCTCCCGCAATTTCTGGGAATAGGCGGGGGGTTGAGATGGGGAGAGAGGCGGGGAAACCTTCATTGCTTTCTCCAAAAATTGCATCGAACTTTTTCGATCAAAAGCGAAAGCAGTTAAAATAAACGTAACTTCCTGCAGGCAGGTTTCCGGTCACACAACCGGAGTCGGAGCATAATGCCCAACCCTCTTTCAGTGATGTCATCCTCGCCAACCGCAACCGCCAAACCCCACGGAATCAATCCCGAGCAGGGGGATGAAAGTGGCGCTACGTTTGAGGCCGTGCTCAATCAACACAAAGGTGAGAACAAAGAAGAAGCAGCCGCTCTTACAGGCGCAGAACCGGACGTGGACGTTGAAACGGACGAGGCTGTCTTGCCTGAAGATGCAGAAGTGTCCGCTGATCTCAACCAGAGTGAGCGGACACCCCTTCTGGACACGCGTCTTGAAGTGGGCACAAAACGCGATCCCTCCGAAACACCCGTGTCAGCTGCGTTAACCGACCCGCGCAGTCCGAAAGTGCCTGAAACCGAGCAAACCGGCCTATCCAACAAGGTCGATAGACTGGATGCAGGCATCAATGATTCGCGCATAGTCACCCCGGATTTTCGGCACAGCGCGGCTTTGAGCCCTGCGTCACAACCAATTGCTGCGCGGGGAAAGGTGGACCTTGCGGCTTTTGCGTTGCAACCTGTGGGCGTATCCCGAAAAGAGACCGCAGACCGGACCGTTCATCCAGAGCGGCACCGGCATGAAACGCAACATCCGCCGCAAAGCAATCTTGCACCTCAACAAACGACCAACCCGGATCGCGCACCAAGCATCGCTCAATTGCAGATGTTCGCGCCGGAAAAAACCCGTGCTCAGACTGACGCGCCAGCATTTCACGAGGTCGAAGACGTTCACGCCCTCAGGGCAGATTCGCCCGTTTCGGCGGGGCGGGATCCGGTAACTTTTACACAAGCCATGGCACAGACTGCCCGGGCCGAGACAGCGCGCGCCGTCGCCGGGCAAATGGCTGCCGTCATCACCACACAGCCGAAATCCGGTTCCGTTGAAATCGCGCTGAACCCCGAAGAACTGGGGCGGGTGTCCATCATGTTGAACGGCCGCGATGACGGATTGCATCTGACAATTTCCGCCGAGCGCCCGGAAACCCTCGAGATGATGCGCCGTCATTTGGCGGTGTTGGAGGAAGAGTTCAAAAATTTTGGCTTAGGCGATCTGTCATTTGACCTCGGGACATCCGGAGACGCCGAACAGAATCAGGCCGGCCACCATGAAGGATCGCCTGCTGAGACCGCGCAACTCACCGATTCCTCTTCAAACGCGCCACCCATTCCCAAAACCGGCCCCGTTGGCCGCATCGACATGAGGTTGTGAAATTGATTACCCCGACCCAATCCAACGCCCAACCGTCAGCCACAGTTCAAACCCAAGACGCGTCAAAGCAAACAGGTCTGGCATCGGACTTTGAGACATTCCTGACAATGCTGACCGTACAGGCCCAGAATCAGGACCCGTTGAAACCGTTGGATGCCTCGGAATATGCATCGCAACTGGCGCAATTCTCGATGGTCGAACAACAGGTTCAGACAAATGATTTGTTGGCGACACTTGGACAGGCGCTGGGTGGCGCAAATCTGGACAAACTCGGCAAATGGATCGGGATGGACGTGCGAGCGCCCGCGGCTTTCCAATATGAGGGCGAGCCTTTGACGCTGTTTGCCACACCCGCACCAGATGCTGACAAGGCGGTCATAGTCATCCGCGACAGTGACGGAGCCGTTGTCGATCGTGTGGCTGTTTCCACGACCGACGATAGAACGGTTTGGACTGGTCAGGGAAGCGATGGGCAGCCTCTGGCGGCGGGGAGTTACTCGGCCACACTGGAAAGTTATGATGGCGACGAGCTGTTATCGACACAGCTGGCAGAGACCTATGGCGAAGTTGTCGAAGCTCAGGTTACGGACAATCAGGTTATGCTGACCCTCGAAAGCGGGAAGGTTGTCGCTGCTACGACGGTAACCGGGGTCAGAGCCGGAACTTGATCTGCCGGGCAAGACAGTTCAAACCTTGGCAGATTCGACTCGCTAACTGCATTGGTGAAACTCCTGCCTGCCCCAACCCGCCCCCCTTCTGATCTGGTCGACGATCTGCGCGCCCGTGACTTTGTTCAGCCCGGCGCAGAGTTTCAAACGTTGTATGGCGGGCGAACAAATCAGGTCTGGAAAGTACTGGGTGGCAGCGGTGACAAGGTTCTGAAGCTGTATCGCGCAACACCGCGCAATCCGCTGTTTCGCAACGACCCGGAACTCGAAGCGCTATGCTTACGCACCCTTGAGCCAACCGGATTTGTTCCTCGCCTGCGTGCGACAGGAACACATGATACAGGCCATTGGGTGTTCTACGATCACGCTCCCGGATCACCGTGGCAAGAAAGGCCTGAGAGTGTCGCTGGTTTGCTGAGTGAACTACACAGGCTTGATGTTTCGGTCCAAGCGCCGGATGGCTGCAATGGCAGTCGGGACCTGGCTGAACATGCCGAGCGTATTCTAAGCGTCTGCACCTCTGATACACGAGCACGGCTCGCGCAGCTGCGCCCCAAAGGCCATGTGCCCGCGACCGCACACACATGCCTGATCCATGGCGATACCGTGGCCGGAAACATCCTTGTCGCGGCGACCGGCATAACCCTGATCGACTGGCAGTGCCCGGCTTGGGGCGATCCGTGCGAGGACATTGCGATGTTCCTGTCCCCAGCCATGCAACGGCTTTACCGCGGCGCACCCCTGAGCGTGACCGAGGAAGAGCGGTTTCTGGCAGCATATGGTCACGATGAAACTGTCGCGCGATACCGGGATTTGCGCCCGTGGTTTGCATGGCGCATGGCTGCCTACTGTTTGTGGCGCATCGAAAACGGGGCTGCAGATTATGCCCAAACGCTCGAACTGGAAGTCGCCGCGCTTTAGAGCGATAACCGATCCGCGATTGCCATCGCAGCATAGGCGGGCGGCATCAAGGCGCGCCGCCAGAACCCAAGAGGAAACCGTCCCGGCGGCTGTGCAATCGGCGCGGGCAACTCGGTCTGTTTATCCAAAACCAGGCGGGCAAGGGCGCGCCCGCAATACGTCCCCATGGCAACGCCGTTCCCGTGATAGGCAAAGGCGGCAAACATTCCGGGTTGATCGGGAACCGGCCCGACATAAGGCGTCAGCTTGCGCGACAGGCACACCATTCCGGACCACATATGGGTCACATCCACTTCTTTCCATTCCGGAAACATGGCCTGAAAGTCCCGACGCATTGTCCGGCGAATGGCGGCCTCGGCCCGAGGGGACGACTGTAACCCTCCGCGCATGCCGAACAGGAACCTCCGATCAGGCATCAGGCGGAAATAGTGCAGCAGGTTTCGGGTGTCATAACACATCTGCTCCGAGGTCCACCCCTGCGCTTGCAACTCAGCGTCTGTCAGGGGCCGGGTCACCAGAACCGTGGATTGCGTGGGCATGTAGCGTCCCGACAACCACGGCGGCATATCCTCGCTGGAGTATCCGTTCGTGCAAATCAGAACATTCGTGGCGCGGATTTGACCTGATCCGGATTCAATATCGAACCCGGCCTGAGTTTTCTTGATGGTTTCAACCGGCGATTTCTGGAAAACCTGTACGCCCCGCGCCTTGGCGGCACTTGCCAAACCAAACAGATACTTTCGAGGGTTAAGAGCGAAACCAACCGGATTTGTATATGCACCATGAAAGAAACCGCCCAGACCCAGGCGCTGCAGGTCACCAGAACCGTGCAAGACACCTGATGCTTCTGCGTTACGACGTAGCTTTTCCATCGCCCGTGCCGAATGGGCCAGTTGGGTTTCCCCTTTCGAATGGGTATCGGCGTCGATCTGATGCTGTTCCAGCAAATCCGCGACAAGCTGAACAGCATCTTCTTCCGCTTGTTCGTAGGACTGCGCAGCCTCAGCGCCAAACCCACGGACCAAAGCCGCATGGCTCAGCTTGGACCCTCCGAGACAGCAAAATCCGCCATTCCGGCCCGAAGCACCCCACCCCGGGGTTGCGGCCTCAAGAACCGCAACTTTCACACCTGCCTCGGCCAGATGCAGGGCTGCCGAAAGCCCCGTGAAACCGCCGCCGACGATTGCGACGTCAACGTTCAGATCACCTTTATGGGTCGGCCAATCAGGTGCCGAAATTGTCTGATCCCACCAGCAGTTCTGACGGGGCCCAGGCCCATAGGTGTAGTCCGGAAAAAGACGCTTCATTCGGTGCGCGCAGCGGCAAGTTCATCCTGCTTTTGCCGAACCATTGCGCGTTTCGTCACCAGCGAGGCGGTGATAACGCCAACCGTGACGACTGCAATCATGATGGTAGACAGCGCGTTGATCTCGGGGCTGACGCCCAGACGCACGGCCGAGAATATCTTGATCGGCAGCGTTGTCGCCGAAGGGCCCGAGGTAAAGGACGCGATAACCAGATCGTCCAGCGATAGGGTAAAAGCCAGCAGCCAGCCTGAAATCACCGCGGGCGCAATGATCGGCAGTGTCACAAGACGGAACGCCTGCGCTGGCGAACATCCCAGATCCAAAGCGGCCTCTTCCAGCGACTTGTCAAATGTCACAAGGCGCGAGGACACGACGACCGACACAAAGCACATCGAAAAGGTTGTGTGGGCCAGAACGATGGTCAGAATGCCCCGATCCAGTCCAATACCGATAAACAGCAGCAGCAACGACAGGCCGGTGATCACTTCGGGCATTACCAGAGGTGCGTAAATCATTCCGGAAAACAGTGTCCTGCCAAAAAACCGCCCGCCACGGACCAGAACATATGCGGCAGCGGTGCCAAGAACCGTGGCCAATGTGGATGAGAACACCGCAACACGTATTGTCACCCAGGCCGCGTTCAGAAATGCCTCATTCTGGGCAAGCTCACCGTACCATTTGGTCGAGAACCCCGCCCATACTGTGACCAGCTTGCTTTCGTTAAAGCTGAAGATGATCAGGATGACCATCGGGATGTAGAGGAACGCAAAGCCCAGTGTCAGAGACACCGCGTTGAACCAACTCAGCCTGTTCATTGCTCGGCCTCCGTCTGTTTCTGCTGGTTGCGCTGGAACAGCACAATCGGAATCACGAGGATCAGCAACAACACAACGGCAACGGCACTAGCCACCGGCCAATCGCGGTTTGAGAAGAACTCTTCCCACAGAACCTTGCCGATCATCAGCGTGCTGGACCCGCCCAATAGCGACGGGATCACGAATTCACCGATCACCGGGATCATCACCAGGAAACAGCCGGCGATGATACCGGGGCGCGACAGCGGTATTGTCACCAGCCAGAACGCCTTCAGACGGGAACAGCCCAGATCTTCGGCTGCTTCGATCAGGGATTCATCCATGCGCTCCAACGACGAATAAATCGGCAGGATCATGAAGGGCAAATAGGTGTAGACGATACCGATGTAGACGGCAGTATTGGTGTTCAAAATGGTCAGCGGGGTCGAAATGATACCCAGCCACAACAAAATCTGGTTCAGATAGCCTTCATTGCTGAGAATTCCCATCCACGCGTAAACGCGGATCAGGAACGAAGTCCAGAACGGCAGGATCACCAGCATCATCAGCGTCGGGCGCCATTCGGCTGGCGCACGGGCCATTCCATAGGCAATCGGATAACCCACCAGCAACGTTAGAACCGTCGAGATCAGAGCGATCTTGACGCTGGACAGGTAGGCTTTCCAGTAAAGGTCATCTTCGGTCAGCCAGACGAAGTTTTCGAAATCCAACTGGCTGAAAAAGTCGGTTATCCCAGACCAACCCTGCGACAGATCCAGTGTCGGCGTGTATGGCGGGATCGCCAGTTCGACATCCGACAGCGAAATCTTCAGAACGATGAAAAACGGTATCAGAAACAGGGCCAGCAGCCAGACGTAAGGAACAGCGATCAGAAGGGCGCGGCGCATCAGTTTGCCAGCAAAACCGCAGCCGTTGCCGTCCACGACAGCCAGACCGGGTCTTCCCATGTAAAGGATCGGCGCGAGATTCGGCGCGTGTTGGCCGATTGCGCCTTGATGATCGTGCCATTCGGCAGTTCCACGTAGTACGTGGACAAGTTGCCCAGATAGGCAATGTCAAGCACCTTACCCTGTACCGCATTGATGGAATCCGCCGGGCGGTCGGCCGAGATCGTCACCTTTTCGGGGCGGATCGCAAGATGGCAGCTTTGCCCGTTCGAGAATTCTGTCGACGAGGTTGCGGTCAGCGGCGATTGCCCCTCGGCCCAGTCGATTTGGTAGGCTTCATCGCCGTTCGCAGTCGCCCGGCCTTCGATGATATTCACATCCCCGATAAAGTCAGCGACATAGACTGAGTTGGGGTTTTCATAGATCCTGTCCGGCGTAGATACCTGCATCAACTTGCCCTGATCCATCACGGCGACGCGGCTGGCAACAGTCATCGCCTCTTCCTGATCGTGGGTCACGATCACAAAGGTGGTGCCGGTCTTTTCCTGAATATCCATCAGCTCGAACTGAGTGTCCTGCCGCAGTTTTTTGTCCAGCGCACCCAAGGGTTCGTCTAGCAACAGCAGTTTTGGCGCTTTTGCCAGTGACCGTGCCAGCGCGACCCTCTGCCGTTGGCCACCCGAAATCTGGTGCGGTTTACGGCGGGCGAATTGCTCAAGCCGGGTCAGGCGCAACATCTCTTCCACGCGGTCTTCAAGATCCCGCTTGGGCATGTTGTCCCGGCGCAGACCGAAGGCGATGTTCTCCCAGATGCTAAGATGAGGAAACAGCGCATAAGACTGGAACATCATGTTCACAGCCCGCTTGTTTGGCGGGATCGGGTCGATGTCCTGCCCGCCCAGCATGATGTGCCCTTCGGTAGGCTTTTCAAACCCTGCCAGCATCCTCATCATGGTCGTCTTGCCGCAGCCGGATGGACCGAGCAAAGCAAAGAATTCCTGTTCAAATATGTCCAGTGACAGGTTGTCGATCGCCGTGAATCCGCCAAAACGTTTGGTCACATTCTGGAATTGGATCAATGGTTTCGCCTGTGGATCTTCCCACGGCGCAAAGACGTTTGTGTTCAAGGCGGCCCCCGTTCGACGGTCTGATTGAAAGGGCAAGGCGGTCGGGCCGCCTTGCTCAGATACTTCGGTTCAGGTGCCCGATTTGATTTTGGTCCACAGGCGGGTCACGCTCCGCTGCGTTTTGACGGGATAAGGCGTCGTGATGTAGAGATTCTGCATCGTGGCATCACTCGGATAGATTGCCTGATCACCAATCACGTCTTCCTCAAGGAACTCCTGAGAAGCCTTGTTGCCATTGGCATAGTACACATAGTTCGATGCGGCAGCCATGTTGTTGGCGTCCAGAATGAAGTTCAAGAACTGGTGTGCGCCTTCCGGGTTCGGAGCATCCGCCGGGATGGCCATCTGGTCGAACCACATCAGCGAACCTTCAGCGAATGGGTGGTATTCAATTTCCACGCCATTTTCGGCCTCGGCCGCGCGATCCCGCGCTTGCAGGATGTCACCTGACCAACCGACAGCTACGCAGATATCGCCATTTGCCAGCGCGTTGATGTATTCCGAGCTGTGGAATTTCTGGATATGCGGGCGAACGCCAGCCAGAACTTCTTCGGCTTTACCGATCACATCGGTGTCATGGCTGTCCGGATCTTCACCGATATACTGCAGCACCATCGGAATAATCTCGGCCGGAGCGTCCAGGAAATGGACGCCGCACGAGGCCAGCTTTTCCATATTCTCTGGTTTCAGAACCAAGTCCATGCTGTTCAGAGCCACGTCATCGCCTAGCACTTCCTTAACCTTACCAACGTTAACGCCGAGGCCGGTCGTCCCCCACATGTAGTTGATCGAATAGGCGTTGTTCGGGTCATAGCCTGCGGTACGTTCCTGAATCACGTCCCATAGGTTTCCTGAATTCGACAGCTTTGCTTCGTCCAGTTCCTGAAAGGCGCCAGCCTGAATCTGACGCTGTAGAAACGTGCCCGACGGCACAACTACGTCATAGCCTGATCCACCGGCAAGCATCTTGGTTTCCAGAACCTCATTGCTGTCGAACACGTCGTAGATCAGGGTCAGCCCTGTCTCTTCTTCAAATTTCTTCAGCAGATCCTCGTCGATATAGTCGGACCAGTTATAGACGCGCACCTCTTCGGCAAAAGCCGCCGAAGTCCCCAGCGCGACAATCGCTGTCATTGTCAGCGTTTTGATTGACATATTTCTCTCCCTGCAAGTGTACGGGTATTTTCCCGTTTTTTTTGATTTGATCAAGTTTTGCGTTTTCCCCCGATCCATCGTATGGTTTCACGAGGTCAGGCGTCTGGCAAGTCGACACCACGCGAAACAGGGTAAACTAATTGGATTTGATCAAAAATAAAGCATCTGGCCCGAATGTGGATGAGGGTAAAAGACCGGCTCATGAACAGGTGTACCAAACCCTGAGATCGCAGATCATGTACGGTGATCTGGTCCCGGGACAACCCGTCACGATACAAGGTTTGACCGAATCGCTCGGGGTTGGAATGACCCCCGTCCGCGAGGCGATCCGGCGGCTGATTTCGGACGGCGCGCTGGTGTTTCAGGGCAATCGACGGGTCAGCGTGCCCTTATTGTCAGGTACCGATGTCGAGCAGATGATTTTTGCCAGAATATCAATAGAATCAGAGCTTTCCAGGCGGGCAACCGCGAATCTAAAACCTGCTGATATCGACCAGCTCGAGAAGCTTGATCAGCGATTGGATCAGACCATCACAGACGGCGACGTCAGTGGTTACCTGCGCTTGAACCACCAGTTTCATGAAACGTTATATGCGCATGCGGATGCTCCAATTCTCAACGATCTAGCCGAGAGGCTTTGGCTGCGGTTCGGCCCCTCACTACGCGTTGTTTGCGGACGATTCGGAACACATAGCCTGCCGGATCGACACAAGGACATCATCGCAAGCTTGCGGGCGAAAGATGCGGAAAAGGTGGCGAAAGCAACCGCTCAGGACATTGAGCAGGGTATGGAATTGATGTCGGACGCTTTGATCCGCGCCTGATTCACGTCGATTCGATTGACAGCAAAAAATTTGATCATATTGTGACAGGTAACCGCCTTTTGCAGGAGATTCTCTGATGTCGACCATCACCAATCACATGCCAACCGCCGAATTGCAGGCGCTGGATGCGGCGCATCATATGCACCCGTTTTCGGCCAACGGATCATTGGGCGAGGAAGGTGCGCGTGTCATCACTCGTGCCAAAGGCGTGTACCTGACCGATAGCGAAGGCGAAGAGATTCTGGACGCCATGGCGGGTCTTTGGTGCGTCAATATCGGTTACGGTCGCGATGAGCTGGCCGACGTTGCGGCCCGTCAGATGCGTGAACTGCCCTATTACAACACGTTCTTCAAAACGACCCATATTCCGGCCATCGCTTTGGCTGCCAAGATTGCGGAACTGGCGCCGGGGGATCTGAACCACGTGTTCTTCGCGGCGGGCGGGTCCGAGGCAAATGACACCAACATTCGTCTGGTTCGCACCTATTGGGCTGAGAAGGGTCAGCCCGACAAGAACATCATCATCAGCCGCCACAATGCCTATCACGGGTCCTCTGTCGGTTCCGCCTCGCTAGGCGGTATGGCGGGCATGCATGCGCAAGGCGGCATCCCAATCCCGAATATCCACCACATCAACCAGCCGAACTGGTGGGCCGAAGGCGGCGACATGACGCCGGAAGAGTTTGGCCTTGCCCGCGCGCGCGAGCTGGAAGACGCGATTCTGGAACTGGGCGAAGACCGCGTCGCGGCCTTTATTGCCGAACCCGTGCAGGGTGCGGGAGGGGTGATCGTTGCCCCCGATACCTACTGGCCCGAGATCCAGCGCATTTGCGACAAATACGATATCCTGTTGATCGCCGATGAGGTGATCTGCGGCTTTGGACGCACAGGCAACTGGTTCGGGTCCGAAACCGTTGGTATCAAACCGCATATCATGACAATCGCCAAGGGACTCAGCTCGGGTTACGCGCCCATCGGTGGATCCATCGTGAATGACGAGATTGCCGAGGTGATCGGCGGCACCGAGTTCAATCACGGCTATACCTATTCCGGCCACCCGGTTGCGGCGGCTGTCGCGCTAGAGAATCTGCGCATCCTCGAAGAAGAAGGCATCGTCGACCACGTCCGCGACGTGGCCGCCCCCTATCTGAAAGAGAAATGGGAGGCCCTGGCCGATCATCCACTCGTCGGTGAGGCCAAGATCGTCGGCATGATGGCCTCGATCGCGTTGACGCCGGACAAGGCCAGCCGCGCCAAATTCGCGTCCGAGCCCGGTACGGTCGGCTACATCTGCCGCGACCGCTGTTTTGCCAACAACCTGATCATGCGCCATGTGGGTGACCGGATGATCATCTCACCCCCGCTGGTCCTGACCCCTGCGGAAATCGACGAGATGTTCGTGCGGATTCACAAGTCACTGGACGAGGCGCAGGCCGAGATCATCGCGCAGGGTCTGATGAAGGCAGCGTCATAGCCCAGATTGCTACTATTCAGGTTTAAGGGGCGCACTGGATGCGCCCCTTCCCACTTTCTGAGTCGCAATTACCCGTCAATCGATACAGCTCAATTGCTGAACACAACTAGTTTCGATCAAATCGAGCGGTAAAAAGAAGTAATTTTGTATCGCGCGACAACCAAAAATTTATCGCGCGATAAATATCTTGATTTGATGTAATTCAGATTCAAGTATGCGAATGCGACTCGGTTAATTGTATTACCTCTACCGGCGTCGCGACCCGCTCTTCTGCTGGGTCCACCTCCCGTCTATCGTAGTGAGTGCCGGTAGTCGGGAGGTTGCACAGCCAATACCTGAGAGAGTATCCGCAGTGCATACCCAGGCAATAGATCAACGCCCCTACATTGTCACCGCAACGCTTCCAAGAGGTTCAGACTGGCGTATCCGTCTGGCAGCAACCCCTGCGCCAATTGATAAGCCCGAACAGCTTTGACTGTGTTTGGCCCTGTGCGCCCGTCGACGCCTTGGGTATCAAAGCCAGCCTCGGTCAGGCGGGATTGCAATTCCTTTTTCTCGGTGAAACTCAACACCCGGTCACCACGCGGCCATTCGGTTTGGAACGCCCCCCGTCCGGCAAGACGGTCAGACAGGTGTCCTATCCCGATCACATAGGCGTCGGCACCGTTGTATTCCTCAATCACCTTGAAATTGTCGAAGATCATCAGCGCGACGCCCCGCCCTCCGGCGGGTAACAGAATTGCCGCTTGTCCGTGATCCGAAATGTGGGCGCCACTCGCCGCCACCACGCCACGTGCGGTCCATTGTGAGGGCATCAATGTGTGATCCCGCCTTGCGGTGGAATAGTCGAACCCTTTGGGCAGGGTCACCTCAACGCCCCACGGCTGCCCCTTGGTCCACCCATGCCGCGCCAGATAGGCGGCGGCCGAGGCCAGCGCATCGGTTGGATCGTCCGACCAGATATCGCGACGCCCATCCCCGTCGAAATCAACTGCGTGGTCCAGAAATGAGGTTGGCATGAACTGCGTATGCCCCATCGCCCCAGCCCAGCTACCCACCATATTGCGCGGGCTGACGTCGCCCGCCTGAATGATCTGCAATGCGGCGATCAACTGGGTTTCGAAAAACTGCGCGCGTCGTGCGTCAAACGCCAATGTCGCCAGTGATCGGATCGTGTGATCACTGCCCCGATAGGTCCCGAACGAGGTCTCAAGCCCCCAAATCGCTGTCACAACCTCTTTTTCGACGCCGTATTTGGCTTCGATACGGGCCAACGTTTCACCGTGACGTTCCAGCCCGGTCTGGCCGTTTCTGATCCGCGTGTCCGAAACGGCGGAATCCAGGTATTCCCAAATGGGTTTCGAAAACTCTGCTTGGTTGCGGTCGCGCCTGATCACGTCCTTATCGTAGGTCAAACCTGCCAGCGACCTGTCCAGTGTTGAGGCTGATATCCCCTGCTCGGACGCCCGTTCACGAAATGCTCCAAGCCACGCCTGGAACCGCGCGTTTCCTTCCGTCGACACCCGGTACTCCTTAGCTGAGGGCCGTAAAGCTGGCCGGATCGATATCGCCACGCCAGCTGACGCCAGCTGTATGGCCTGTGACCCGCCCAGAGTATTGATAGATTCCGCCTGCACGATGGATGCCCATAATGCGGCGGTCATAACGCCACCTATGCATTTACGCATTCCGAATTTTCCTGGTTTCTGCTCAACCTCAGAATACCGCAGAATTGGAATTTTCCAAAGCGTTCAGCTTGACCCTTCGCGATCTTTTGCTTTGTGCTGTGCGCGGATCTTGGCAAGGGCCTCGCGCAACAAAGGGATACGGTTCGGCCTAAAGCTTTCATCTGTCACGGACATTTCGCGTATCCGGTCCAGCCGAAAGACGCGGAAATCCTGCCTCAGATGGCACCAGGAAATCAGAACGTTGGAGCGATCCATATAGACGATACTCAGTGGGTTCACCTTACGACGGGTGTCATCGCCCTTGGCGTCCGTGTAGGCGAACTCGATCGTGCGCTCATCCCACGTGGCTTGTCGCAAGTCCCCGACCGTGATGGTGGGCTTGGCCGGGCGATCAAACCGCGTCGCTGTCAACACGGCATGGGTCAGGCGGTGCGACTGACGCTGGGGTAGGCGTCCCTGAAGTTTTCGTAACGCATTGCCCGCCGCATCCGCTAAACCGGGGTCGCCAATGGCCTGAACCTCTCGCAACCCCAACACCAGCGCTTCAAGCTCATCATCTGTGAATCCAAGCGGCGGCAGTGTTGCGTCTTCGATCAGGGTAAAGCCAAAACCGGCCTCACCGTCGATCACCGCCCCAAGCCCGCGCAACGATTCAATATCGCGATGAACGGTACGCGGCGAGACACCCAGATCCTGCGCCAGTTGCTGGGACGTTTTCGGCGAAGGACCAGAGCGCAAGGCTTGCATCAATTGGAACAGGCGGGCGGTTCGGGACATAGTGCAGATTAATCTAAACCTGATGACAGAAACTGTCATCAGGTAAAGCTATTCCTCGGGCATCCCGAATTTGGAGCCTCCGATGTTGACCCTTATGATTTACCCTTCAGCCTTTGGCCTGTTCAGCGCCAGCCCCTTTTGCGTCAAGGCCGCTTATATGCTGGAACATGCGGGCCAGCGTTGGCAGCGGTCCGATATGTTGGACCCCCGCAAGATGCCACATCAGAAACTGCCGGTTCTGCGCACGCCAGAGCGTCTTGTCCCCGACAGCGACCTGATCCGCGATTGGCTTGAGGCGCAGGGCGCGAACTTCGACACTGGGCTAAGCGACATCCAAAAAGCACAGGCGCGCACGCTGATCCGCATGGCAGAGGAGCATATCTATTTTCAGGTCGTCCAGGACAGATGGGCCAATGACGAGGTTTGGCCAATTCTGCGCAAGACCTTCTTTTCGGTTATTCCTGCGTTGATCCGAACGCCAGTGTCGAACTCAATCCGGAAAAAGGTCGTCCAAGGATTGGTGTTTCAGGGTGTCGGCCGTTTCTCACCCGCTGAGCGTCAGGACCGTCTTGAGCGGGACCTTGAAGCGATATCCGCTTATTTGTGGCAATCACCGTACCTTCTGGGCGACCGGCCAACCTCAGCAGATATGAGCGTTGGGCCTATGTTGGCCGCAATGCGCGCAACACCGGTGGAAACCCCGCTGACCCAGCGGATCAAACAGGATAGGCTGCTCAACGACTACGTAGACCGAATGGAGCAGGCAATACCGCTGCCATGACACCTTTTGACGACCCTGCTGTGCAGACCGCCTTTGAAGCGTTCCCCGAAGACACCCGTTCGGGTGTCCTCGTCTTGCGCGAGCTGGTGTTTTCAACGGCCGGGACTTTGCCTAAAGCCCAGCCATTGAATGAAGCACTGCGTTGGGGTCAACCCGCTTATCTGGCGCCCAAGGGGTCGACCATCCGGCTGGGCGGGCACAAAGCGGCATCCTTTGCGCTGTTCGTGCATTGTCAGAGCCGACTAATGGGTGATTTCACCACTGCCTTTCCGGGCGAGGATCGGTTGGAAGGCAACCGGGCCATTCTGTTTGATGACCCGGATCAGATTGATGAAACCCGGCATGGCTGGCTGATCGCACGGGCGCTGACCTATCACCTTTGACGGCGTTTGCGTTCGACCTTGCGCTTGATCTTGTCCTTCTTGCGCTTGGTACTGACCGCCTTGCGCCGTGCGCCCCCCCGCTTAGCGGGCCCGCCTCCGCGCGGCAGGGCCTGGTCATCGATGGACAGCAGCTCCAGCTCGAGCCCGCCGGTAACGGGCGTGGCCTCGGTCAGGCGCACGGTGACCCTTTGGCCGATGGCAATGATCAGCCCTGAGTCCGATCCCATAAGCGTTCCGGCTTCGCGGTCGAAATGGAAAAACTCGCGCCCCAGTGACCGGACGGGCACTAGGCCGTCCGCGCCGGTTTCGTCCATCTTCACAAATGCACCGAACCGCGCGATGCCGCTGATGCGGCCACTGAATTCATTGCCCACACACTCGCTCAGATAAGCGGCAAGGTATCGATCTGTCGTGTCCCGCTCGGCCATCATCGAGCGACGCTCGGTGTCCGAAATATGCGTCGCCGTTTCATCAAGGCGCGCGATCTCATCCTCGGTCAGCCCGTCATCGCCCCAGCCATGCGCCGTGATCAGCGCCCGGTGCACGATCAGGTCCGCGTAACGACGAATGGGAGAAGTGAAATGCGCATAGTTGCGCAGCGCTAACCCGAAATGGCCGAAATTCTCGGGATTGTAATAAGCCTGTGCCATCGAGCGCAGAGTTGAAAGGTTGATCAGCTCTGCATCCTCGGTCCCGGCGGCCGCGTTCAGCAGTGCATTGAGATGCCGGGTCTGCAGGACCTGCCCCTTGGCCAGGTTCAGACCAGCTGCCTGTGCGGTTTCCCGCAGGCTTTCCAGCTTTTCTTGCGCCGGTTCCTCGTGCACACGGAACAGCAACGGGCGTCGCTTGGCGATCAATGTCTCGGCGGCGGCGACATTGGCGAGGATCATAAACTCCTCGATCAGCTTGTGCGCATCTAGCCGGTCACGGAAGGCTACACTTTGAACCTCGCCCGCGTCACTGAGAACGATCTTGCGTTCGGGCAAATCCAACTCCAGCGGTTGCCGTTCCGCCCGCGCTTTCTTTAGCGCGGCATAGGCGGAGTAGAGCGGCTTCAAAACAGGCTCCAACAAAGGCCCAGTGCGGTCATTTGTATTGCCGTCGATTGCGTCTTGCACCTCGGCATAGTGCAGCGAGGCGGCCGAACGCATCAGACCACGTACAAAGCGATGACCAATCTTGTTTCCATCGGCATCGATCTGCATCCGCACAGCTATACAGGCGCGCGGAACACCTTCGTGCAGCGAACACAGGTCTCCAGAGAGGCGATCCGGCAGCATTGGCACCACCCGGTCGGGGAAATAACTGGAATTGCCGCGCTTGCGCGCCTCACGATCCAGCGCGGTACCGGGCTGCACATAGGCGGCAACATCGGCAATGGCGACCCAGATCACATGCCCGCCAGGGTTCTTGGGGTCATCGTCGGCATGGGCACAACAGGCATCGTCATGATCCCGCGCATCTGACGGATCGATGGTCAGCAGCGGCATGTCCCGCAGATCTTCGCGGCCTTTCAGCCCCACGGGTTTGGCCTTGTCAGCTTCGTCAATCACCTTGTCGGGGAAATCATCCGGAATGCCATGCTGGTGGATGGCGATCAGCGAAACGGCCTTGGGTGCAGACGGATCGCCCAGCCGTTCCACGATACGCGCACGCGGCAAACCCATGCGGTTCTTTGGCCCGGCCTGTTCGGCTTCGACCAGCTCGCCGTCCTTCGCACCCAGTACGGCACCGTCAGCAACCAGCCATTCGGTCTGACCGGCTTTGTCGATTGGCACGATCCGACCGCCTTCGGCCCCTTTGCGAAAGATGCCGACGATCTTGCGCGGGTTGGTTCCGATACGGCGTATCAGTCGTGCCTCGTAATTGTGGTCTTCCTCATGCACCACCGTCAGGCGGGCCAGAATTCGGTCGCCCTCTCCCAATGCAGGATCGCTGGCGCGGGTGATGATCAGAACAATGGGCTCGACGCCTTCGCCATGCCATTCCAAAGGCCGCGCGAACAGGTCGCCATCCGCATTCGGAGCCTTCACCTGCAGCACGCTGACCGGTGGCAGGCGGTCCGGGTCGCGATAGCTGCGCTTGCGCTTTTCCAGATGCCCCTCGGCCTCTAGCTCTTTCAGAATGCGTTTCAGATCGATCCGGTCCGCGCCCTTGATACCAAAGGCTTTAGCGATATCGCGTTTCGAGGTCAGGGTGGGGTTCGCCGAGATCCAATCGAGGACCTCCTGCTTGGTGGGTATCCGAGTCATACTTCCGGCCTATCATGGGTATGCGACGGCGTCATGATCAAAAAGCTCAGGGGTTCAGGTCTGCCACCGTGTCAACATCGCGCAGATGGTCCAGCAATCCGACACGACACCCCGGAACCGAAGCCAGAGTGTCGGCCAGGGCGGTTTCGGTAGACCAGCGCACATTGCGAAACAAGTTGTTCGGCAACGCCCCGTATCGTTGGGCCCCTACCAGCCAATAGCCTCCGTCCGGCGCAGGGCCAAAAACGAATTGCGAACGCCCCAATTCCTTGAAGGCCCGTGCGACATGCTGCGATGTGATCCCGGGAATATCAGCGCCGATCAGACAGACCGGTCCATGTGGCATCCCGCGTAGCATACGCCCCATACGATCGCCCAGATCGCCGTGCCCTTGCGCCGCGCGGGGCAGGTCAACAGGCCAGATGCGGCTGGTCAGACCTTCGCGATCCGGGGCAACGGCAAGCACAATCTGCCAGCGTGGGTCTCGCAATCGCCGGATCAGCGCGCGTGTCTGATGGCGGAACCACCACGCGGCACCAACCATGCTGATGTCGCGCCCCAACCGTGTCTTGACCCGACCCGGGCGGGGTTCTTTCACCATGATGACCAATGTTCGTTGCATGGATCAGGCGAAGTAGTCCTGAAGGATACGCGTATAGATCGCCTTGAGCTGTTCAATCTGCGCCACCTCGACGCATTCATCGACCTGATGCATCGTTCGGCCAACAAGGCCGAACTCAACCACTGGGCAATAGTCTTTGACAAACCGCGCATCAGATGTGCCACCTGTTGTCGACATCTCGGGGCGCACACCGGTTTCGGTCTCGACCGCTTTCGCGACCAGATCAGACAGGGGGCCGGGCGGGGTCAGAAAGCTCTCGCCTGAGATCTTGATCCGGATGTCGATCGCGACATCGTAGGTTTCAGCCACGGCTTTGGCTTCGGCCTCCAGCCACTCACTGAGGCTGGCGCCCGAGTGCAGATCGTTAAAGCGGATATTAACGGCTCCGGTACATTGCGCCGGGATCACGTTGGTAGCTGCGTTGCCCGTATCAATGTTCACAACAGCCAGGGTTGAGGCATCGAAATGGTCCGATCCCTGGTCCAGTTCGTGGCTGGCCAATTGATGCATCAACCGCGCCATGGCGGGCAGAGGGTTCTTGGCCCGGTGCGGATAGGCCGAATGCCCCTGCTCACCGGTCACCGTGAACCAGGCGGTCATCGAACCACGCCGCCCGATTTTCATCATCTCGCCCATTGTGTTTGGGCAGGTCGGCTCACCCACCAAACAGGCAGACATGCGTTCTCCGGCCTTGGACATGTAATCAAGCAATGCCGTGGTTCCGTCCACCGCGTCCGCCTCTTCATCGCCCGTGATCGCAAGAATAATTGCCCCGTCCGGGGGGGTGTCGCGCACGAAATCCACAGCGGCCGCCGCAAAGGCCGCCACGCCGGATTTCATGTCTGTGGCCCCGCGCCCATACATCACACCTTCGCGGATTTCTGCACCAAACGGGGGCATCGACCAGGCCGCCTCATCTCCGACCGGTACAACATCGGTATGTCCGTTGAATCCAAAGCTGCGCGGATGCGCTTTCGACCCCCAGCGCGCATACAGATTGCTAACATCACCCCGGTCCACACGGGTGCAATCAAAGCCTGCCGCC
Organism: Ruegeria sp. CDSB029; assembly: GCF_059611125.1. Lineage (NCBI taxonomy): Bacteria > Pseudomonadati > Pseudomonadota > Alphaproteobacteria > Rhodobacterales > Roseobacteraceae > Ruegeria > Ruegeria sp. CDSB029. Next base: position 164,080 of record NZ_JBXWOX010000009.1, read on the forward strand.
GACAATACCTGCTCCAGCAACACAAGCGCGCCGCCTTCCTCAGGTGTGACTGATGGGCAACGGATCAGGTCCGCCGTCAACTTCACCGGATCTGTCATTTCTGGGCCCTTTTGGTTGGTTCAATCGCGGGATCGTGCACAGATTCAACGAATTGGACCAATTGCCAACCCCTCGCCACTGGTTTCCGGGCGCTTTTTTTCGCGAGTCTTGAAATGACACCCCAATAAAACATGGCGGTTTACCTAGCGGCCACCTTGCCGTGCCTTTCAAATCTGCGTTAGAGGGCCGCGAAACAGGTGAATTGACGATGATACGTGCGCTTCTCGTTTGGATCTGCCTGACTTTCGCCGTTCTTGCACAGCAAAGCCAGGCGCAGACGCTTTCGGTCACAACCGTGACCCGCCCCCCGTTTTCCTATTTCGAGGACGGGGCCCAAACTGGTTTTTCCATGGACCTACTGCAGGCTCTGGCTGAGGCCCTGAACTGGGATTACTCAGTCAACCGGGTCGAGGCGTTCGGCGACATGCTAGGTGCCGTGCAGGACGGAACAGCCGACATGGCTGTGGCCAATATCTCGATCACGGCTGCGCGGGAAACACAGATGGACTTCAGTCAGCCCATATTCGAGGCCGGCCTGCAGATCATGGTGCCATCAGATGCAGCCCGCAGACCTTCGCTGCTACACGCTTTGCTGTCTGTCGAGCTGTTCATTGCCATTGGTCTGGCCTTTGCGATCCTGCTTGGCGGCGGGATGCTGATGTGGGGGTTTGAGCGTCGGGCCCAGCCGTATTTCGACCGCAAGCTGAATGAGGCATGGTTCCCTTCTTTCTGGTGGGCGCTGAATCTTGTGGTCAACGGCGGGTTCGAGGAACGCATGCCGCGCACTCCGTTCGGACGTTTGCTGGGCGTGGTTCTGGTTGTGTCCTCGTTGTTCATCGTTTCGGTTTTCACGGCGCGGATCACGTCGGTCATGACCGTGGATGCCATCAGCGGCAACGTGAACTCGGTCAACGATCTTTATGGCAAACAGGTGGGCACAATCTCGAACTCGACTGCCGCAAACTTCCTGAACCGACGCGAGATCGAGTTTTCCGGTTATGAAAACCTGGATGATGTGCTGACCGCATTCCAAGATAAGGAGTTGGACGCCGTCGTCTTTGACGCGCCGATCCTGTCCTATTTCACCGCGCATGAAGGACGCCGGATCGCGACGATGACTGGCGGTATTTTCCTGCGAGAGAACTACGGGATCGCGTTCCCGACCGGCTCGCCATTGGTCGAGGACGTGAACCAGGCCTTGTTGGCGCTGCGCGAAGACGGCACCTATGACGAAATTTACCGCAAATGGTTCGGGGTCCGGAACTAAGCCGGTTCTTCATCCCCGAAAAACGGCGTCATTTGCGCCACGATAACGGCGTTTTCGTCCAGCGCCCTCTGCATCAGGGCGCGTTCGTCAGGATCAATATCGTGACCTTGCGCTTCACGCTCGGCCAGGGTGCCGTATCCTGTAACGTCCAGTGGCGCAGTGTCCGCCTGCTTCAGAATCGCAACGGTTTCACGCACGGCCTCGGCCTCATCCACACCGCTGGCAAAACACATCAGCGCCGCTCCGGTCGCGCCTTCGGGCAGGCCGTCGCCTTCTTTGCGGCCGATCTGAACGAGCAATGTATAAACTTGCTGACGGGACGGTTTCTTTTGCTTTTCCATGCAGGGGGCCATAGCTGCGCGTCTGTCCGCGGTCAAGCAGCCGGGAATTGCGGGAAGCCCTAAGCGCGTCCATAGTACCCGCGAAAACCCATTTCAAACTGCAAAGGATTTTTCATGGCCTACCCAGATTTCATCACAGACTTCCCTAGCCTCGACGTGCCATTCCCCGAGGATGTGGTTCAGACCGCCGTCGTCCGATCAGATGCGGGTTTGGTTGCGTTCTTCACGTTCCTCAAAGATTTCGAACTGCCACCGCATTCACACAAGGCGCAATGGGGCACGGTGGTCGAGGGCGAGGTTGAACTGACAATCGATGGAGAGACTAAGACCTATCGACCCGGCGACAGCTATTCGATTCCGTCGGGCGTGGAACATGGCGGAAAAATCAAGGCGGGCTCGCGGGTGATCGACGTATTTGAGGAGCCTGACCGCTATCCAGTCAAAGGATAAACAGAAAAGGGCTGCGGCGAGATACGCCACAGCCCCGTTTCAAATCCGCGCTTAATTTAGTCGCGCAGCAGTTCGTTGATCCCGGTTTTCGAACGGGTCTTCTCGTCCACGCGCTTTACGATCACGGCGCAATACAGGTTGACGTTGTTCTTGGATGGCATCGAGCCCGCGACAACAACCGAATAGGGCGGCACTTCGCCATAAGTGACTTCGCCGGTTTCGCGATCCACGATCTTTGTGGACTTGCCGATAAAGACGCCCATTCCCAAAACCGAGCCTTTGCGCACGATGCAGCCTTCGACCACTTCCGAGCGTGCGCCGATAAAGCAATTGTCTTCGATGATGGTCGGGCCAGCTTGCATTGGCTCCAAAACTCCGCCGATGCCAACACCGCCTGACAGGTGTACGTTTTTACCAATCTGCGCGCAGGAACCAACGGTGGCCCAAGTGTCGACCATGGTGCCTTCGTCGACATAGGCGCCCAGGTTCACGAAGGACGGCATCAGAACCACGCCGGGTGCGACATAGGCGGATTTACGGACGACACAGTTCGGCACCGCGCGGAAACCAGCGGCACGCCACTGGTTTTCACCCCAACCGGCGAACTTGCTGTCCACCTTGTCCCACCAGCCGCCGTCCTGCGGACCACCGGTCTGGATTTCCATATCCTTGATGCGGAAGCCAAGCAGAACCGCCTTCTTGGCCCACTGGTTCACATGCCAATCGCCGCTCTCCAGCTTTTCAGCAACCCGCAACGTGCCGCTGTCCAGCGCGTTCAGTGTGTCTTCGATAGCTTCACGTTGTTCGCCGGTGGTGGCGGGCGTGATGGTGTCTCGCGCCTCCCAGGCGGCTTCGATAGCGGTTTCCAGTTGCGCGTTGGACATCGGATGGCTCCCTGCAGAATCTGTTCACGTTTGTTTGGCCTATACGCAACTGCATCTCGCGGTGCAATGCGACGCAGAAGGTACGATTTGCGGCTAGCTTGACCTGTGTTCAGCTGGCGCGGCGGATATGGCGCGTCAGAATGGCCGTCGCCGTGGCCGCGTCCTTGCGCTTGAGCGCCTGAACGATGGCTGCGTGGTCACCATCCGCGCGGTGTACCCACTTGGGGCGCCAATGGGCAAACAGATGGCGCGCGCCGGCGATATGCAGGTCATCAATCGCATGCAGCAGGCGTGGCAACCCGCATGGCGTCAGGATCGAGCGATGAAAGGTACGGTTGCACGCTTCCCACTCGGGCATCGTTTGCGCGGCATCACAGGCGATCCGAGCGTCATCCGCCTCTTTCAGCGCACCAGGCGTCATATTCTGTACCGAATGCTGCAAGGCGAGAGATTCCAACACGACGCGCATTTCAACCACTTCGCGCACTTCTGCCGGGTCCAGCGCCGAAACACGCATACCGCGGCGCGGCTCACTTTGGGCCAACCCGTGCGCTTCGAGTCGCAGCAATGCCTCGCGCACCGGTACATGGCTGGTCTCAAAGGCCCGCGCGATGTGATCCTGACGCAGCTTTTCACCGGCAAGCAGTTCGCCGGTGATAATCTTCTGTCTAAGATTTTGGTAGATTGTGTCAGCGATCGTAGTGGTCATAGATTATCGATAAAATCCTTAACCACCTTCCACAAGCCGATAATTCACCCCATCAGCGGGTCCGGGGCGATATTTCCCCCGCACACCAGAGCCGCCACGCGTTCGTCCGGTTCTGGCTTATATACACCTGAGGTCAAAGCCGCCAACGCGGTCGCACCGGCCGGTTCGACCAATACGCGATGGTTCCGCCATAGCGCCTTTTGCGCATCGGCAATCGCCTCATCAGAGACGAGAACAGACGTCATTCCCTGTGCAAGATCGAAACAAATCCCTCCGATCCGCCGCGCGCCCAGCGCATTGGCTGCAATCCCCGAGACCGAGACATCCACCGGTTCACCCGCCTGCAGCGCCGCGTTCAGCGCGCAGGAGGTTTCCGGTTCGACTGCTACGACCTTGCGAGCGCCATCAAACCAACCCAAAGCCCCGCCAATCAAGCCACCGCCGCCCACGGCCACCAGAATGGTGTCAGCCTGCAGTCCCTGTGCCTCCCATTCGGCAAAACACGTGCCCTGCCCTGCTACGGTTGCCGGTGCATCATAGGCGTGGATTTGCATCGCCCCGGTTGCTGCCTCATGCGCTTGGGCCTCGCTCAGCGCGTTAGCGTATTCACCCTGTACAACTGTCAGATCTGCGCCCGTCTGTTCAATCAGGGCGATCTTGGATGGTCCGGCAAGGTCTGGCACGAAAATCTTGGCCGGATACCCCAGCGTTTGTGCCGCATACGCCGCCGCCGCACCGTGATTGCCGCCAGATGCTGCCACAACGCCAGCCTCGGGCACGTCCAAACTGAGCAGCGTATTGAACGCCCCACGCGCCTTGAAGCTGCCAGTATGCTGCATGTGCTCCAGCTTCATTTCGACCGAATGATCCAATCCGGGCACGCGGATTTCAATCACCGGTGTCACCTGCGCATAGCCATCGATCCGGTTGGCTGCGGCTGAAATTTCACTCTTCCAATTCATTCTTGTTCTTCCGTGACTGGCACTCTGCCCGCGAACCCTATAGCTGTTTTATGAACACGCAAGCAGGGAACCATCACCCATGAGAGAAGACCGCCTCAGCCCTTTCCGCGACGCCCAGACTGACCGCTCGACCGCGAGCGAGGTGCCGGACACGCCGCAGACGCGCTCACCCGCCTATCGCCTTGCCTTTGCCGACGATGATTTCCTGTGCCGGGATGAGCTGCGCCCCGTGCGTTTGCAGCTGGAATTGCTGAAGCCCGAGATGATCATGACCGAGCGCGAGATCACCTCGACCATCGTCATGTTCGGTGGCGCGCGCATTCCGGAACCCGCGCAAAAACACACCGCGCGGACGGATACATTGGCGGGATTGTCAAAATACTATGACGAAGCGCGTGAGTTTGCCCGCCTGATGACCGAAAAGTCCAACGAAACCGGTTGCCGGGAAAACGTTATTGTCACCGGTGGTGGCCCCGGCGTGATGGAGGCTGGAAACCGTGGCGCGCAGGATGCGGGCGGTTGCTCGATAGGTCTGAACATCGTGTTGCCGCATGAGCAGGCGCCCAATGAATATGTGACGCCGGATCTCAGCTTCAACTTCCACTATTTCGCCATTCGCAAGATGCATTTCCTGATGCGCGCCCGCGCGATCACGATCTTCCCCGGCGGGTTCGGCACCATGGACGAGTTGTTCGAATCCCTGACCCTGATCCAGACTGGCCGGATGGAGCGTGTGCCCTTCCTGTTGTTTGGCCGTGAGTTCTGGGAGAAAGTCATCAACTGGGAGGCGCTGGCCGATGCGGGCACGATCTCGGACGAGGATCTCGACCTGTTCCGCTTCGTGGATACCGCGCAAGAGGCGGTCGATATTATTGAAAACTGGGAACCGGCCCCACCCCGCGATGAAATTCCGGGGCGCTGAGACATGAAGCCGCCAAAGACCGGTGAGATGTTGCACCTGCGCGGGAACGCGCTGAACAAGGGCGATCCGGTGGCCCTGCCGCTGACGCAAAGCAGCATGTACCATCTGCCCGGCGCACCGGACGGGCATCCGACTTATGGACGGGTCGACAACCCGACATGGGTGCATCTGGAACATGTGTTGGCGCATCTGGAAGACGCGCCCTGTCTGTCCTTTCCGTCAGGCATGGGGGCGATTTCTGCCGCTTTGTTCGCGACGGTCAAAGCCGGGTCCCATATCCTGATCCCCTCGGACGGGTATTATGTCACACGATTGCTGGCCGATCGGTTCCTATCCAATCTGAGCGTCTCCGTTACTGAGCGTCCGACGACGGCGTTCGCAGAAGGCGGGTTCGACGGGTTTGACGTGGTCTTTTTGGAAAGCCCCTCGAACCCCGGTCTGGATATGATGGACCTGCCCGCGATCGCCACTGCCGTTCGCGCGGCGGGCGGTCTCACGATTGCCGACAACACAACGATGACCCCATTGGGTCAACGCCCGTTGGATTTGGGCATCGACGTGGTGGTCGCTTCGGATACCAAGGCAATGGGCGGACATTCGGACCTGCTAATGGGTCATGTCGCCAGCCGCAACGCGCAGATCATGGAACGGGTCGAAGAATGGCGGCGCGTTTCCGGCGCGATCCCCGGCCCGCATGAGGCATGGCTGCTGCATCGCGGGTTGGAAACGCTGGACGTTCGTTTCGACCGGATGTGTGCATCGGCGCAAGTGCTCGCGGAACGGTTGGCAGAACATGAGGCCGTGAAACAGATCCGCTATCCCGGCCTGTCGGATGACCCGTCCTATGCTCTGGCCAAAGCGCAGACGTCCCGGTTCGGGTTCTTGTTGTCGATCACGTTAGAGACCGAGGAAAAGGCCGAAACTTTCATCAACACCTGCCCGATGCTGCGACCGGCCACATCGTTCGGCGGTGTTCACAGTTCTGCCGAACGACGCGCACGCTGGGGCGATGATGTCGATCCAGCCTTTATTCGTCTTTCAATAGGTTGCGAACCAACGGATGAACTGTGGCAGGCGATGGAAACCTGCCTGAACGCGTTATGATTTCTTCTTAGGCTCGCGCAGTTCGGTGAACACATAGATCGGCAGCACAATGCTGGCGATCAGTGCGCCTAGCCAAACCAGCAGAGTCGCCGCCAACAGGTTGGCAACGCCGCCAACGGTCAACCCGGCCGTAATCAGATCGGTCACCAACAGGCCGACGAACGTCACGATCAAGGCAATCCCACCTTTGATCGAGGGGGCTTTTTTCTCACCCAGTTTCAGGATCAGCGGCTCGGCCACCACCTGCACCAGTGTGAACACGATCACCACGACGATGAATGAAATCGGCTTGATCGCAAACCCCGACAACAACAGCGTTGCAAGCAACAACCCGATGGCATTCCCGGCCAACAGGGCCAGTGCGGATTTTATTCTGCGCGTCATGGGGTTCTCCGTGAGTGATCAGTTAGAAACATGCAGATGTTAACAGACCCGAAGGAATTTGCGAGCGGTTTCAAAAGCCACTTCCTTTTGGGTCATTGAAATCGCATGATAAAACACATTCATCCTGTTCAGACCGACCCGCGAGAGGTGAGATGAGCGACGATCCCTATACCATCCTTGGCGTCGCCAAAGACGCCAGCGCCGCCGAGATCAAAAAGGCATATCGGCGCATTGCAAAAGAATGCCACCCGGATCTCAAGCCCGGGGATGCCGAGGCAGAGGCCAAGTTCAAAGGCGCGGCATCGGCCTATGACCTATTGAAAGACCCGGACACGCGCGCGCGGTACGATAGTGGTGAGATTGATGCCTCGGGTCAGGAACGTCCCCAGCAGCAGTATTATCGCGAATATGCCGAGGCCGCCGGGAATCCTTATCGTGGGCGCGCAGCAGACCCCGATGACATGTCAGACATCTTTGCCGAATTTATGCGGGGCCGCGGAGGATACCAGCAGCGCACGCACGAATTTCACGCACCGGGGCACAATCGCGCTTACAATCTGCAGATCAGTTTTCTGGACGCGGTGTTCGGCGCCAGCCAAAAGCTGACGCTGCCAGATGGTGACCGGATCGAGGTGAAGATTCCTGCGGGCATCACCGATGGACAAACCATCCGCCTGCGCGGCAAAGGCGATCCGGGTTTTGGCGAAGGCCCGCCCGGCGATGCTTTGGTCACTGTGTCAGTGGCAAAGCATCCGGTCTTTGATCGCAAGGGCGACGATATTCATATCACACTACCGATCACGATTGATGAGGCCATTCTGGGTGGCAAGGTTCCTGCCCCCACGATTGACGGTGGCGTCAATGTCAGTGTCCCGGCTGGCACCAGCAGCGGTAAAACCCTGCGCTTGCGTGGCAAGGGAGTTAAGAAGCGCGGCTCGTCTGATCGCGGGGATCAGTTGATCGAACTGACCGTGTCCATGCCGGACCAGATTGATGATGATCTGAAGCAATTCATGGAGACATGGCGCGAAACCCACAGCTATGATCCGCGGAAAGGAATGCCGTCATGACCCGCACCCTGACCGAGGAGCAGCTGATCGCAACCGTCACCCGCCTGACCTCGACCCGGTTGACCGAATACCTGGCTGCCGAAATCGTCATTCCCGAGCAAACCGAGCAGGGACTGGTGTATCACACCCTCGACGTTGCGCGGCTGGAGCTGGCGTGCGAGCTGCACGACCAATACGAGATGGAGCCTGATGCGCTGTCGATGATGATCTCACTGATCGACCAGATGCACGGCCTTCGGGCCGAGTTACGCGAGGTTCTGAATGCGGTAGAAACGCAACCGGAGCCGGTGCGTCAGACATTGATCGAGGTGATCGGTTCGGCGCGGTTCGGTCGCAAGTGACCCGCGCTTAGTTGCCGACAACATACTCTTCGGGAACAAAGAACGTATAATCCCGATCAGCCACCGCTTCGTGACAATCATGGCAATAGACGACAGCGTCCGAACGCGCGCCCATCGTGTCACCAAACAGGGACCCATCCGGCATCACCATGATGTAACGCCAGTCCGCTGTTTCCGGGCTGGTACCTTGTGCCAGTTTTTCCATCACGAACAGGGCACCGGGATGGACGTTGCCCTCGTCGGTGACCGTGACACTGTCCTTGGCCAGCACTGACCCCATCGGCAGCTTTTCACCCTCGGCCAAAGTGCCATAGTTGTGCGCCATGCGGTTGGCATAGCTGTTCACATAGCGCTGCCCATGGGTTGCCGAGATGTAAGGCGCGTCGTTGAACAGCGGCCATGCCTGATAGTTCATCAGCAAATCCAACTGCGCGGCTGCATAGCCACGCTCCATCCGGCGCTGCAGGGACTTGTAGATGCCCAAGGCTTCTTCTTTGGACAGCTCGGCAGGATTTTCAATGGCAAGGTGAGCATCCTCACCACTGGATTGAGCGCCAACCTGATGCGCAGCAAGCCCCACCACAAACAAAGCCGCAAGAGATGTCGGAAACAGTCTTGAAAATCGTACAAACATTTATTTGGCCCACCTGGTTCAAAAGGTTCGCCTGAACGCCGCAAGTTTCGTCTAAAATGATAGCGGCCATGAACAAACGCGCCACGACCGGAATGCGACTCTCACTGCTTTGTGCGCAAGTGTGAAGCCTAGGCAGCCGGTTTCAGCCCCCAAAACATATCAAATTTTGCATACAAATAACAGCGGCCAGAACATTAATTTCTTGGCGTAGTTTGCACGAAAGCTGGGTGTGTTAGCTTTGCAATCCCGCTTCGGCTTCGATCTGCTTCCGCGACTTGCGCGCGCGCTCGGTGGCCGATTTCAACTGACCACATGCCGCCATGATGTCCTCGCCACGTGTTTTGCGAATGGGAGAGGCATAGCCTGCCTGATAAATAATGTTCGCAAACGCCCGAATGCGGTTATTCGAGCTGCGCTTATAAGGCGCCCCGGGCCATTCGTTGAAAGGGATCAGGTTGATCTTGGCGGGAATGTTGTGACTTTTGATGTGGTCGATCAGGCGATGAGCATCTTCGTCACTGTCGTTCACGCCATCCAGCATCACGTATTCAAAGGTGATCCGCTCGGAATTGGACACATTGGGATAATTTGCCAATGCCTGCAGCAGTTCTTGGATGTTCCAGCGCTTGTTGATGGGCACCAGAAAATCGCGGGTTTCATCCGTTGTCGCGTGGAACGAGATCGCCAGCAAACAGCCGATCTCGTCAGCTGTGCGCGCAATTTCCGGCACCACGCCGGACGTCGACAGGGTGATCCGACGGCGCGACAGGGAAATCCCTTCGGGGTCCATGGCGATCTTCATCGCGTCGCGCACGTTTTCGAAGTTATAAAGCGGCTCACCCATGCCCATCAGAACGATGTTCGACAGCAGGCGTGTTTCGTCCTTTGGCGCACCAGGGGTCGGCCATTCGTCCAGATCGTCGCGGGCCATCATCACCTGACCGACGATTTCCGCCGCCGTCAGGTTGCGCACCAGTTTCTGCGTGCCCGTATGGCAGAAGGAACAGGTAAGCGTGCAGCCAACCTGAGACGAGATACACAGCGTCCCGCGATCCTCTTCGGGGATGTAGACAACCTCGACCTCATGGCCACCCGCGATGCGGCACAGGTACTTGCGCGTGCCGTCTTCGGACACCTGCCGTGTCACGACTTCGGGGATTTCCACAACGAATTTCTCAGCCAGTTGCGCACGATACGCTTTGGCGAGGTTGGTCATCTCGGCAAAATCGCGCACGCCCCATTGATAGATCCACTGCCAGATCTGCCCGGTCCGCATCTTGGCCTGCTTTTCCGGCGTGCCATGTTCGATCAGAGCGTCACGCAACTGATCACGGGTCAACCCGACAAGGTTGATCTTCCCCTCGGGCAATTTGCGGGGGATGGTCATGACATCTTGAGTGATCGGCGCTTTGGGCGACATGTTGCTATCTCAACGAATTCGGGCTTGGGATGCGCCTCTATATAGGATCGCGCGCAAAGATCAAAAGAATTCGTATCATTTAATTTGCCATGCGCAGCAATTCATCCGCGCGCGCCCGGCCCAGATCGACGCGGCAGGATGCAATGGCGATACCGGTGCCAGAGCCGCCGCCGTATGAAGCACCCACTGCTTCACATTGCGCGTCGCGATACCTGCCCCAAGCCTCTTGTGCCGCCTCAAGTGCCGGTTGTGCGACCACACGGTCTGTGACCTCGTCCAACTCAACTGCGGACTGCATGGCGAAGCCATAGCTTGCCTCAACAGCCATATTCACGCGTTTCTCCATCTCCCCAACGCAGGCTCCGATTTCGACCTGCGAACCTGCGTCGAAACATTCCAGGCTGGGATCTGCCCACGCGGTCGAGGAGAAAAGCACTGCAATCAAGACGTAACGCATTATCCGTTTCCACATATGAACCCTTGTATGTGGCCACCGTAGCACGCGTTGCGCTGTGGTCCCAATTGCAAGTCGGCCGCAAAGGCCAAACCGATGCGGCCGAACTATCTGCACTACGATTGCGAGGAATCAGATCAGGTGCATGCGTCAGACCCCTGCAGGCAGGATGTCGCAATCACCCGCGTCCAAAGTTTGCACGGGATCTTTCGGGCCGCATTGCTCGCCGGATACCGGATATATTTCGTTGTTTTTTTCACATGCACTCAGAAGTAAGGCGGCGACAACCAACACGGCAGCAAGAGGTTTGTTCAGCATGGATAAGCTCCTTCCATATATTTGAACTGATTGGTTCAGAAAAATGGGTCGCTTGCCTTGATGCGGATCAATTGGGGGGGGTGGACGTAGCGTAAAGATCAGATGACACGTAAGATCGGCCACAAAAAAGCCCCGCCAAATGACGGGGCTGCGTGAACCTGTTGTCCAGGCTTATTGGGTGCAGCGCTTTTCGGCGTCTTCGATCGCAGCACTGAAACCCAACAGCGAGAAGGTGTCTTTGGTCTGGGTGCCGCGCTCGGACCGGGCGGTCAGAACAGCCTCGGTGCCGCGCTTCATCGCTGCGACGACCTTCAAGTCTTCGCCTTCGGTTGCCGGCCAGGCCCATTCACCTTCGGTGATCAAAGCGAACTCGGTGCCGTCAATCTCAAGGGTGACCGTCGATCCTGCCGCGAAAGGATAACCGCCGGTAAAGGTCACCTGACCTTTGACTTCGGCATTCGGGCGGTAGAACACGAACAACAGGATGTCGCTGCGGCGCACCGAAACCACGCGCCCACCTTTGGTGTTCACAGTCTCTTTGGGCGCGGATACGCTCCAGCACTCTGTGGGATCTTTCTCCACAAAAACGCTCCAGTCGGTCTTCGCAGCAACCCGATTGGTGCTGGTCGCCTGCTGAGCGATTGCGGTTGTGGCCATTCCTGCCACGCACAGACCCGCAATTGTGCGGACGAGTTTTAATCCCATCTGTCCAGCCTCCTAGCTCGACCTAATACCTCATACCCATCGAGACCGCATACGAACTCTGTCGGTTCGTCTGTAAGTTGCGTATTCCGATGATTGTCGACATACACACACTAACGCAGGTTTCGCCACAGGCGAAAGGGCGATTGGCAGATTTTTGCGCATATAATGGAGGGGCCAGATGACGCAGCCGGTACCAATGACAGAACTATGGCGAGGCCCCTTGTTGGAAAGCCTGCATCTGGGCCACGCAGTGATCTGCGACGACAGCGGCCAAATCGTGCGCAGCTGGGGCGATCCGGACGCGGTGATTTACCCTCGGTCGTCTGCGAAAATGATCCAGGGGCTGCCGCTGATCACATCGGGTGCAGCCGCCAAATATGGCCTGAACTCCGAGCATCTGGCCCTCGCCTGTGCCTCGCATAGCGGCGCACATATCCATACTGACAGGGTTACTGCCTGGCTGGATCACCTGGGCCTGACCGAACACGATCTGCGCTGCGGCCCGCAAGAACCGCAGGACATGGCCGCGCGCGACGGGCTGATCCTTGCCGATGACACACCCTGCCAGATCCACAACAACTGCTCGGGCAAACATTGCGGGTTCCTGACGGTCGCACAGCATATGGGTGCCGGACCGGAATACCTTGAGATCGACCACCCCGTACAGCAAGCCTGCCTGTCCGCGCTGGAAGAAACCACTGGGGAAACCAGCCCTGCCTATGGAATCGACGGATGTTCGGCCCCGAACTTTGCGACGTCACTGGTGGGACTGGCGCGTTCGATGGCGTGGTTTGCCTCAGCCGCTGACCGGTCGGATCGTGCCAGCGACGCCGCGCAACAGCTTACTGCGGCCATGATCAAACACCCCGAACTCGTGGCCGGTGAAAGCCGCGCCTGCACCGAACTGATGCGCGCCATGAATGGCCGCGCCGCGATCAAGACCGGAGCCGAAGCGGTGTTTATCGCCATTATCCCGGAAAAACGAATGGGGGTTGCGCTGAAAATCACTGATGGCACGACCCGCGCCAGCGAATGCGCAATCGCCGCGATTCTGGTAAGCCTTGGTGTGCTGGAGGCCGATCACCCGGCCACCCGCAAATTCATGAATGCCACGCAATTCAGCCGTCGCGGGCTGGAATGCGGCGAGATCAGACCTGCGCCGGGGTTCCCCGGCTAACGATCACATCTCGATTTCATGCACCTCGGCCACCTCGACCGAGCCTGAACCGTTGACCACCATGGGACAGCCCTTGGCCATTTCGGTCGCGGCATCAATACTGTCGGCCTTAACGACGGTAAAGCCGGACGCCGGGTTTGCTCCGCCGTTGTCGACGACGCTGCCGTTGCTGACCGTATAGGACTGACCAACCGGGTTACCGGGAATTTCCAGCGCCTCGCCCATGCCTTGGAACCATGCACCCCAGGCGGCCATAGTTGCTTCTACTTCGGCGGGGTCGCTTGGTGTGCTTCCGCCGTGATAGACAAACAAAAATTGTGGCATTTTATTTCCTCCCTGATGAAAACTTATCCCAACTGCGCCTCAAGTTTGCTCAGCGACGATGTCCAGCCCATGTTGTGGTTCGCCGCAGCCTCGGCATCAGCCAGTTCGCGGTGTTCCACGACCAACTGTGCACCATTATCCGTTGCGACAACCGAAAACGTGACGTGGCTTTCCGCCCCGCGCTGATCCTGATCGTCATGCCAGGCCCAGGTGAACCCAACCGAATTGGGCGGATCAACATGGGTGACATGACCGGACACTTTGAATGTCTGGCCTTCTGCATTCTTCATTATTGAATACCAAGGCCCCGTGCGTGAGAAATTCAGGTCATGCTCGGGCACATGCACCCCTTCAGGCCCCCACCACTGCAACAGCTTCGCCCCATCACTGATCCAGGCAAACAGGTTTTCGGGGGTGGTCGGGAACTCACGTTCCAGTTTCAGGTCGGCCATGAGTTTTCCCTTTCAATGAGGTCGCCCAGACGATCGAGGCTGTTTTCCCAGAACTGACGTTTCGAAATCGTCCATTCAGCAATCGCCCGCAGCCCGTCAGGCTGGACAGAATACATCCGCTGGGTGCCGTGGACGCGCTGTTGCACCAATCCGGCTTCACGCAGCACTTTCAGGTGGCGCGAAATCGCTGCGCCCGACATGCCGCGCCCTTGGATCAGGTCACCGGCAGGCAGCTCTCCGTCCTGCATCAGTTGCTCGACAATCGAGAACCGAGTGGAATCGGACAAAGCAGAAAAAGCGTTTATCAGAGTGTTCATAGCCTTTATTTAACACGTGCGTTAAATAAAGGGAAGACCTTTAACCGGACACGAATTCCGAGCGGCTATAGCCCTGAACGTACAGCAATGCTGTCAGATCGCCATGGTTGACCCGAACCTCGCATTGCTCGGCAACCGTGGGCTTTGCATGCAGGGCCACCCCTGTTCCTGCCCGGTGCAGCATCCCCAGATCGTTGGCCCCGTCGCCTACGGCAACAACGTCTTCTTCACGCAAGCCCAATCGCGCGGTGATCTGTTCCAAGGCATCCACCTTGGCTTGTCGCCCCAGAATGGGTCGCGCCACATCCCCGGTCAGTTTTCCGTCTTGGGCCAGCAGGGTGTTGGCACGGTTCTCATGAAAGCCCAGCACCTCGGCCACTTTTGCGGTAAACGCCGTGAAACCGCCCGAGACCAAGGCGGCATAGCTTCCGTTCTGGCGCATCGTCGCGACCATTTCCTTGCCGCCCGGCATCAGAGTGATGCGTTCATCCAGTACTTTACCGATCACCGCTTCATCCAGACCTTTCAACAGACCAACCCGTTCGGTCAGCGCGCCTTCGAAATCCAACTCGCCATTCATGGCGCGTGCGGTGATATCCTTAACGCGGTCGCCGACGCCGGCCTCATCCGCCAGTTCGTCGATGCATTCCTGTTGGATCATGGTGCTGTCCATATCGGCCAACAGCATCTTCTTACGGCGGCCCTCAGACTGTTGGACAACCAGATCCACGCCCATTTGCTGCAGGTCCGCCCAGACATCCCACCGGTTGCCCGGCATTTCGCTTAGATGGAACTCTGTAGCTTCATCCGGACTGAGCCACACGATCTCACCGCCGCCCCATGCATTCCGCAATGACTCGACCAGCGACAAATCCAGATTAGACACATCGGGGTTGGTCAACAGGGTGGCAACGTACATGTTTGATCTCCGGCAAGCTCACCTGCGAATATCGCAGGTGCAGCATTTTCGCCAGAGTCTGTTTCGAACTAGCCCAAAATACCCGGCAGGCGCAGCCCATGGGCCCGCGCGCAATCCTTGGCAATGTCGTATCCTGCATCCGCATGGCGCCAGACGCCCGAGGCCGGGTCGTTCCAGAGAACCCTCTCCAACCGACGCGCGGCATCCTCGGTGCCATCGGCGCAGATCACCACGCCCGCATGTTGGCTGAAGCCCATTCCGACGCCACCACCGTGATGCAGAGACACCCATGTTGCCCCGCTGGCTGTGTTGATCAGCGCATTCAGCAACGGCCAGTCGCTGACCGCATCCGAGCCATCCAGCATCGCTTCAGTCTCACGGTTGGGGCTGGCCACAGACCCCGAGTCCAGATGGTCACGTCCAATCACCACCGGCGCTTTCAGCTCGCCATTGGCAACCATCTCATTGAACGCCAGCCCAGCGCGGTGCCGGTCGCCAAGCCCGATCCAGCAAATACGCGCAGGCAGACCCTGAAACGCGATCCGTTCTTGCGCCATGTCGATCCAGCGATGCAGGTGCTCATTCTCGGGGAACAGTTCCTTCATCTTGGCATCGGTTTTGTAGATGTCCTCGGGGTCGCCCGACAGAGCACACCAGCGGAACGGGCCGATGCCTTTGCAGAACAGCGGGCGGATATAAGCGGGTACAAAGCCAGGGAAGGCAAAGGCGTTCTCAAGCCCCTCATCCTGAGCGACCTGCCGGATGTTATTGCCGTAATCCAGCGTCGGAACGTCCGCGTTCCAGAAATCCACCATCGCCGCAACATGCTGCTTCATCGAAGCGCGAGCGGCTTTTTCCACCGCTTTAGGGTCTGTTTCACGCTTCTCACGCCATTCGCCCATGGTCCAGCCCAATGGCAGATAGCCGTTGATCGGATCATGCGCGCTGGTTTGGTCGGTGACGATATCGGGACGCATCCCGCCCACCTGCATCCGGGCGTAGATCTCGGGGAATACCTCAGCAGCGTTGCCCAGCAGACCAACCGACTTCGCTTCGCCCGCCTTGGTCCAGCGGTCAATCATCTCCAGCGCTTCGTCCAGCGTTTCGGCCTTTTCGTCGAGGTATTTGGTCCGTAGGCGGAAATCGATGCTATCCGGGTTACACTCAACAGCCAGACATGAGGCGCCTGCGAACACGGCCGCCAGCGGTTGCGCGCCGCCCATTCCACCCAGACCTCCGGTCAGAATCCACTTGCCTGTCAGGTCACCGTCGTAGTGCTGACGCCCTGCCTCGGCAAAGGTCTCATAGGTGCCCTGAACGATACCCTGCGTACCGATGTAAATCCACGAGCCAGCGGTCATCTGGCCGTACATCATCAGGCCCTTCTTATCGAGCTCGTTGAAGTGATCCCAAGTCGCCCAATGGGGCACGAGGTTGGAATTAGCAATCAGCACCCGCGGCGCATCCTTATGCGTGCGGACGATCGCCACGGGCTTGCCGGATTGGACGATCAGAGTCTCATCCTCTTCCAAATCCTTCAAACCAGCAACGATAGTGTCGAAATCCTTCCACGTGCGCGCGGCACGACCGATACCGCCATAGACCACCAGCTCATGCGGGTTTTCGGCCACATCCGGGTGCAGGTTGTTCATCAGCATCCGCAGCGGCGCTTCGGTCATCCAGCTTTTGGTGTTCAACTCGGGGCCGGTCGGTGGATAGATGTCGCGGGTGTTTTTGCGCGGATCGCTCATTTCTGGGCTCCTTGTCTGGTCAATGCGCCCGAGAGGGCAAGATCGTTGAGGCGTGTCAGCATGGTTTTCAAATGGGGGCGCAGTTTCGCAGCGCGGTCCTCGCGCCATGTCCACGGGGGTGTCTCGTCCATGTAAGCCCGCTGCGCGATCTCCATCTGGATGGCGTGTATGCCATCAGAAGGGCGACCATAGTGGCGGGTGGTCCATCCCCCGCGAAACCGGCCATTCAGGACCGAAGTGAACCCTTGGGCCTTGCTCGCCACGTCGTGCACGGCTTGCTCAATGGCCGTGTCACACGTCAGCCCATCATTGGTTCCAGTGTTGAACACCGGCAATTCGCCTTCGAACAGAAACGGGATCAGCGATCGGATCGAGTGGCAGTCAAACAAGATCGCCACTCCGTGCCGGTCCCGCACGCGGTTCAGTTCATCCAGAAGGGCAGCGTGATAAGGTGCGTGATATTTGCGCCGTCGATCTTCGACTTCATCCTCGGACGGAGATTGCCCGTCATTCCAGATCTGCTGCCCATCGAAATCGGTCAGAGGCACAAGGGTGGTGGTATTCTGGCCGGGATATAGCGAGGCTCCGAATGGATCACGATTGGCGTCGATGACATAGCGATGAACATGCGACTGCACGACCGTGATATCGTCCAATATTCCTTCATAGAGCCTGTTTATGTGCCAGTCGGTATCGGCCAAACCGCGCCCGGTGTCGTTCAGACGGGCCGCTATTTCGTCTGGCACATAAGTTCCGCCATGAGGCTGCCCCAGCACAATGGGACCGTCCCCGCGCTGCACGCTGAAGACCTGCATCAGAACAGCCCCGGCATCTGGGCACCCACTGCCCCAAGGATGTCACCCTCAGCCACCAAGCACTTGGATGTTTCCAGATCGGGTGCCAAATAGCGGTCTTCGTTCAGTGTTGGGATCTCTGCCCGTACCCTATCCATTACCCGTTGCAACGGTTCGCTGGTTGCCAGCGGTGCGCGGAACTCCACGCCCTGAGCAGCACAAAGCAACTCAACACCCAGAATGTAATTCAGGTTCTCGACCATCCGTGTCAGACGCCGCGCGCCATGTGCAGCCATCGACACGTGATCCTCCTGGTTGGCCGAGGTCGGTGTGCTGTCGGTCACGCAAGGATTGGCAAGGTGTTTGTTCTCGCTCATCAAGGCGGCGGTCGTGACTTCGGCAATCATCAGGCCCGAGTTCAACCCGGGATCAGGTGTCAGGAACGGCGGCAGATCAAAGCTGAGCGTCGGGTCGACCATCAAGGCAATGCGCCGCTGCGCAATCGCGCCAACTTCGGACACAGCCAGCGCGATCATGTCTGCGGCAAAGCCAACCGGTTCGGCATGAAAGTTTCCACCTGAAACGATGGCACCCGCCTCAGTCAGAACCAGCGGGTTGTCGGTGGCCGCGTTCGCCTCGATCTCAAGCGTGGTGGCCGCTTGGCGCATGACGTCCATGGCCGCGCCGGTGACCTGCGGCTGACAGCGGATGCAATAAGGGTCCTGAACGCGCGTGTCGCCATCCCGGTGGCTTTCGCGGATCTCGGACCCGGCCAGTGTGGCACGCATGGCGCTGGCGGCTTCGGTCTGGCCGCGGTGCCCACGCAGGGTATGGATTTCGGGCTGCAAGGGCGCGGTCGACCCCATGATCGCATCCGTCGACAGGGCCGAGATGACCAGCGCGCTTTGCGCTGCACGCCAGGCTTCGAACAAACCGGCCAGCGCAAAAGCAGTCGAGAATTGCGTGCCGTTGATGAAGGCAAGCCCTTCCTTTGGACCGAGTTGAACAGGCTCTAATCCAACTGATTTTAGCGCTTTCCCTCCCGGCAGGATGGTTCCGTCAACCTCGGCTTCACCTTCGCCGATGACTACGGCTGTCATATGTGCCAGGGGCGCAAGATCGCCCGAGGCCCCGACCGACCCCTGCGCGGGAATAACCGGGGTCACGCCCTTGGCCAGCATCTGCTGCAACAGGTCGATCAGCTCCCAACGCACGCCCGATGCTCCGCGTCCGAAAGACAACAGCTTTAGCGTCATCATCAGCCGGGTTACACGGCGTGGCACGGCCGAACCAACGCCGCAGCAATGGCTAAGGATCAGGTTGCGCTGAAGGGTCGAAGTATCCTTGGCCGCGATCTTGTGGCTGGCCAGCTTTCCGAACCCGGTGTTAACACCATAAACCGGGTCTTCCCCGGCCGCAGCTTCGAGAATGCGATTGGCTGCAGCCTCCACCTTGGGTTTGCACCCGTCATCCAGCGATACTGCGGGCTGCGACCAATACACTTCGGACAGATCCGACAGCGTAACCTGACCGGGCACAAGCGACAGGGTCTTCATCACAAACCTCCGAAAATACGAGTGTGCAGGGGGTTGAAGCCGATCCGATAGGACAGCTCGGCTGGGTGCGTGATGTCCCATACCGTCAGGTCCGCGCGTTTGCCTTCAGTTATTGTGCCAGTGTCGGTCAGGCCCAAGGCTTGCGCCGCATTGCGGGTCACGCCAGCCAATGCCTCTTCCGGCGTCAGGCGGAACAAGGTGCACGCCATATTCATGGTCAGCAGAAGCGACGTCAGAGGGGACGAGCCGGGGTTGCAATCCGTCGCCAGCGCAATCGGCACCCCATACTGGCGCAGCAGTTCAACCGGCGGCGCCTGCGTTTCGTGCAGCGTATAGAACGCCCCCGGCAGCAGCACGCCCACGGTTCCGGCTTGTGCCATGGCGGCCACGCCAGCCTCGTCCAGATATTCGATATGATCTGCCGACAACGCCCCGTACGAAGCCGCCAGGGCTGCCCCTCCGAGGTTCGAAAGCTGCTCTGCATGCAACTTGACAGGAAGGTTCAATTCTTTCGCCACATCAAAGACCTTAGCGATCTGAGACGGATCAAAGGCGATCCCCTCGCAAAAGCCATCAACGGCATCCACCAGGCCCTCGTCATGCGCCAAACGCAGAGTCGGAATGCACACATCGCGAAGGTAGGCATCGGCGCGACCCTGAAACTCAGGCGGTACCGCATGTGCTCCTAGAAAACTTGTTTTCACTCGCACCGGGCGCACTTCGCCGATCCGGCGCGCGGCGCGCAGCATCTTGAGTTCTGTGTCGGTGTCCAGACCATAGCCCGACTTGACCTCGATGCACGACACGCCCTCGGCCAACAGGGCGTCCACTCGGGTCAGGGCATCCTCTAACAGGGCCTCTTCGCTGGCCGAACGGGTCGCTGTGACCGTCGACAGAATTCCACCACCTGCGCGCGCGATCTCTTCATATGAGGCACCATTCAGGCGCATTTCGAACTCGACCGCCCTGTTGCCACCAAAGACGACATGGGTGTGGGCGTCGATTGGCGCCGGCGTTATCAGCCGGTCGCCATAGTCCACGGTCGGCCAGTCAGAATAGTCGGCAGGCAGCGCATTCCGTGGTCCAATCCAGGTAATTTTCTCACCTTCAACGGCAAGGGCCGCGTCCTGAACCATTCCATAGCGCTCGGCACCATCGTCCATGGTCGCCACCCGCGTGCCCAAAAGGACAGATTTTTTGGCCATATCGATTCTTTTGGGCTCCCTTTGTCGTTAGATTTTTCGTATACGTATAAAAGTTTAAAGTCTACACAAAATGGAAATGCGATGACCATCCACGCAAAAACGGCATTATTAGGCTCTCATTGGGTCAGTAACTTGCGGGTAGAAATCGCGCGCGGTCAGATCCAAAGCCTGGAAACACAAGCGACCGCGCGATCCGGAGACACACAGGTTGATGTCTTGCTGCCAGCCTTGGGAAACCTGCACAGCCACGCCTTTCAGCGCGCGATGGCCGGTATGACAGAAGTGCGCGCCGCCGGGCGCGAGAGCTTTTGGACCTGGCGCACCTTGATGTACCGGTTCCTGGACAGATTGACGCCGGATCACGTAGAGGCCATTGCCGCTTTGGTCTATTTGGAGATGCAAGAGGCCGGATATTCCTCGGTCGGTGAGTTTCACTATGTCCATCATCAGCCGGGCGGCGGGCGCTACGACCACGTGTCGGAACTGAGCCAGCGCATATTTGCCGCAGCCACCCAAACTGGAATCGGGCTGACGCACCTTCCGGTTCTCTACACCTACGGCGGTGTCGAACAACAACCCTTGGCTGGCGGTCAGCTGCGCTTTGGCAATTCTGTGGATCAGTTTCTGAACCTGGTCGAGGAATGCCGTTTGGCCCTACCGCATGCGGATTCTGTGATCGGTATCGCCCCGCATTCTCTGCGGGCAACATCGCCTGACGATTTGCGCGAGCTTCTGAATGCCACTTCTGATGGTCCCGTCCACATCCACATCGCCGAACAGCTAAAGGAAGTGGCCGATGTAGAGGCCGCGCTGGGACAGCGGCCGGTCGAGTGGCTGCTGGACCATGTCGACGTCGATGACCGGTGGTGCCTTATCCACGCAACTCATATGACCGATGCCGAAACGCGCGCCGTTGCGCGCTCGGGCGCCGTAGCCGGGTTGTGCCCGATTACCGAGGCGAATTTAGGCGACGGTATTTTCAACGGTGCAGTTTATGTCGAAGAAGGTGGTCGCTTTGGCGTGGGATCAGACTCTAACGTGAGGATTTCTCTGCCTGAGGAACTGCGGACTTTGGAATATTCCCAACGCCTGCGGGACCATGCGCGGACGGTTTTGGTCAAAAATGAAGGCTCAGTCG
Source organism: Ruegeria sp. CDSB029 (assembly GCF_059611125.1). Classification (NCBI taxonomy): domain Bacteria; kingdom Pseudomonadati; phylum Pseudomonadota; class Alphaproteobacteria; order Rhodobacterales; family Roseobacteraceae; genus Ruegeria; species Ruegeria sp. CDSB029. Next base: position 185,777 of record NZ_JBXWOX010000009.1, read on the forward strand.
GTCAGGCGTTGTATACAGGGGCCGCACAAGGGGGCGCGCAGGCATTGGGACGAAATGCCGGGGAAATCGCAGTCGGCAAGCTGGCCGACCTTGTTGCGATCGACCGATCTCACCCCACGATCTGCGCACTGACTGACGAACAGGTGCTTGACGGGCTGTGCTTTGCAGCCCCGGACGGGTTGGTGACGGATCTTTGGTCAGCGGGGCGTCACATGGTGCAACAAGGCCTCCACATCGATCGGGACCGGATCGTTCCCGCGTACCGGTCGGCGATTGCTGATCTATTGGCCGACGTCTAAACGAACCTATTCAGGTAACCAGAGGCACCATGACCCAACCGAACGAAACCACCAGCTACAGGGACATCAAGGAAACCGTACTGGCGCGCATTCGGTCTGGTGAGTGGCAGCCGGATACGCTGCTGCCCAACGAACAGGATCTTGCCGTCGAATTCTCGTGCACCAGAACGACCGTGAACCGCGCAATGCGAGAGCTGGCGGACGAAGGATTTCTGGAGCGTCGCCGCAAAGCCGGTACACGGGTTCTAAGCGCGCCGCAAAGGCAGGCCCGATTCACGATCCCCAAAGTGCGGGACGAGGTTGAGGCGTTGGGCGGAGTCTATCGTTACGCGCTGGTCTCGTCAGTTGCCGGGCAAGCGCCCGATTGGCTGTCCGCAAGACTGGCGCTAAAACCGGACCAACACGTGATGCACGTGCGCTGCATGCACTTTAACGGCAACACACCTTTTCAGTACGAAGACAGATGGATCGTCATAGACTCGGTTCCGCAGGTGGTGAATGCGGACTTCGCCTCAATAGGCCCGAATGAATGGCTTATACAGACCGTTCCCTTCACCAATGTCGAGCTGAGCTTCCTGGCCAGTCGCGCCGATGAATCGGTGGCCGCGTTCCTGGACCTGCCCATAGGTGAGCCGGTGTTTACGGGCGAGCGGATCACATGGCTTGAGGGCCAGCCTGTCACCTTTGCAAAGATGTACTTCGCCGCGGGGTACCGAATGACCACTCAGTTCTGAGTTGACCACGATTTCCGCTTTACCGTGCCTCTAATCCACGCCAGATTCGGGGCAATCTGGTCCTGCGAGAAGGAAGTATGGGATGGGTAACCCGCTCTATGATCGGTTGTTTGGTATCCATGCGGGCAAGGATACGCCGTTTCTTCACCTGCCTGACGGCCAAACCATTACCCATGCAGCCTTTCTGGACATGGCGTCGCGCATAGCAAACGCGTTGAACGGGTACGAGCTTGAGCCCGGAGACCGAGTTGCTGTTCAGGTGGAAAAGTCACCAGAAGCGCTGGCTCTCTACGCGGCTTGCGCGCAAACCGGATTGATCTTTTTGCCGTTGAACACGGCCTACACATCCGCCGAGCTTAGCTATTTCATCGAAAACAGTGGGGCTGCGCTGGTGGTTTGCGATGCCGCCAAACAAGCGGAACTGACGCCCATCGCCGAGGCGCAAAACGCCAGGTTAGAGACGCTCAACGCTGACGGCTCGGGCAGTCTGATGCGGCGGGCTTTGGGCATGCTTCCTGCGTTCGGACCGGTCAAGCGGGCAGAGAATGATCTTGCCGCGTTCCTATATACGTCTGGCACGACCGGGCGCTCCAAAGGTGCGATGCTGACGCAAGCCAACCTGCTGTCCAACGCCGAGACCCTGGTGGACGAATGGCGGTTTACGCAGGATGATGTGCTGCTGCACGCCTTGCCGATCTTTCATACCCACGGGCTGTTTGTAGCGACGAACGTTATTCTGGCCTCGGGCGGATCGATGATCTTTTTGCCGAAGTTTGATCCGGATGACATTCTGCGCCTGATGCCCAATGCGACCTCGATGATGGGCGTGCCGACCTTTTATACCCGATTGCTGGCGGATGATCGGTTCACCGGTGATCTGGCGCAGCACATGAGGCTGTTCATCTCGGGTTCAGCCCCGCTGCTGGCCGAAACGCATGAACGTTTCGAAGACCGGACCGGACACCGCATCCTGGAACGCTATGGGATGACAGAAACCAATATGAACACCTCGAACCCGTATGACGGTGAACGTCGCGCAGGAACTGTCGGGTTCCCGTTGCCGGGTGTCGAGCTAAAGGTAACCGACCCTGAATCCGGCGAGGCGTTGCCACTGGGTGAAATTGGCATGATCGAAGTGCGCGGACCAAACGTCTTCGAAGGCTATTGGCAAATGCCCGAAAAAACCGCCGCGGAATTGCGCGAAGACGGGTACTTTATCACCGGTGATCTCGGGCGCGTGGATGCGGATGGTTACGTACACATCGTGGGTCGCGGCAAAGACCTGATCATTTCGGGTGGGTTCAACATCTACCCCAAAGAGGTCGAGCTGGTTCTGGATGGCCAGCCCGGCGTGCTTGAAAGCGCCGTGATTGGCGTACCACACGCTGACTTCGGCGAAACCGTTCTGGGTATTCTGGTTGCAGAACCGGGCCGAGCGCTTGACCTTGATGCCATCATGGCCAGCGTTCAGAACCAACTGGCGCGGTTCAAACATCCCAGCAAACTGATTGTGCTGAATGAACTGCCCCGAAACACCATGGGGAAAGTGCAAAAGAACGCCTTGCGCGAGCTTTACAAAGATATGTTTACTGCGGATTAGGCTCTAACAGGACCCGACCGGCGTCCGTCAGCAACCAGCACTGACGCCCTTCGAACACAGCTGTGGCCAGTGGTCGACAATAACCGGCCCCTGCGTCCAGATTGACTCGATTTCCGCAATGCTCGGCCCGGTCCACCGGAGTATGCCCATGCACAATCAGCCAGGGGTACGTACGTGCATCGTGCAGGAACTCCTGGCGTATCCAAACCAGATCATCCTCGGATTGCTGCGCCAAAGGGACACCAGGCCGGATGCCAGCGTGAACGAACAAAAGCTCGCCCTCTTGATGAAAGGTCGGCAGAGCATTGATAAAGTCTAGATGTGCCGGCGGCACAGCGGCGCAGGCCCGTTCGTGAACCTGAAAGATCCGGTCATTGTCCGTGACCTCGACACCGTAAGATGCCAGCGTCTCCTGACCACCAAGCCGGGGATTCAGCCAGTTCAAAGTAATCGGCAACTGCTTGTCTGCAATCTCGCAATCCTGCACGAAACGGACCATCATTCGGTCGTGGTTGCCTTTGACCATAACCCAGTTTCGCCCGGCGCGTTGGCCTTCGATCAGCAGATCCAGCACCTCGCGGCTGTTCGGGCCACGATCCACGTAGTCCCCCAGAAAGACAACCCGCGCACCCGGCCCGCCATCCGCCTCGATAAGGGATAGCGCGTTTTGCAGCATGCCCAGTTGCCCATGGATATCGCCGACCGCGTAAATTGGGATGCTCAAAACGTTGCCTCTTGGAATATGTCAGACACTTTGTGCAACAACTCGGTTGCAGAAAAAAGACAATGCCCGCACAAATTTTGCACGGGCATCGCTATGGTCACAATCTTCGGGCCAAAACTCAGGCCACGTCAAATTCCAGCGGCTTGATCTGAGTGAACAACCCAGTTTCCGCCAGTTTCGCGCGCGCTTCGGCGGGAACCGGTTCATCCACATAAAGGAGCGCAATCGCCTCGCCACCAGCCTCGGCTCGGCCCAGCGTAAAGTTAGCGATGTTTACGTTGTTCTCGCCCATGGTCTGACCCAGCGCGCCGATGATACCCGGAACGTCTTCGTTGGTGGTATAGAGCATATGGGCACCGACCTCGGCATCGATATTGATGCCTTTGATCTGGATAAAGCGCGGTTTGCCATCGCTGAAAACCGTACCCCCGATCGACCGTTCGCGCTTGTCGGTTACCACAGTCACCTTGATGTAGCCGTCAAAGACACCGGTCTTGTCCTGATTGGTGGTCGACAGCTGAATCCCGCGCTCTTTCGCTACAACCGGGGCCGACACCATGTTCACTTCCGGGTTGAACTTTTTCATGATCCCGGCAACCACGGCGCAGTTCAGGGCAGCCAGGTTCATCTCAGCCGCGACACCGTCATACAGGATGTTGATTGCCTTAACCGGTTCATCGGTCATCTGACCAATGAAGCTGCCAAGATGACCGGCCAGCTTGATCCATGGACCCATGATCTTGGCTTCTTCTGCAGTGACGCTGGGCATGTTCAGCGCGTTTTCCACCGCGCCAGTCAGCAGATAGTTCGAGATCTGTTCGGCCACCTGCAGGGCAACATTTTCCTGTGCCTCGGTCGTTGCTGCGCCAAGGTGTGGCGTGCAAACGACGTTCGGCAAGTTGAACAGCGGGTTGTCCTTTGCCGGTTCTTCTTTGAACACATCAAACGCGGCCCCTGCGACATGCCCGGATTGCAACATCTCGGCCAGTGCCTCTTCGTCGACCAGACCACCACGGGCGCAGTTGACGATGCGCACGCCAGGCTTGGTCTTGGCCAGGTTTTCGCGGCTCAGGATATTACGGGTCTGGTCTGTCAGCGGTACGTGCAGGGTGATGAAATCGGCGCGGGCCAGCAATTCGTCCAGCTCGACCTTTTCGACGCCCATCTTGGCGGCTTTCTCTTCGCCCAGATAGGGATCGTAGGCGACGACTTTCATCTTCAGGCCCAGCGCGCGTTCACAGACGATGCCGCCAATGTTGCCCGCGCCAATGACGCCGAGAGTTTTATTGGTCAGCTCGATGCCCATGAATTTGGACTTTTCCCATTTGCCTGCATGGGTCGACGTGCTGGCCTCGGGGATCTGGCGCGCAACGGCGAACATCATCGCAATTGCGTGTTCGGCGGTGGTGATCATGTTGCCAAACGGCGTGTTCATGACGATCACACCCTTTTTCGACGCGGCATCCTTATCGACATTGTCGGTGCCGATACCGGCGCGGCCGATGACCTTCAGATTGTCGGCTTTTTCCAACAGCGTCGGCGTGACCTTTGTGGCCGAGCGGATAGCCAGACCGTCATATTGGCCAATCAGCTCGGCCAGCTTGTCCTTGTCCTTGCCCAGGTCGGGCATGAAATCCACGTCGATGCCGCGGTCGCGGAAGATCTGCACGGCGGTTTCGCTGAGTTTGTCGGATACGAGTACTTTGGGGGCCATGTTTGTGGTCCTTGAATGTCATGAAAAATCCGGGCCTGAGACGGCCCGGTAAAGAGGGTCAGGCGGCTTCTGTCTGCGCCGCGATCTCGGCCTCAAAGGCCCATGCCAGCCAGGGCAACATCGCCTCGATATCCGAGGTTTCAACCGTACCACCGCACCAGATACGCAGGCCCGCAGGCGCGTCGCGGTAAGCGCCGATATCCAATGCGATAATCTCAGCCTCAAGCCGCTTGGCCACAGCTTTGGCGAATGTCGTACCGTCCTGAATGCGTGTGTCGGTGAACTTCAGGCAGACCGAAGTGTTCGACTGTGTCGCCGCATCCTCTGCCAGATTGGCGATCCAGTCGTTTTGGTCGCAGAACGCGTGAACCGCACCGGCATTGGCATTCGCACGGGCAATCAGGCCCTGCAAACCACCAACCGAACGCGCCCAGTCCAGTGCGAACAAGTAATCTTCGACCGCTAGCATCGAGGGCGTGTTGATCGTTGCACCGGTAAAGATACCGTCGATCAGCTTGCCGCCCTTGGTCAGGCGGAAAATCTTGGGCAGCGGCCATGAGGGGGTATAGCTTTCCAGCCGCGCCACAGCGCGGGGGCTCAGGATCAGCATCCCATGGGCCGCTTCACCACCCAGCACTTTTTGCCAGCTAAACGTGGTCACATCCAGTTTGTCCCAGGGCAGGTCCATCGCAAATGCTGCCGAGGTCGCGTCGCAGATCGTCAGACCCTGACGATCATCCGCGATCCAGTCGCCATTTGGAACCCGGACGCCCGAGGTGGTGCCGTTCCATGTAAAGACAACGTCATTGGCAAAATCAACCGAAGCCAAGTCAACGAGCTGACCGTAATTCGCGGTCTTCACCTCGGCGTCGATCTTCAGCTGCTTGACCACGTCGGTCACCCAGCCAGAGCCAAAACTTTCCCAGGCCAGCATCTCAACCTTGCGTTCGCCCAGCAACGACCACAGAGCCATCTCAACCGCACCAGTGTCCGAAGCGGGAACGATACCGATCTTGTAGTCTGCCGGAATGCCCAGCACTTCGCGCGTGCCTTCGATGGCCGCCTTCAGCTTGTCCTTGCCGACGGCGGCACGGTGCGACCGGCCCAGCGCAGCATCGGCCAATTTGGTCAGATCAAATGTTGGGGGTTTGGCGCAGGGGCCCGAGGAAAAACGCGGATTGGCCGGCCGCGTCGCCGGTTGTTCAGTGCTCATGTGTATTACCCTTCCAGATACACGCCCCTCGTTGGGGAGGGGTGTCCCACGGACAGAGCTATTGCGTCGCAAAACGCTCAGCAAGCGGAAAAGACGCATCGGGTGCCAAAAACGACACCCGATTATGTGCGTATCTGGAACGCAGGTTTCCTATCGGCATCAAGACGAGAGGCGCACAGTCTCTCCGGTTTTCAATGCCTGTTGCGCCGCCAAACCGATGCGCACGGCCCAAAGGCCATCGTTCAGGGTGACGTCAGGTTGTGCCTTTTCGCCTCGTAGAACAGCTAAGAACCCCTGATGTTGGTAGAAAGTTGAACCATTGTGGTCCCCGGCGGCCAACAGGCGCGGATCGACGGGAATGTCTTTTGAGACCGGTCCTTTGGGATCACGCGGGCTGACGATGACCTGCGGCACGGGCGGCGCGCCCAGATGCTCTGGCCAGAACCGGCCCGGTCCCGGAACCAATGCTTCGATCTTGGCATTTGGTCCAATGGCCGAGATTTCCTCCTGGTACCGGGACCCTTCCGCAAACATGCACAGCTCCAGCATCGCCCGCGCACCTGATGCGAAGTCCACGATCACGTATCCATGGTCCAGAATATCCGGCGTTTCTCCGTCATAATCCTCGTCCAGATGGTTGACCGCCTGCCCGCCGCTGGCTGTTACGCGAACCGGATCGGATTGCAGGATCAAACGCATCAGGTCGAAGAAATGGCAGCACTTCTCGACAAATGTTCCGCCGGTATTCCGGTTGAACCGGTTCCAATTCCCGACTTTTTCCAGAAACGGAAACCGGTGCTCGCGAATTGACAGCATCTTTACGCCGCCCGTGGCCTCAGTCTCGGCTATCAACGCGGCAATGGGCGGCATATAGCGGTATTCCATCGCAACCCAGATCGGGTGCGGATAATCACGCTGCAGCGCCTCAAGCCGCGCCGCATCCACCGGATCTGTAAAAAGAGGTTTCTCTACCAACAACGGCAACGGGCGCGTCCGGGCAATCTCTTCGATCTGATCCACATGCAGGTGGTTGGGGCTAACGATGACGACGCAGTCCAGATCGTCGATCGCAAGCAATTCTTCGACCGAAGACACCATCACCGCATCAGGCGCAATCGCCCGCGCAGCCTTCGCCATCTCGGCGTCAGGCTCAAAAATCGCTGAAACGCGCGTGTCGTCCAGCAGGGCAATATTGTGCAGGTGTTCCTGCCCCATCATACCGCATCCGATCAGCCCGTAGTGAATGGTCCGGGTCATGCGCAGTTCCTTTTACTTCAGTCGTTGGACATAGGTGGCTCGATCCGGGTCGAACCATGTTTTTGAAAACTCAACCGGTTCGGGTTTTTCCGACCAGCTGAACCGTTCGATGTAGCCAACCGTATCTCCGGCTGGCCTGGTGAAATCAGGCGGCGTCCAACCCGGCAACGTCCCGAGGGAAACCCTGTCTTCAGCACGCGTGATCCAGAACCCCAACTGGTGCTGGTAGTACCGATAAAGCGAGTCAGACAGCAGCTGTCGATCAATCAAACCAGCAGACTCATCCAGCCAGATTTCTTCAACCGCGATAATTGTATCATTCAGGTAGCGCATTCGGCGCACCCGCGAGCCCATGTCCGACGAACCAAATCGCGGCAAATCTGCGGGCTTGTTCAGATGGTCAACTGACAGGATATCCGCCCGCGGCAACCCGCCACCCTCGGGCAATTCCAAACGAAACATTGCATAGACGCTGTTCTGCGTTCCGGTCTCGCGTACATAATTGCCCGAACCCTGAATACGCTCCAGCATCCCCTTTTTCTCAAGCTCGGCGAGCGATTTTCGCAGAGTACCGACTGAAACTTTCAATTCCGCAGCAAGGTCTCGTTCGGGCGGCAAGCGCTCGCCATCGATCAGGCGACCGGCAGCGATGTCGCGGATCAAAAGCTCGGCAATCTGAACATAAACCGGCAGGGCGTTCGGGTTTCGGTTGGCTGACGACATCTTTTGGCGCTTCACTCGGTCGCAGGAAAAATTGATACACCATTGATCTACATCAATGTGATTGCTACGCAAGAGGAAAGTCACAGTCGCTTGGAGAACGAATCAGATGACCATCGTCCCCATCACCTCACCCGATCTGGATGCGGCCGAGGTTTCGTGGTTTGCGGCGCTGTGCTCGGACGACTACCAGTTTCTTGGAATGCCCGACGGTGATCTGCGATCCAGCTGGGACCACTGCTCGGGCATCGTGAAAGAGGCCGAGGCGCAAGGGTTCAGAAATATCCTCTGCCCGTCGTCCTATCAGGTGGGGCAAGACACGTTGAGCTTTGTCGCCGGCTGCGCGCCGATCACCGACAAGATCAACATGTTGGCCGCTGTGCGTTGCGGCGAGATGCAACCCATCATGCTGGCCCGCACTATCGCGACACTGGATCACATGCTGCAGGGACGGCTAACGGTCAATATCATCTCGTCCGATTTCCCCGGCGAGAAAGCCGACAGCGCCTATCGCTATCAGCGTTCGCGCGAAGTGGTGGAAATCCTGAAACAGGCGTGGACACAGGACGAGATCAATCATGCCGGTGAGGTCTATAACTTCTCAGGGCTCACAACCGACCCGGCGAAGCCATATCAGACAGGTGGCCCACTGCTGTATTTCGGTGGTTATTCCCCATCCGCTCTGGATCTGTGTGGCGAGCATTGCGACGTCTACCTGATGTGGCCCGAAACCAAGGATCAACTGGCCGAACGGATGAAAGCCGTCCACGCGGTTGCCGAGAACTACAACCGCACACTCGATTACGGCCTGCGCGTGCACATGATCGTCCGCGATACCGAGGTCGAAGCGCAGGAATACGCCGACTACATCGTCTCGAAACTGGATGACGAATACGGTCGCGCCATCCGTGAGCGTGCTTTGGATTCGACATCACTGGGCGTCGCGCATCAGGCCAAGAACCGCGATCTGGCGGATGAGTATGGCTATGTCGAACCCGGCCTTTGGACCGGCGTTGGCCGCGCGCGATCCGGGTGCGGTGCCGCTCTTGTCGGATCGACCGATCAGGTCATGTCCAAGATCGAGGAATATCAAAAGATGGGCATCCGCGCCTTCATCTTCTCGGGATACCCACACATGGACGAAGCTCGCCATTTTGGCAGCCGTGTTATGCCTAATCTGAAAACCTGTTCCCTTCCCGAAGCCTACGGAAGGGTCCCTGCAAATACCCCGGCCACGCCGCTGGGCAACGGAGTTCGTCGCTGATGCAACGTGTGAAACTATCTGACTCGCTGGATATGAGCCGCCTTGTCTATGGCATGTGGCGACTGGGCGACGACGACGACACTTCGACGGGTCATGTCGAAGCCAAGATTCAGGCCTGTCTGGATCAGGGCATCACCACCTTCGATCAGGCCGATATCTATGGCGGCTACGCGGCCGAGGCTGTTCTGGGCAACGCCTTACGCGCAAATCCAGGCCTACGCCAGCGGATGGAAATCGTCACCAAATGTGACATCGTCGCGCCGATGGGTCGGTATGCGGACGCCAAGTGCAAATACTATGACACCTCGCGCGCGCATATCCTGAAATCGGTTGAGACATCGCTGTCCGAAATGGCCATCAATCATATCGACCTGCTGCTGATTCACCGCCCCGATCCATTCATGGATCATCACGAAACAGGTGCCGCGCTGGACGAAGTTGTCGCCAGCGGCAAGGTCGGCGCGGTTGGCGTGTCCAATTTCCGCCCTTGGGACTGGAACTTGCTGCAATCGGCGATGAAAACCCAATTGGTGACCAACCAGATCGAGATTTCTCTGGGCGAAATCGGCCCCTTCACCAACGGTGATCTGGCGTTTCATCAGCAGCATGGCCAGCCTGTGATGGCGTGGTCACCCTTGGGTGGCGGGTTGCTGATGGCTGGAAACCCTCCGGTCGGGGTTGTAGCGGACGAAGTCGCCGAGGAATTCGGCGTGGATCGCGCCGCCGTGGCGGTGGCGTTTCTTCTGGCCCACCCTGCAGGCATTCTTCCGGTCTTGGGCACCAACAATCTGGACCGGATCAAGCGCATCTCTGACGCGCTGAAAATCAATCTGGATCGCGAGAGCTGGTACCGCCTGTATGAGGCGGCACTGGGGCATGAGGTACCATGATGAATGCAATCTCAAAGGACATGACCCGCACATTCGTTCCCCACAGGGACGATACCCGAACCTTGCGCGACGCATTTGGTCGTTTTGCCACCGGTGTCACCGTTGTCACCTGCGACAGCACAGACGGGCCGGTCTGCATCACCGCCAACAGTTTCTCGTCCCTTTCGCTGGACCCACCACTTGTCATGTGGGCAGGCGATCGCAACTCGCGCCGGTTCCGTTATTTCCAAGAAGCACGGCATTTCAGTGTTCACGTCCTTTCAGCAGAACAGGCCGAGCTTTGCTTTGGATGCTCGAAAGACGCGTTTGCGCTTCAGGACATCGACCACGAGCGCTGTGAAAACGGAACCCCGCTACTGCCCGATTGTCTGGCGCGTTTCGAATGTGAGCAACACGCTTATCACGACGCTGGCGACCACGTTATCGTTATTGGAAAGGTCCTGCGTGCCAGTATGGCGGACGGAGACGCATTGACCTTCTACGCCGGAAAGCTCGGCCAATTCGCGCACCAGTAAGCGCGGAATAACTGTCGCGGTGAAAGCCCGCGGCTGAAAAGGGAGGATCCGCATGGGCGGATTGACGTCGGTGCTTGCGCCGATCGCGTTTGTGAATGAAACCGTGCTGCGATTGGGCCGCGCGGTTGGTGTCGTTGCGATTGCGCTTATGGTGATCGCGATCCTGATCCAGGTGTTTTTCAGATACGTTCTGGGCAACGCGCTGCCCTGGCCGGATGAGGCTGCGCGCTTCTGTATGCTGTGGATGACGGGCCTGATGGCCCCTACAGCATTTCGGCGTGGCGGGTTCGTCGCCATCGACATGGTGCCCCTGATGTTGCCGCGTGGGATCGGGCAAACCCTGAATATCCTGCTTCTTTTGGTTTCGCTGGCCGTACTGCTGGTCGCCGTCAATATCGGTTGGTCCGAGGTGACCGGGTTTGGCGGCAAATTCGCGACAGCGGCGCTGTATCTGCCAACGTCCTTTGGATTTGACGAGTGGTATCGCATCCCGCGCAGCTGGATGATGGCATCGCTGCTGGTTGGCGTCATCCTGCTGATCTCAGTCAATATCGAGCTGATCTTGCGCGCCGTCGTAACCCTGTTGGGCGGCGGACATCTGCTGCCAGAGATTGCCGATGCACCCGTGGGGGCCGAATAAATGTTGATATGGTTCCTACCCACATTTCTGGTGTTCCTGCTGATCGGCCTGCCGGTCTTTTTTGCTTTGCTGGCCGCGCCCGGCATTCTGCTATGGCTGAACGGCCAGACCAACGACATCACGCTGCTGTATCGCAATGTCTATAACGGCATGGATAGCTTTCCGCTAATGGCGATCCCCTTCTTCATGCTGGCCGGAGAGCTGATGAACCGGGGCGGCATCACGCTGCGGCTGGTTGAATTCAGTCAGGCGCTGATGGGCCACTTTCGAGGCGGTCTGGCCCATGTGAACGTACTCAGCTCGATCCTGTTTGCCGGGCTTTCGGGTTCAGCCGTGGCCGATACGTCGGCGCTGGGGTCAATGCTGATCCCTGCGATGGAGAAACAGGGCTACACCCGCCGCTTCGCTGCCGCGATTACGGCGGCCAGTTCGGTGATCGGACCGATCATTCCACCCTCGGGCATCATGATCATCTACGCCTATGTTATGGGCGAAAGCGTTGCAGCGTTATTCCTTGCGGGGATCGTGCCGGGAGTCATGGTGGGTGTTGGCCTGATGCTGATGATTAAGGTCATGGCGGACAAATACGACTTCCCGGTCGCCAGCCGAAAATACACTTGGGGAGAGCGGCGTCAGGCCAGCCTTAAAGCGTTCTTCCCCCTGCTGACACCAGTTATCATTCTGGGTGGTATTCTGGGCGGTATTTTCACACCGACCGAAGCTGCGGCGGTTGCTGTCGGCTACGCATTCCTCATCGGCTTTTTTGTCTTGCGCACGCTGACGCTGAAAGAGGTGCCTGAAATTCTCAGCAATGCAGGTCTGACCTCGGCCGTCGTTTTGTTGCTGGTCGGCGCGGCGATGGCCTTCAAAACCGTGGTCAGCCTCAGCCATGCGCCTGAACAACTGGCCGAGTTGATCCTCAGCCTTTCGGAAAACCCACTGATCCTTCTGTTCCTGATCAACCTGTTGCTGTTTGTCGTCGGCATGTTCCTGGACGCAGGTCCCGCGATCATCATCCTTGGCCCAATCCTGGCCCCGATCTTTACCAGCCTTGGCGTCGATCCGATCCACTTTGCCATCATCATGAGCGTCAACCTGACCGTGGGCCTTGCGACACCGCCTATGGGGTTGGTCCTGTTTGTGGCCGCCGCCGTGTCGCGCGAAAAAGTTGAAACCATCGCCAAGGCAATCCTGCCATTCCTGGCCGTCGAAATCATAGTGATCTTTCTGATCACCTATATTCCCGCACTATCCATGACGATCCCACGCATAACGGGATTTGCAAACTGACTGAGTATCACAGGGAGGAAACGCATGCTCGGAAGATTTATCAAAACAGCAGCCTTAGCGACATCGCTGGTTGCCGCAACCGCCATCGCGGCAACTGCAGCTGACTACACGCTGCGCGCGACTGCAAACTCTAATGAAAACGATGAAGATTATGACGGTCTGATCGTCTTCAAGAACTTCGTCGAAGCGGCCTCGAACGGCGCGATCGAGGTCGAATTGTTTATCGGAACACAGCTGTGTTCAAATGGTGCGGAATGCCTGCAGGGCGTTGCTGATGGCACCATCGACATCTACATCTCCACCTCGGGCGGTGCCTCGGGGATCTTCCCCTACGTTCAGGTCCTCGACCTGCCCTACCTGATGGCCGATGACCGTGTCGCTGAGCGTGTTCTGTCTGGTGATTTCACGCGCACAATGCGCGAAATGGCGTTGGAGGATTCCGGCGGTGCCATCCGCCTGATGACGATCGGCAACACTGGCGGCTGGCGCAACTTTGCCAACACGCAACGCCGCATTGCCGAGCCCGCCGACATGGAAGGACTGAAGATCCGCACCGTGGTCGCCGACCTACCGCAGGAACTGGTCAAGGCACTGGGCGCTTCGCCGACCCCGATCCCGTGGCCCGAGCTGTTCACAAGCTTCCAAACCGGCGTTGTTGAAGGATCCAAGAACGGCATCACAGATATCATGGGCATGAAATTCCCGGATGCGGGTCTGCAATACGTCACGCTGGACGGCCACGCCTATATGGGTGCGCTGTGGTGGATGAATAACGCCAAGTTCCAGGAGATGCCCGAGGATCTGCGCCGCGTGGTCGTCGACGGCTTCTACGCCCTGCAGCAGGCCACTTTTGCCTCGCCCAAGCGCAAGTCGATCCAGGCTTATGAAGATTTCGTTGCGGGCGGCGGTGACCTCTACGTCCCGACACCCGATCAGAAAGCCGCGTTCAAAGATGCGGCCACGCCTGTTTACGAGTGGTTCCAGTCCAACGTAGCTCGTGGTGATGAGATCTTTGCCGCGCTGACCGAAGCCGTTTCGATTGCGGAAGGCGAGATCAATGCGTCGCGCGATGCGGACCTGAACTAATCGATTGTGGGTCGGGCTTTTTGGCCCGGCCCTTTCACCGAAATGGGTACATCCACCCTTTGTAGTCGTTGACCAGAACATGCGCCCTTTCAATCTGCTCCGGCGACATTTTCTTGACCACTTCTTCAAGGCTGATCGCCGCGTCGGGATCGCCTCCAATGGCGCTGAGCGTGTACCACATGTAAGCCCGCACCAAATCAGGCGCGGGCATGCCAAGGCCCAGTTCATAATACCAGCCGACGCCGGATTGCGCCCCGGGATGACCCTTCATCGAGGCGCGCAGATACCATTCAAAAGCCCGCTCATAGTCCTGCTCGACACCCAAACCAAGGCCGTACATCACTCCGATCAGTTCCTCGGCCTCGGCGTTGCCAGAACGCGCGGCAGGCCAAAGTTCCTCGCGCGCGGCCTCGAACTCTCCGGCCTCCATCATATCGCGGGCCTGCTCCAGCTCGGCCAGTGCCGGGGTCGCAAGACAGCAAAGGGCAAATACAAACTGGCGCATGGGATCGCTTTCCTTTTCGTCGGTGCGGCGGCGGCGCAGGATTTACCGCGCCCACTGACGGATAATGACTTCATCGCCTTTGATATGGAACAGGCCACCATCGGTCATCAACTGTTTTACGATCCGATACTGTCCGGCAATCAGAACATCGCCTGTGCCCATTGCCATCACCCCGATTTCGGAACATCCGATGGATTGTCGCTGGGCATCGGCGAAGGCGGTCAGGGCTTGGGACCCGACCGCACTCCGGGCACCGGAGCCGACAAGATTCGAAAACGTATCCCCCGAAATTCTCCGGGCCTTTGGAATCTTGGGGCAAAGGACATTCACACCCTGTTCGACGATGGCCGCCTGAGTATTTCGGATGATTATGGCAATGGCTTCAACTCGCCTGCACAGGAATGGTTGCCCGAGGGGCTGAATTCACTGCTGGCCGCGCAGGCGCTTTTCCCGCTGACTTCGCAGTTCGAAATGGCGGGTAACGTGGCCGAGAACCAGGTCACTGGGGCCGTACATGACCGGATCGACAAAGGCTGGCCAATATTGGCCAAACGCGTCCGTACCGATCCTCGTTACGGCCCGGCCATCATGGCCGCGTATGATGATGTTGAAACGACCGAAGACATCTCGATCACACAGATCGCCAACGCGTTGGCCGCCTTCATGGCCATTGAATGGCGCAGCACTGACAGCCCGTTTGATCGATATTTAGCCGGGGACACCAATGCCCTGTCGCCGGAACAAGTGAATGGGATGGATTTATTCTACGGCAAAGCCCGTTGTTCGGCCTGCCATTCTGGCCCGCTGATGTCCGATCAGGAGTTTCACGCTCTGGCCCTGCCGCCCTTTGGTCCCGGCCGCACCCGGCAGTGGGACCCTTATGTCAGGGACGTTGGACGTATGGGCGAAAGTGACCGGCTAGAGGATGCCTATCGCTTCCGCACTCCGATGCTGCGCAACGTGGCCCTGACCGCACCTTACGGCCACAACGGAGCCTTCCCGGATCTCGAAAGCATGATCCGCCATCATTTGGACCCTGTAGCAAGTTTCGCAAATTGGACACCCGAGACGGCAGCACTGCCCAACGTACCATGGCTACAAAAGGCAGATTTCCTTGTACGGCACGACCGATTTGAAATGCAGCGTGTACGCAGCAAAATCGACATTACCCCGCTGGAATTGTCTGAAGATGAGATCAACAGCCTCGTCGAATTTCTGCATGCCCTTACCGGTACCAGCGTGGACACACCGCCATTTGGCGTGCCCGTTGGCTTCACACCCTAGGATAAACCCCCGCTTTGAAACGGGGGCTCCAAATTTACTCAGCGGCTTCTTCGTATGCGTCCATTGGGGGGCATGTGCAGATTAGGTTTCTGTCGCCATATGCGTTGTCG